>CAYMSU010000185.1:0-11104 GCA_964393165.1 uncultured Enterobacteriaceae bacterium
CGCCCGACGTGATCACCGGCGACCCGGCGCTCCTGACCGGCCGCGGCGAGTCGGGCGGCGTGATCCTGTCGGGCTTCGGTGTGACCAACTCGGGCGACGCCAACGATGAGCTGCTCACCGAGGCCGCCCCGACCGACGCCGAGCGCTACTACGGCGGCAGCGACAACGGTGACAGCAGCGGCACCCTCCGCTACGTGATCATCGCCGAGTCCGGCTTCGAGTTCCGGACCGACGAGGAGGTCCAGGGCCTCACGGTCGAGGCGGCCGGCTCGGGCACCACGATCGAGTACGTGCAGGTTCTCGGCTCCGAGGACGACTGCATCGAGTGGTTCGGTGGCGCGGCCGACGCCAAGTGGATCATCTGCAACGGTGTGGATGACGACGCGCTCGACATCGACCTCGGTTACGTGGGCAACATCCAGTGGGCCCTCGTCACCATCGGCTCCACCAACGGTGACCGCGGCATCGAGTCCGACAACCAGGGCGACGACTTCGACGCCGAGCCCCAGACGGCCCCGAACATTGCCAACCTGACCGTCATCGGTGGTGCGGGCACGGCCTCCAACGACACCCGCGGCGCGCTGCACCGCGAGGGCTTCCGCGGCAAGGTGTTCCGCTCGGTCTACACCGACGGCGACGGCACCACCGGTACGGCCTTCGAGGCGGGCTGCCTCGACATCGACGACGCCCTCCCGGCCGACCTCGAGTACTTCGACGCGATCTTCAACTGCTCGCCCGGCGCGCTCACCGACGACTGCGACGACCCCGAGGGGTAGTCTGGGTCCTACGCGGGTCTCGGGGCGGGGGATTGTAGCCTCCCCCCGGACCTGCTCTCCTGGCGCCACCTCCACCGACGAGGTGGCGCTTTTTCTATGTGCACGCTTTTCTCTCGTCCGAGACCCAGCACCCGTCCCTAGGCCCGTCCCCCCGCCCTGCTGCGAGGATGCACGATGAAGATCCCTTCACCGGCCCGAGGCGTCCCGCCCCGTCGGCCCTCCCTGTCCGCCCTGGCTCTCGCGGGCCTCGGTGTAGCCGCGCTGGCGGTGCCCGCCCTCGCGATCAGCGCAGACAACGACCTGTCCACGCTGGCCGATAAGCTGATCGAGCTGCGCGGCGAGGTCGAGGGCCTGCACGACGACATCGAGGCGCAGCAGCAGGAGCACCGCAACCGCATGAGCTCCCTGTCGCAGCGCCGCGCCGAGCTGCAGGCGCAGATCCAGCGTCAGGAGCTCGACGCCAAGAAGCTGCAGCGGGAGCTCGAGGAGCTTCGCTCCGAGGCGACCGACGTGAGCGCCGAGATCGCCGAGCTCAGGCCCATGGCGAAGGACGCCTCGCAGCGCCTGCAGAGCCGCATGAAGACCGCGCTGCCGTACATGACGGAGGAGCGGGTCGCGGATCTCGCCACCGTCGACAGCAAGCTCGCCGCCGAGGAGATCTCGGCTGCCCGGGCGTTCAACCAGATCTGGACCTTCTTCGAGGACGAGCTGCGGCTCGCTCGCGAGAGCGAGATGTTCCGCCAGACCATCACGGTCGACGGCGAGGAGCAGCTGGCCGACGTCGTGCGGCTCGGCATGGTGTCGATGTACTTCCGCACGGGAGACGAGCGCTTCGGCTACGCCGTCAAGGGGGGCTCGGGGTGGACCTACCAGGTCGCCGCGGGGGGCGAGGCGCGGCTGATCGAGGATCTGTTCGACAGCTTCGAGCGGCAGGTCCGCACTGGCTTCTTCGAGGTTCCCAACGCGCTGCCGGGGAGCAACTGATGCGCGCCCTCTTCGCTCTGTTCGCCGTGGTCGGTCTCGGCCTCGCGGCGCCCGCGCTCGGCCAGGACGACGGTGGGGAGGCCTCCGCAGAGGCGGCCACCACGGTCTCGCCCGACGTGAGCCTCCGGGAGGCCTACCGCCGGGAGTTCGCCTTCCTCGCGGGCCTCAAGAAGCAGCTGTCCCAGCGGCTGGGTCAGGTCACCCGGCAGACGAAGCAGGAGGAGGCCGCGGTCGATGCCGAGATCTCCGGCCTCGAGTCCCGCCTGCTGTCTCTCGAGGAGCGCGTCGAGAGCCTCCGCGAGAAGCTCTCGGTGCAGTCACAGAACTCGCCGGTCGACGACCGCGAGCTGGTCGACGCCACGCTTGCGCAGGCCCGGCAGACGCTGACCGACTACGGCATCGAGATCCCGGAGCCGTCCGAGACGGTCGAGCGCACCGACGTCACCTCTCAGACCATCGACCGGTCGCTCGGGCTGCTGGACAAGCTGGCCACGGTGTACTCCGAGGACGGGTCCTTCTTCACGAAGGACGGCACGAAGGTCGACGGCAAGATCCTGTACGTGGGCCGCGTGGCGGCCTACGGCGTGGCCGAGGGCGGCGCGGGCGCGCTCGCGCCGGCCGGCGGCGGCAAGCTCAAGGTGTGGAAGGACTCCGACGGCGACGATGCGCGCGCGCTCGCCGCGGGCGAGTCCCCGGACCGGCTGTCGATGTTCATCATCGAGAACATGAACACCCAGGTCGATGACGGGGAGGGCGAGACCGCCCTCGAGCACGTCGCGAGCGGCGGCGCGATCGGCTGGGTGATCGTCGTCCTCGGCGCGGTCGGCCTCCTCCTCGCCGGGCTGCGCACGTTCCTGCTGTGGCGCGCGGGTGGCGACACCGGCAAGCTCGAGCAGTCCGTGGGCGAGCTCGTGCAGCAGGGCAACTACGAGCAGGCCCTGGAGGTCGCCCGAGGGGCCTCGGGGGCCGGCGGTCGCGTGCTCACCTCGCTGCTGCCCAGTCTGCGCAGCGGCGACGAAGACATCGAGGACGTGGTGTCCGAGAGCCTGCTCGCGGAGAGCCGGCGCGTGCAGCGGTTCGGCACCATCATCCTGGTCATCGCGGCCGTGGCGCCGCTGCTCGGCCTGCTCGGCACAGTCACGGGGATGATCTCGACGTTCGACGTCATCACCAAGTACGGCACGGGCGACCCGAAGATGCTGTCCGGCGGCATCTCCACCGCCCTCGTGACCACCGAGCTCGGCCTGATCGTCGCGATTCCCACCCTGCTGCTGGGCAACCTGCTCAAGGGCTGGGGCGACGGCATCGAGTCCGACGTGGAGCACGCCGTGCTGCACGTGGTCAACGTCCACAAGGACGCCCGGCCCGCCGCGGGCAAGTAGCTCCCCTCCTTCGGCGCGGATGGTCCCGTGGAAGCCTTCTTCAAGTACGTCGAGCTCGGTGGCTACGTCATGCCACCCCTCATCCTGCTCACGGTGACCCTGTGGTACGGGCTGGGCTATCGGGTGGCGGCGCTGCGGCGGGGCCGCGGCCTCGAGCCGCGGCAGCTGCTCCGCAAGATCCGCGAGGGCGAGCTCACCTCGGCGCGCAGCGCGGTCGAGCGCGTCGCGCTGCTCGGCGTGAGCCTCAAGGCCGAGACCGCACCCGCCAACCTCCGGGATCGGCTCGAAGACGTGTTTGGGCGCGAGATCCGCGAGCTCGATCGGTTCCAGGTGCTGACCGGCGGGATTGTCGCCGTGGCGCCGCTCATGGGGCTGCTCGGGACCGTCTCCGGCATGATCGAGACCTTCGCCTCTCTCGGCGACATGACCCTGACGTCGCAGTCGGGGGGCATCGCCGGCGGGATCTCCCAGGCGCTGCTGACCACCCAGTTCGGCCTGGTGGTGGCGATTCCCGGCCTCGTGATCCGCGGCCTGCTCCAGCGGCGCCAGCGGGTCTTCGAGACCCAAATCGACGAGATCAAGAACATCCTCTGCGGTCCGCAGGAGGCTCGGGCATGAAACTCCGACGCAAGAAGGAAGAGCAGGGGGGGATCGACATCTCGCCGCTCATCGACATGGTCTTCATCCTGCTCATCTTCTTCATGGTCAGCACGACCTTCCAGAAGGACATGGACGTGGAGATCAACCGGCCGAAGGCGTCGAGTGCGTCGAGGTCGTCCACGAAGGACATCCGCATCTTCATCGCGCGCGACGGCACCACCTACATGGACGGCCAGCCGATTCGCCCCTGGATGATCCAGAGCCGCGTGCGCGACCTGCTCAAGGCGGGGAGCTCGGAGTCGGTGCTCGTGGTCACCGACGACACGGTGCCCACCCGCCGCCTCATCGACGTAGTAGACGAGGCACGGCTCGCCGGCGCGGAAGACGTGGGCGTGGCGACCGAGCTGGAAGTCGGCCGATGAACCAGGGGACCCTCAAGCACCTCTACGGCGCGGTCTTCATGGTCGTGGGCTCGACCATCGTGCTCGGGTCCGTGGTGCTGATGAACGAGTTCTCCCAGCCTCCCGAGAAGCAGGACGTGGGGGCCTCCACCACCATCGAGATCGCGCAGCCGACCCCGAAGCCGAAGCCGAAGGTCACGAGGCCGAAGCCGAAGCCGAAGCCCAAGACGAACACCCCGCCGCCTCCCTCGCTCGCCGCGCTCACGTCGGGGATGAGCGGCATCGCGGTCGACATCCCGGGCCTCGACTTCCAGGATCTCGGGGCGGCCAACTCCGATCTGCTCTCCGGCAGCGGCGACGTGGTGCACACGAGCGACACGGTCGACAACGCCCCGCAGCCCGTCCAGCAGTCGCCCATGCAGTACCCGCGCCGGCTGCGCGACCAGGGCGTCGAGGGCTACGTCGTGCTCAGCCTGCTGATCAACAAGGTCGGCGGCATCGAGCGCATCAAGGTGATCGAGTCGAAGCCCCCCGGCGCCTTCGACGACGCCGCCAAGGCAGGGATCCGCCAGTGGAAGTTCCAGGCGGGCACCTACCAGGGTGAGCCGGTCAAGGTCTGGGTGCGCCAGAAGATTCGCTTCGACCTCAAGAGGTAGACGATGCCACGCTGGCTGACCATGCTGCTGCTGCTCCTGCTCGTCGCCCCGGCGCTCGCAGCCAAGGGCGACGAGGCTCCCGCGGAGGACGTCGACTACCTCGAGCTGGCGACCGTGCTCGTGCGCGACGGGAACTACGAGCGCGCGGCCGGCGTGCTCGAGCAGGTCGACACCGAGGACAAGAAGCTCGACCGTGCGCGGTACCACCTCGTGAGGGGCCTCGTGCACCTCAACCTGTCGCTGTTCAGCCAGGCCGCGATCGACTTCGGCGAGGCGATCGAGCTGCAGGAGAAGCAGGCGGCCGAGGACAAGGACGTCCAGTTCGACAAGATCTGGTACGTCTACCTCGGGCAGGCGCACTTCTACTCCGATGCCTTCGAGGAGGCGCTTGCCGCGTTCGAGAAGGCCGGGGCGCGGGGCGAGGAGATCCCGTCCACCTTTCCGCTGCGCGCCGAGGCGTACCGCAAGCTGGAGCGGTTCCCCGAGGCGTGGGACGTGCTCGGGCAGGGCATGAAGGTCCACCCGAAGTACCACGAGCTGCTTCGCCGCAAGGTGTTCATCGCGATCGAGCTGCAGCTGTACCAGGCCGCGGCCCAGCTCGGCCGGCTCTACCTCGAGCGGACGGACGCGAAGGCCGAGGACTACCTGGCCATCGGCGTCGCACTGAACCGCTCGGGAGGTCAGGCCGACGCGATCAAGTTCCTCGAGCTGGCGCGGCTGCGCTTCCCCCAGTCTCACGCGGTCGCCTCGGAGCTCGCGCGCCTGTACAAGGACCGCGGGCAGTACCGCACCGCCGCGGTGATGCTGGAGCGCGCGTCGCTCGACGGCTCCGACGATCTCGCGGTCGACGCGGCGGAGCTGTACCGCCAGGCGGGGGAGCTCTTCCGTGCGCTCGCCCTCAACGCGCGGGTCGCCGACAGCAAGATGCGGCTGCGGCAGCGCCTGGGGATCCTCCTCGAGCTGCGCCGCTACGAGCTCGTCGCGATCATGGACCGCGATCTGCGCCGGGTCGGCCTGCTGCAGGACGAGGGGCTGCGCTACGCGCTGGCCTATGCGCTGTTCAAGACCGGGGACTACGACCGCTCCGACCAGCTGCTGTCGGGCATCCGCGACCCGGGGATCTTCCGGCAGGCCACCGAGCTGCGCAAGGCCATGTCGGACTGCCGCGAAGAGCGGTGGCGCTGCTAGTCATCCGGATCTGCTGACGAAGGACCCGACCCATGTTGCCTGTTGCTCTGCACCTGGTCGCCGTCAGCTGGGCGGCCCCCGAGGAACCTCCCTCTACCGGCACGGCGCCCGCGCCAGCCTCCGCCGAGGAGCGCAAGAAGCCTGCGTCGGCGGCGACCTCCGGGCTGTCCATGTTCGTCTTCGAGGGCGGCGTGCCCGTGGCCGGCCTCGAGCTGCAGGTGGGCGGGGAGTCCCGTGGCCAGACCGACGAGACCGGAGGGATCGAGGTCGACATTCCGTCGGGGCGGCTGCCGGTGGCGCTCGTACGCGACGGCGTGCCCATCGTCGAGCTCGATCTGCTGACCGACAAGAACGAGATCGTCCAGGTCATCGTGACCCTCGAGGAAGGGGCGGAGCCCGCGCTCGACATCGAGAGCTCGAGCGAGAGCCTGCCGCTCGCCTCTGAGCGCTCCGAGAGCGCGCGCTCGTCTGGGGAGGATCAGCCGGATCTCCCGCCCGGCGCGATGGTCGGCAAGATCATCTCGGCCGAGGACGGCAAGCCCGTGGTCAACGCACGGGTGTTCTTCACCGGCACCTCCGTGGAGACCAGGACAGATCGCGACGGGGCGTTCGCCGCGGAGCTGGCCCCCGGCACCTACGCCATCTCGGTGGTGCATCCCGACTACGCCACGCAGACGCTCGACAACATGCGCGTGATCTCCGAGAAGGAGGTCACCGCCAACATCGAGCTCACGCCCGCGGGCATCCAGCTTCAGGACTACGTGGTCACGGCGCCCTACGTCGAGGGCAACGTCGCGTCGACGATCGCGGCGCAGCGTGAGACCTCGAGCGTGGTCGAGGTGCTTGGCGCCGAGCAGATGGCGGCGGCGGGCGACGGGGATGCTGCCGAGGCGCTCCAGCGCGTGTCGGGCCTCACCGTCGAGCAGGGCAAGTTCGTGCTCGTGCGGGGGCAGCCGTTCCGCTACACCGCCACCCTGTGGAACGGCTCGCCGCTGCCGTCGCCCGAGCCGCTCGTCCGGGTGGTGCCGCTCGACCTGTTCCCCACCGGGGTGCTCTCGGGCATCGAGGTCCAGAAGAGCTACTCCGCGGACCTGCCCGCGAGCTTCGGCGCCGGGCTGATCAACCTGCGGACGCGCGGCGTGCCCGACGAGGCCTTCCTCACGCTCGGGATCAGCTCCGGCCTCAACTCGGTCAGCTCGTTCAGCAACGGCCTCGACTACGACGGCGGTGCCTTCGACTTCTTCGGCTACGACGACGGCACCCGCGCGCTGCCCGACGACGTGGTGGCGATCAATGCGGCGTCCGGTGACCTCACGGGCCTCGACGACGAGGAGCAGGCCGCGGTCGCGAAGCAGTTCTCGAACGTCTACGACGCCGACGAGCGCACGCTACCCCCGGACTTCGGCCTGTCGCTGTCGGGTGCGGGGAGCGTGAACCTGCCCGGAGACGGGAAGCTCGGCGCCGTCGGCGCGCTCAACCTGGGCACGTCCTGGCGCCGCCAGGAGCGGTTCCAGGGCAGCTACGCGCTGAACGGCGGGGAGCTCGTCCGCCAGAACAGCTTCACGGAGCGGCGGACGGACTACAACGCCGACGTCGGGGGGATCCTGACCGTCCAGGCCCAGTGGGACAGGCACGACTTATCGGCGAACACGTTCTATGCGCACCAGACCCAGCAGCGGACGGAGGTCATCACCGGCCCTCAAAACCGAAGCGATGACGGAATCGTGCGGGAAACGGCGCTGTCCTGGATCGAGCGGCAGATCCTCGCCCAGCAGCTGTCCGGGCGAAACGACTTCGGCGCGGTGAAGCTCGACTACCGGGGGATGATCGCCAGCGCCGGTCGTGATGCGCCCGACCGCCGGTCCTACGCGTACATCGACCGCGAGGAGAACGGCGAGTTCGGCGTCTTCGGGGACTCCGGGGCCGTCCGCGAGTTCAGCGGTGTGTCCGACGCGGTGCGGAGCTACGCCATCGACGGCACCTTCGTGCTGTCCGATCCCGACGAGCGGTGGTTCGGCTTCCAGCTCAAGACGGGGGTGGCCGGCACCTCCCAGGATCGCGACGCGTTCACCCGGTCCTACAACTGGTCTCCGGAGGAGGACCGTGGGGCCGACATCATCGAGACGAACCCGGAGGTCCTCTACGATCCCGCCAACACGGGCGACGACGGCACGCTCGACTTCCGTGACGGGTCCAACGGCATCCGCGACGACTACATCGGCTCCCTCCGCGTGTTCGGGGTGTACGGGCTCGCCGACGCCCGCCTGGGCGACATCGTGCGCCTGGTGGGGGGGCTCCGCTACGAGCGCGCCGAGGTGAGCGTCACCACCTTCCAGCTCGAGCCCAACGACGAGAACGCGGTCGAGGGCGGCTTCGACCACCGCGAGGCGTGCTTCTCGGGCGCGGAGTGCGCGATGTACCCGTCGGCCTCCGCGACAGTCTTCCTGGGCGAGTCCATGCAGCTGCGCGCGGCGTACGGGCGGAGCACGTCCCGCCCGAACCTGAACGAGCTGTCCGACGCGCGGTTCATCGATCCCGACACGGGGGAGTTCTTCCTCGGCCGACCGGAGCTTCGGCCGGCGATGATCAACGGGGCCGACGTGCGCTGGGAGTGGTACCCGTCCACCACCGAGTCGATCACGATCGGCGGCTTCTGGAAGCAGTACACCGACCCCATCGAGCGCTCGTACCTCCAGGTCGGGGGCTCCGACCCCGTGCCGGCCTACCAGAACGCAGACGAGGCCCGCGTGCTGGGGCTCGAGCTCGGCGGGCGCCTCGAGTTCGGCCCGATCTACACGGTGGCCAACCTCGCGCTGCTCAACTCCCGCGTCACGCTGGAGGAGTCGGGCGTGAACACGGACTCGGTGCGGCCGCTCGACGGGCAGGCCACCTACACGCTCAACGTGCAGGCGGGGTACTCCGGGGAGGCCCACGACGTGACCGTGTCGTTGAACGTGGTGGGGCGGCGGCTGCACCGGGCGGGGGCCTTCACCCAGCCGAACGTCTTCCTCGAGCCGATCGAGGGCCTCAACGCGGCGTGGACCTGGCAGGTGTTCGAGACCGACCACTACACCGGGGGCCTTCGTGTCACGGCCTCGAACCTGATCAACCCGAGGTGGGACTGGACGCAGGGAGGCGAGCTCTGGCGAGACTACCGGCGCGGCTTCCAGGGCAGCCTGTCGCTCAACGTCGGGATCAAGTAGCTACGGGGTCTCCGCACACAAGGGGCTCGACCAAGCGTCGTCGAGCACCTCGGCGAAGTTCCCGGTCCAGCCTCCGAGCGTGTGCATCCGGCCGCCGGCGATCGCGTGGTAGGTCGAGAACCGTCCCGTGGGCAGCGCGCCGTAGGCCTCCCAGGCCCCGTCCACCAGGCGCCAGGCCGCGCTCACCGAGTCGCCGCCGGTGAACCCGCCGGCGACTACCACCTCGCCGTTCGCCAAGGGGGCGGTGATCGGCGCCATCACTCCGTCCACGAGATCCGGTCCCGCCTCCCAGGCGCCGAGCCCGTCGGCGTCGTGCGGCGCCCGCCAGGTGCGCACGGAGCCCGAGAACGTCTGATCGGAGCCGCCGAGCAGCCACACCTCCTCGGCGGTCGCCGCGACCCCCGGCGCGAAGCGGACGTCCGGGATCCGGCCGGCCGCGGACCACGTCAGCGTCCCGTCGAACGCCACGTCCCCGCGGAAGATGCGGTCGGACAGCGCAGTGTCGCGGCCGAAGCCGCCGAACAGCCAGATGGCGCCGTCGAGCGCGGCCGCGCCCATGAACGCCAGCGGCCGCCGGAGCGGCGCCTCGTCTCGCCAGTCCCCGAGCCCGTCGGGCTCGATCGCGGCCGACCAGACGTCGCGGTGGGCGTCGCCGGTGTCGCCGCCGATGGCGTACAGCCGCGCTCCCACCGCGAGGAGCGCCAGGTGCTGGCGGGGCGCGGGGAGCGCGGGCCCTGGCGCCCACGTCTCCTCGTCGAGCCAGCGGATCTACACCGTGTCGACCACGCTCTCGCCGTCGAAGCCACCCGCGACGACCAGGCGGTTCCCGATCGCCACGAGCGCGCCGCCCTCCGACGGGCCGGGCAGCGCGGGGGCGGCGGTGAACGCGAGGGGCCCGTCGACCGCGCGGCAGGGCTCGGGCGAGGCCGGGGCGGGGGTCGCGTCATCGGGCTGGCAGCCGAGCCACGCCGTGATCACCAGGAACAAGGGGCACCTCCACCCCGAACGTGCGGGGCGGCGGGGCGGCGTTCACCCCGCGCTCGGGTCCACCACCCGACCGAGGAACAACACCGCGCCGCTCGGCCGGTCCCGGATCCAGAACAGGAACGGGCGGTCGACCGTGAGCTCCGCGAACTTGCCGGCGGCGCTCTCGTCGAAGGCCACGCCGGTCGCCGCCGCCGCCTCTGTGCCCTCCTCGTTCACCGCGATGAACGACTTGTGGAAGATCCCCGAGATGGTGAGGTCCGCCGCTGTCGTCATGCGCGAGAAGTCCGCGCCCGAGAACGGCGCCTCGAGCCCCAGCGCCTGGAACGGCGGGATGAGGTCGAAGTCGCTGTCGAACTCGAACTTCGGCATGGCGAGGTCCACGGTGGCCGGCACGAGCCCGTCGATCGCGGCACCGAGGGCCTCGTGGTCGAGCGACGCCTCGATCTCCGAGAACCGACCCGCGTCGGGGACGAGCAGGCCCATCGTGACGGACTCCCCGAGGTACGGCAGCTCGGCGACCACGAAGCCCTCGCCCGTGTAGAAGGCGCCGTCCTCCACCGTGCCGTGCATCGTGTCCACCGTGACCTCGCCTGCATCGAGCGTGTCGAAGGCCTCCGGCCGGGTCTCGGAGGTCGAGAACGGCACGAGCCAGCTCGCCTTGAAGTAGATCGCGTTGGCGAGCACCATCCGCGTGGCGCCCGTGATGCTGCCCGGCGGCATCAGGTCCTCGATGCGATCGTTGGTGGCGTCGAGCACCCAGTCGTTGATCGCTTCGCGCGCTGCCTCGGGGTCCTCTGCGTAGTCGAGCAGCCGCATCGCCGCCCCGTACTGCTCCGCGAGCACGTCGAGGTAGGACTGCTCGAAGGGCATGCCGGTCTGACCAAACGCCTGGTTCACGACCGACAGCTCGAAGCCGCTGCCGTCGGG
>CAYMSU010000186.1:0-11079 GCA_964393165.1 uncultured Enterobacteriaceae bacterium
CAATGACCGGATTGAAAACAGCTTTGTTGTCGGCACTGGTTGCCTTTGGGCCGATCGCCGCCTCGGCCCAGATCGTCGCGACGCCGGTGCCCTACCGGGTCGGCGAGATGACCTTCGAAGGCGTGATGATGCGCAACCCGGCGCTCGACGGCAGTCTGCGCGGAGCCGCGGACAACCCCGTGATCAAGCTCGAGGTCGGCAACCCCTCCCGGTTCCAGCGCGACTTCATCCGGCGGTCGGTCGCGGGCCTGCGGGCCGTGCTCGGGGAGCTGTCCATGCTTCCCCGCCGTCCGCTCGCGATGGGCGAGCCGCCCGTGCTCTGCTCCCGCAGCCGCTGGCTGTACACCCAGCACGGCGGCCTGCTCGACGTGTTCCCCGGTCTCGCGGACTTCGTGGAGGAGGGCCAGCCCATCGCCCGGCTCACCGATCCGTTCGGCCACGTCATCCGCGACTACGTGGCCCCGGAGTCGGGCATCGTCATCGGCCGCGCCCTCGATCCCGTCGCGAACAGCGGCTCGCGGATCCTGCACCTCGGCACGCTCGCCACCGACGACGACGACTTCGTGCGGCGGGAGTAGCGTGGCCAAGGTCGCGATCACCGGCGCCACCGGGCTGCTCGGCGGCAACCTCGCGGCCGAGTCCCTGGCCCGCAGCCACGAGGTGGTGGCCACCTACCGGCCCACGTCCGACCGCCGCCACCTCGACGGGCTCGACCTGCGCTGGGCGCCCGCCAATCTCGCCGACGAGGCCGCCCTCGTGCGGGCCTTCGCGGGCGCCGAGGTCGTCTTCCACAGCGCGGCGGCCACCTCGCTGCGGGCCCGCCCCACGCCCGCGCTCGTCCGGGCCAACGTGGAGGGCACGGCCACGGTCTTGCGGGCGGCCCGCGCCGCCGGGGTGGGCCGGATCGTCCACGTCTCGTCGACGGCCGCCGTGGGGGTGTCCGAGGACGGCCGCCCGTGCACCGAGGCCCACCCGTTCAACCTCGAAGCCCACGGCCTGCTCGACGGGTATGCGGCGACCAAGCGCGCGGCGGAAGACCTCGCCCGCGACGCTGCGGCGGAGGGCCAGGACGTCGTGATCGTCAACCCGGGGTTCCTGTTCGGGCCCTACGACGCCAAGCCGAGTTCCGGTCGGATGATCCTGCAGATCGCGGCCGGTCACGGGTGGCTCGCCGCACCCGGGGCCAACTGCTTCGTGGGCGCCCGCGACGTCGCCCGCGGCGCGTGGGCCGCCGCCGAGCACGGGGTGGCCGGCGAGCGGTACATCCTCGGCGGCGAGAACTGGACCTACGCCGAGGCGTTCCGCCGCATCGCCGCCATCGTGGGGCGTCCCCCGCCCTGGCTCGCGGCCCCGCGCCCCATCGCCGCGGGGATGGGGCTCGTTGGCGATCTGGTCGAGGCGGTCACCGGGCGCGACCAGCCGATCACCTCGCAGACCGTTCGCTGGGGGTACGCGCGCGGCTTCGTGTTCGACAGCGGGCGCGCCGCGCGGGAGCTCGGCTGGCGCGCCGGCCCTCCAGAAGACGCGATCCGCGAGGCGTGGCGCTGGTTCTCGCGACCAGCCTGACGCCTACGTCGCCGCGCCCTCGAGCGCGTCGCGCACCGCGATGCGCAGATCCGCCGGGGTGAACGGCTTCGCGAGATAGCGCGCCCGCTCGGGCCGCGCGGACCCCGCGTAGCCCGACGTGTACAGCACCCGCAGATCAGGGCGGAGCTGCCGCAGCGACGCCACCAGCTCGGGGCCCCCGAGGCGGGGCATGACCACGTCGGTCACGACGAGCGAAAGGTCGTGCAGCTGCTCCCGCGCCCGCTCGAGCGCCTCGGCCCCGTCGCGGGCCTCGATCACCGAGTAGCGGGCCTCACCCAGGGCCCGGGCCGCGACCCGGCGCACCGCGTCGTCGTCCTCGACGAGCAGCACGACCTCCCCTCGCCCATCCGGGCCCCGCGGGGGGGCCGGCGGAGCGCTCGCCCCGCGGGGCGCGGTCGCGTCGACCAGGGGCAGGTAGACGAAGAAGGTGGACCCCCGGCCCACCTCCGACTCGACCGCGATGCCCCCGCCGTGCTGGCGCACGATGCCGTAGCACATCGACAAGCCCAGCCCCGTGCCGCGCGACCGCTTCTTGGTGGAGAAGAACGGCTCGAAGACGTGCGCACGGACCTCCGGCGGCATGCCCACGCCGGTGTCCCGGACGGCGAGGCGCGCGTACGGGCCCGCCGCCAGCGGCAGGTGGTGCGCTCCCGCGTCCTCGGGCCAGTCCACCCGGGCGGCGGTGAGCGTGAGGTGCCCGCCCGCGGGCATCGCGTCCTGCGCGTTGATCACGAGGTTGAGGAGCACCTGCTCGAACTTCGGCGGATCGAGGCGCACGAACAAGCCCTCCGCGAAGTCCACGCCGAGCTCCACCGCGTCACTGAGGACCCGCTTCAGGACGTCCTGGTGATGCGTCAGGACCTCGTGGAGCTGCACGACCTCGACCGTCACCATCTGCTGGCGGGAGAACGCGAGCAGGTGGTGGGTGAGCTCCGAGCCGCGCCGGGCGGCCTCCTGGATGTCGTGCACGTCCCGCACGCACGCCGGGTCGTCGAGCGCAGGCTCGAGAAACGCCGCGCACGCGGTGATCACCGACAACAGGTTGTTGAAGTCGTGCGCGACCCCACCGGCGAGCCTCCCGACCGCCTCCATGCGCTGGGCCTGCACCAGCTGGGCCTCGAGCCGGCGCTCCTTCGAGGCATCCACGAACGCCAGGCGCAGCCGGGTCGGGCGGTCCGGTCGCCGGTCCACGCGGCCCGACAGCCGGACCACGAGGTACCGGTCCTGCGCGCCCAGGTGGAAGTCCTGGTCGGGGTGGGGCTTGTTCGCAGCGAGTGCGGCGAGCCAGTCCTGGAGACAGTCGAGCTCCTCGACGGGCACGAAGTGGGTGAGCGGCTGGTCGAGGACCTCCTCCGGGGACCGACCGAGGCACTCGAGCAGGGTGCGGTTGCAGTGGACCACGCGCAGGGAGTCGGCGTCGACGGTGCAGAAGAGCACCGGGGCGGTGTGGTAGGCCTCCCGCTCCTCCGCGAGCTGGGCCAGCAGCTGGGGAGCGTCGAGGGAGGGGTCCGCATCGAGGTCAGCGGCCGCTCGGGCCCAGGCCTCGGCCATGGTGGCCAAGGGCTCGTCTGGCGTCGCGCTCGCCACCGGCACCCCCCTTCCGCTCCCCTTCGGCCGAGAGCGACAGGAGTTGAGGGCGTTAGCGGTGGTCGGGCAGCTCCACGTCGAGCCCCAGTCGCTCGAGGAGGTCCTGGGCGACCCGCTGCTCGTGCCGACCCGCCTGTGGCACCGAGACCTCCGCGACCGAGGCGAGCACCCGATGCAGATCGGGATCCGTGCCCGGCGCCCGGACGTAGACGATCTGGGCGCGCCCTCGTAGCTGCCGGCGGAGGCTCGGATCGAGCAGGGTGCGCTCGCCGAGCGCCAGAATCGGGGGCGTGCGCTGGGCCAGGGGCCGCGCGAGCAGCTCCGCCTCCACGCTGTGGAGCACCGGCAGCCCGTCCTCGTGCACGACGCGGCGATGATCCTTGCCCATGCGGTGCTCGACCGCCCGGTCGAGCAGGAACAGCGGCAGCCCCGTGAGGATGGACATCAGTCGGGCCACGCGGTCGACCCGCGCAGACCGGGAGCCCACCACCGCGACGGGTCGCTCCGGCACGATGAGCGGCGTGTAGCTGTAGTAGTCGATCTCGTCCGCCATGCCGGGGCCGTATCAATCCTGAGGACGTGCCTCGATCTTCCGCACGCCGTCGGGCCCCGCGACGACGAGGGTGTGCACGGTGTCGACAAAGAGCCCCGTCTCGACCACCGCAGGCAGATCGAGCAGCCGGGCGTGCAGCCCCGAGGGGTCGAAGATCTCGCCGAACGCGCAGTCGACGATCCAGTGCCCGGAGTCGGTCACGAAGGGCTGGCCGTGCTGCTCCCGGAGGTGTGCCTCGACGCCGAGCTCCGAGAGCGCGCGCAACAGGGGGCGCCGCCCGAACGGCACGATCTCGAGCGGGAGCGCGGCGTCGCCGAGAACCTGCACCAGCTTGGCGTCGTCGACCATCACCACCAGCCGCGCAGCCGCGCGCGCGACGATCTTCTCGTGGAGCAGGGCGCCACCGCCGCCCTTGATCATGGCGAAGCCCAGGTCGACCTCGTCCGCGCCGTCGAGCGCGAGGTCGACGTGCTCGGCCTCGTCGAGCGTGGTGAGGGGGATCCCGAGGGTGCGGGCCTGGACCTCGGTGGCTCGCGAGGTGGGCACCCCCCGGATGACCAGCCCCTCGCGATGGATGCGCCGGGACAGCGCACGCAGCGCGAACGAGACGGTGCTTCCGGTGCCCAGGCCGAGCGTGGTGCCCGGCTGGACCAGGGCCACCGCGGCCTCTGCCGCCGCGGCCTTGAACGCATCCCGCTCGCGCAGGGTCACTCGAGACCGTCCAGGATGAACGGCATGAGCTCGGAGATCGTGGGGTGGATGAACACAGCCTTCCGGTACTCCCGACAGGGCTTTCCGGCGACCATGAACGCCGTGAACATGTTGACGATCTCGTCGGCCCCCGCGCCGAACAGGGTGGCCCCGAGGATGAGGTCGGTGCTGCCGTCGACCAACAGCTTGACGAAGCCCCGCGTCTCGCCCATCTCCCGCGCCCGGTTGATCGTCTCCATCGGTCGCGTCGCCACCCGCACGTCGTGCCCCGCCGCGCGGGCCTCGGCCTCGTTCGGACCCACCCGAGCGAGCGGCGGGTCCGTGAACAGCGCGTAGGTCAGGAACCGATCCGACAGCTTGCGCTGGCCGCCGCCGTGATGCAGGTCGAGCACGATCTCGGCGTCGTTGACGGAGGTGTGGGTGAACGCTCCCCGGCCGTTGACGTCGCCGAGCGCGTAGACGCCGGGCACCGACGTGCGGCAGTGCTCGTCGACCTGCACGAACCCCCGGTCGTCGCGCACGACGTCGGTGTGCTCGAGCCCGAGGTCGTCGGTGTTCGGGACCCGCCCCACGGCGAGGAGCAGGTGAGTGCCCACGACGGACGCTTCCCCGAAGTGCACGCGGACGCCCCCGTCCGGCGTGCGCGCCACCCGGTCGACGGCCGCCCCCGTGTGCACCCGGATCCCCTCGTCGGCCATCAGCGACGAGAGCTCCTGGCAGAACTCGGGATCCTCCCGCGAGAGCAGGCGGTCTCCCCGCTCGAGCACGGTCACCTCGGCGCCGAACCGCCGGTAGGCCTGGCCGAGCTCGAGCCCGACGTAGCTGCCTCCCACAATCACGAGGTGCCCCGGGAGCTCTTGCAGGTCCAGCAGCCGGGCGTGGTCGAGCCAGGGGACCGCGTCGAGGCCGGGGATGTCGGGCACGCGGGACCGGGTGCCCGTGTGCACGTAGATGTGGTCGGCGGTGAGGCGCCGGTCGCCCACGACCACCTCGTGATTGGACGCGAACCGGGCGTGGCCGCGGATCAGCGAGACGTGGTCGAGCCTCTGGAGCCACGCCGCGAAGCCCTCCCGGTTGTTGGTGCGCAGATCGTCCATGCGCTTCCACACGGCGGGGAAGTCGACCTGCACCGGACCGGTCTGCACCCCGTAGTCCGCCGCCCGGCGGCACTGGTGGGCTGCCCGTGCCGAGGCCACGAGCGTCTTCGTGGGGGTGCAGCCCGTGTTCACGCAGGTTCCCCCTATGAAGCTGCGCTCCACGATGCCGATGCGCACGTTGGAGGGCATGCCCCCCACGAACGTCCCCGTCGCCTGTCCAGTGCCGATCAGCAGGTGGTCGAAGTGCTCGATCTGGCTCATTGGTCCTCCCCCCGAGGTCTAGGGCCATGCCCGGCGGATGTCGATCCGAGAGAGGATCCGGATAGACCGGGCACTCGGAGAGGTGGCATGGTCATTGGCGTCCTGTCCGGCCTGATCGGTCTCGCCAGCCCCGCCGCGGCGGCGCCCGAGGCCGGCGACGACCCCGGCGGGGCGTTCGCACACGCCCTGGAGACCGAGCTGCCGCCGCTCGCGCCCGTCGTCGCCGAGAACGCCAGGGACTCGGCCAACCGCGTGTTCGACGCGCGCCTCGAGGAGGCCCGCGAGGGCCTGTACGTCGAGACCTTCAGCGGAACCGTGGTGGCCGTGCCGAGCCGGGGGGCGCCCTTCGCGGTGCCCGAGGCGGCTCCGCCGGCCTGGTGGCAGGCCCTCGCCGCGCTGGGCGAAGGCCTCCGGGGGGTGGATCTGTTCGTCGAGCTGGGGGCGCTCGAGCAGATCTCTCCGATCGTGCAGGCCCCGCCCCTAGACCGTCCGCCGGTCCGGCTGTGGCTCGCGGATCGGCGGGGCCGGTCGTGGGCGCTCCGCGCGGGGGCGCGCGCGCCCGAGGTCCAGCTCGGGCCCCGGCTGTGGATGCAGTGGCAGACGGAGCGCGAGAACCCCCGCTTCATCTTCGACGTGGCGGCGCGCACGCTCGAGGGCCGGCGCCTCGTGTACCGCGTGGTCGACACCGCCTGCGCGCATCCCGACGCCGCCGAGTCGCTATCCCTCCTGATCGACAGCGCGAGGCGGGGGTGGACGCTGGTGGTCGCGACCACCCAGGGGCTCCCCGGGCCGACCGACGCGCGCGAGCTCGCCGTGCAGCGTGGGATCGACCTCGTCGTGGTGCAGCGGGCGACCGTGTGCGGGGAGGGCGGACCAGGGGTCGAGGCCGCCCTGGCCGGGCTCAAGCGGGCCGACTCCCTGCACGCGCAGTGGTCCGCCTTCGCCACGCCCGAGGCTCCGCGGGTGCTGCAGGACGTCTGGCGCGCGGAGTCTGGCGCGCTCGTGGTGGTCGGGCCGGACCTGCTCGCGACCGAGGGCTACGCCGACCGCCCGAGCTGGTGGCTGATCGTCCTCGCGGGGATCGGCAGCGGCTGTCCGCTGCTCGCGGGGCTGCTCGTCGGCCTCGGCCTGATGATCTACGGGTGGATGGAGCCGCCCGAAGACGAGGTCATCGTCGTCGACCACGATGCGCCCACGGATCCCGACGACGTCGGGTGACGGCGCGTCACCAGCCGTCGCGGGACGTCCGACCCGATTGACGGGGGGGAGCCCCGTGGTTGTCTTGGGCCTCGTAACGAACGACCGGAGTGTCCATGCTTCAGCACGCCCTCGTCGCGGGCCTGATCGCCGTTCCGGCCTGTCAGGCCGCCAGTCACGACAGCACGCCGAGCGTCGCCGCCTCTTCGGCCAAGGACTCCAGCGCCGTCGCGGCCGCCGACGACGCGCCGAAGACCACCATCACCGGCCGCGGCCTCGCCGCGGGGAGTGCCCTCGACCGCCTCCCGGACGTCGCCGAGAAGGCCGTCCAGAGCGTCGTCAACATCGCCACCGAGAAGACCGTCGCCCTCGACCCGCGGCAGTCCCCGTTCGACAACCCCTTCTTCCGGGACTTCTTCGGCGGGCGGCTGCCCGAGCAGCCCTCCGAGCGCCGGCAGGAGGGCCGCGGGTCCGGGGTCATCGTGAGCGACGACGGGCTCGTCCTCACCAACAACCACGTCGTCGGCGGGGCCGACGAGATCCACGTGACCCTGTCGGACGGACGCGAGTACGACGCGGCCGTGGTGGGCACCGACGAGCGCAGCGACCTCGCCGTCGTGCGCATCGAGGAGCCGCCCAGCGATCTGGTCCCCATCGAGTACGGAGACTCGAGCAAGCTCCGCCTCGGCGAGGTGGTGCTGGCCATCGGGAACCCCTTCGGGATCGGTCAGACCGTCACCATGGGCATCGTGAGCGCTACCGGCCGCGCCAACCTCGGGATCGTCTCCTACGAGGACTTCATCCAGACCGACGCGGCGATCAACCCCGGGAACTCCGGCGGCGCGCTCGTGAACCTCGACGGCGAGCTCGTGGGCATCAACACCGCGATCATCAGCGGGTCGGGCGGCTACCAGGGGGTCGGCTTCGCGATCCCCACGCACATGGCCCAGCGCATCGCGTCGGACCTGGTGGGCGACGGGCGGGTGAGCCGCGGCTACCTCGGCGTGGCCATCCAGGATCTCGACGAGGATCTGCAGACCGCTCTCGGACTCGACAACGTGTCGGGCGGCGTGCTGATCGCGGATGTGACGGTGGACAGCGCGGCCGAGGCCGCGGGCTTCCGTCGCGGCGACGTCGTGGTCGAGTTCAACGGGGAGGAAGTCCGCGACGCGACCACCTTCCGGCTGTCGGTGGCCGATGCGGGGGCCGGCGAGTCGTTCAAGGCGGTGGTCCTGCGGGACGGCAAGCGGAAGACGCTCAAGGGTGAGCTCGGCGAGCTCGACGCCCCGAGCGACGACTCGGGCGACGACGCTCCGGCCGAGGCCGGCGACGCGTCTCTGGGCCTGTCGGTCACCCCGCTCACCCCGGAGCTGCGCGACCGCCTCGAGCTGCCGCCTCGGGTGCGCTCGGGCGTGGTGATCCAGACCGTCGAGCCCGGCAGCGCCGCGGCGCGCGCTGGCCTGCGGCGGGGCGACGTGGTCCTCGAGGTCAACCGCCAGGGCGTGAGCGACGCGGGCGACGTGCGAGCGGCGCTGAAGCGAGACGAGGATCGCGCGCTCCTGCTCGTGCTCCGCGGGCGCTCCACCCAGTACCTCGTGCTCCCGCGGTAGCGCTCAGCCCCCCGCGGGCGGGGGCTGGGGCCGGGTGAACACCCACTTCGTGTCCGTGGACAGCTCGGCTTGGTAGGTGTAGCCGCCGCCGTCGAAGTCCTTGAGCGCCTCGGGCCCGGTCGCGCGCTGCTGCAGCGCCCACCGGGCCATCCAGCCCCGCGCCCGCTTCGCGAAGAACGCGAGGGTGCGGGCCTTGCCGTCCTTCACGTCCCGGAACACCGGGGTGATCACCGGGCCGGGGAGCCCCTCGGGCTGAACCGCCGAGAAGTACTCCTTCGACGCCAGGTTCACGAGCGTCGGGTCGTCGTGCTCGGCGAGCCACGCCGCGAGCCGGCGCGTGATCCGGGGCCCCCAGAACGCGTAGAGGTCCTCGCCGCGGCGGGTCTTCAGCTTGCTGCCCATCTCGAGGCGGTAGGGCTGCACGAGGTCGAGCGGCCGGAGCACGCCGTACAGGCCGGAGAGGATCGCGAGGTGATCCTGCCCGAACGCCAGGTCCTCGGGCGCGAGCGTGGCGGCGTCCAGCCCCTGGTACACGTCGCCGTTGAAGGTGCGCACCGCCTGGCGCGCGTTGTCCTCGGTGAACGGCTCCTCGTAGTCCAGGAACCGCTGGTGGTTGAGCTCCGCGAGCTTCGTGCTGATCGACATGAGCGACTCGAGCTTGCCGACCGACAGCTTGCGCGCCGTCTTCACGAGCGTGCGCGCTTCGTCGAGCAGCTCCGGCTGGCTGTGGGGGAGCTCGGCGACCGCCGGTCCCTCGATCAGGCTCTTCGCGGGCGAAAGCACCATCAACATCGCAGGCGCCCTCCTGTGTCGGGAAACGATCGGCGGACGTAACACCGACGTCCCCGGACCACGCTAGAACTGGGCCATGACGCGTTGGATGTGGTGGACGTGCGCAGCCGCCCTCGGCTGCACTCCCAAGGGTGACTGCGAGGCGCCGCCGGCCGAGCCGGTGCCGCCGGACTCGCTCGCGACCTTCGAGATCGAGCGGGTCCGGCCAGGCTCGGAGATGGCCGAGGGCTTCCTCCTGCTGACCCAGACCAACGACCAGCAAGAGCACTTCGTGAGCGTGGTCGATGGGTGCGGGGACCACGTGTGGTGGACCCAGCCCGACGACGAGGTCGTGCGGCCCATGCGCGCCCGGGTGAGCCGGGACGGCGCCTCGGTCCTCTACGGCGACCGGCACAAGAACACGCTCGTCGACATCAACACGATCAAGCGGGTCGACATCACCACCCGCGAGGTGGTCGAGGTCACCCGGGCGCTCGACCACCACCACGACTGGGTGGAGATGGAGACGGGGGAGCTCGCCTACCTGTCGCGGGTGCGCGTGCCCGACGACTGGTTCGGCACGCGGTGGCGGCTCGCCGCCGACGCCCTGCGGGTCGGCGAGCCGGGCAGCGAAGACGCAGACGCCCACCGGCTGGTCTTCAGCGCGCTCGACGACCTGGGCATCGAGCCCTTCTGGACGTGCACCCACATGCGGGAGCGGGGGTTCCTGCCCGAGCACCTCGACTGGACGCACGCCAACAGCCTCGACTACGAGGAGCAGACCGGCGAGTTCACGATGCTCGTGCGGCACTTCGACGGCATCGTGCGGCTGCGCCACGACGGGACCGTCAAGTGGTGGCTCGGCGGCCCGCTCGAGACCCTCACGCCGCTCGACGGCGCCGCCCCCGTCCGCCACGGCCACTTCACCGAGGCGGCGGGCGACCGGATCCTGGTGTTCGACAACGGCAACCACGTGGAGGACGCGGTGACCCGGGTGGTCGAGTACGAGGTCGACGAAGACGCCGGGACCTACCGGGAGGCGTGGTCGTATCCCCACCCCGAGGGGAAGTTCTTCGGCGCCCGGGGCGATGCGCGGCGGCTGCCGGGCGGCAACACCCTGATCGCGTGGACCGGCAACGGCGAGATCTGGGAGGTCACCCCCGAGGGCGACGTGGTGTGGCGCGCCGACACGCGCCACCAGGTGGTCCGCATGGAGTTCCACCCCACGTGGCCGCCCCCGTAGCGCCGTACCACGGCGCTACTCGACCTCCTCCACGCCCCCGAGCAGGCCGATGTGGTAGACGCGGACGCCCCCGCGGACGCCCGTGAGCGTGGCCTGGATCGTGGTGTCGTCGAACCGCTCGTAGGTGAGACCGAGGACCTTGTCTCGGGGGCTCGTGAGCTGAGCGGTGCCCGCCTGGGGGGCGGGATCGATCAAGCGGAGCTCCATGCCCTCCATCGTGAGCGACCACACGCCCCCGCCCGACGTCCACTCCCGCTCGCCGTCGAGGGTGAAGCCGCTCTCCCAGAACGGGGCGCCTTCTTCGAGGACGCCGCTGAGGTGATCGCCGACCACGTCGACGGTGTTGCCGTCGCCATCGGTGAACGTGTGCTCGGTCTGCACCCGCCGCGTGCGGTCGTTGCCGCTCCACGTGACCGTGGCGCCCCCGTCGGTGTAGTCGACGTCGTCCCCTTGCGTCCTCAG
>CAYMSU010000187.1:0-11042 GCA_964393165.1 uncultured Enterobacteriaceae bacterium
GTCGTTGTTCGCCCGCACCGAGTCCACGCGGCAGCTCGTGGCCGACGTCCATGCGCTGCTCGAGGACTGGGACGCGTGCCCCGAGGCCCAGGCGAGCAGCCCGCCCGCGCTCACCGAGGTCGCGCGCACCCTCGTCGCGTTGCCCGAGCCGGAGCAGAAGGCCAGCGCCGCGCCCCTCCTCGCCGTCAAGGTCTCGATGGGACAGGTGCTGTCCGAGTCGGGATGCGAGTAGCGCGGTTATCAGGCCGTCCGGCACAGGAGGCCCCATGACGAAGTACTGGATCGCCCTGACCGTGGCGGCGATCGCCTGCCTGCGCCCTGCCCCTCCGTCCAGCCCCTCGCCCGAGACCACCGTGGACGCACGTCGAGACGATTCCGCAATCGACACCTACTTCGGCGTCGAGGTCCCGGATCCGTACCACTGGCTCGAGGACCCCGACAGCCCCGAGACCCGCGCCTGGATCACGGCCCAGAACGCGCAGACCGACGCGTGGCTCGCCCAGGTGGAGGCCCGGGGGCCGATCGGCGAGCGGCTACAGGCCATGTGGAACCACGAGCGGTTCGGGGTGCCCCGCCGCCAGGGGGCCGCCGGCCACATCCTCTACGAGCACAACGACGGGCTGCAGAACCAGAACGAACTCTGGATCCTGGAGGGCGTCGAGGCCGAGCCCCGCCTGCTGCTCGACGCGAACACGCTGTCCGAGGACGGCACGGTCTCGCTCACCAGCTGGGAGCTCTCGCCCGACGGGCGGTACCTCGCGTACGGCACGTCCGACGGTGGGTCCGACTGGAACACTGTCCGCGTGCGCGACGTGGCCAGCGGCGAGGATCTTCCCGACGTCGTCGAGTGGGTGAAGTTCAGCCGCCCCCGGTGGGAGCACGACAGCCGCGGGTTCTACTACAGCCGCTTCCCCGCGCCCGTCGAGGGCCGGGAGGAGGCTGCGCTGGCCGACATGAAGGTGCACTTCCACGCGCTCGGCACCCCCCAGGCAGAAGATCCGGTCGTCCTCTACGACCCCGAGCACCCCCGCCTCGGCTACGACCTGCAGGTCTCCCACGACGGCGCCTGGCAGATCGTCGAGGTCTGGCAGGGGGCCTCCGAGCAAACGCGGGTGTGGGTGAGGCCCTCGGGCGGCGATGCCCCCTGGATCAAGGTCCACGACGACTTCGATGCGCGCTACTCGTTCGTCGACAACGTGGGCTCGCGGTTCCTGTTCTTCACCGACCACTCCGCGCCGCGGGGCCGGCTCATCGCCGTCGACGTGGCGGTCGGCGAGCCGGTGCCCGGTCCCGAGGCGTGGGTCACGGTGATCCCGGAGTCCGAGGACTCGCTCGAGGGGGTCAGCCGCGTGGGCGACTCGCTGATCGCCCGCTACCTGCACAGCGCCCACAGCAAGGTCCGGCGCTTCGGGCTCGACGGCACCGATCAGGGCGAGGTCGCGCTCCCCGGCCTGGGCACCGCCGACGGGTTCGGCGGGAGCGCCGAGCGGACCGACACGTTCTTCACCTTCAGCTCGTTCACCTCGCCGCCCACCGTCTACCGCTACGACCTCGAGCGAGACGAGGCCGTCGAGTTCCGGAGCCCCGAGGTCGACTTCGACGCCGCGCCCTACGTCACCGAGCAGGTGTTCTTCGCGTCGAAGGACGGCACGCGGGTGCCCATGTTCGTCACGCGCCGGCGCGACGCGCAGCCGAGCGGCGACCACCCCGTGCTGCTGTACGGCTACGGCGGGTTCAATATCCCGATCCCGCCCCGGTTCAGCGTGGCCAACGCGGTGTGGCTCGAGATGGGTGGCCTGTACGTGAGCGCCAACCTGCGGGGGGGCGGGGAGTTCGGGCGGGACTGGCACCGCGCGGGCACCCAGCTCGACAAGCAGAACGTGTTCGACGACTTCATCGGGGCCGCCGAGGCGCTCGTCGCGCAGGGGTGGACGCGCCCCGACCGGATCGGCATCCACGGTCGGAGCAACGGCGGCCTGCTCGTGGGGGCCACCCTGCTGCAGCGGCCGGATCTGTTCGGCGCGGCGGTACCCGCCGTGGGCGTGCTCGACATGCTGAAGTACCACACGTGGACCATCGGCTGGGGCTGGGCCGACGACTACGGCACGGTGGCCGACAGCCAGGAGATGTTCCAGGCGCTCTACGCCTACTCTCCCGTCCACAACGCGCGGCCTGCGAGCTACCCGCCTACCCTGATCCTGACGGCTGACCACGACGACCGCGTGGTCCCCGCCCACAGCTTCAAGTTCGCCGCCGCGCTGCAGCACGCGCAGTCGGGGCCGGCCCCCGTTCTCGCCCGGATCGACACGCGCGCGGGGCATGGCGCGGGCAAGTCAGTGGCCATGCAGATCGAGGAGCGCACCGACATGCTCGCGTTTCTCGCCGAGGCCCTGCAGGTCCGGCCGCCCTCCCCCGCCCCGGAGTAGCGGCCATGCGGTTCGGCTCGGGCGTCGGCACCTGGATCCTCGTCCTCGTCGGGCTCGGCCTCGTGGTCGCCGGGGGGTGGCTGCTGTCCGGCGACGGGCTGCATCGGCTCGACGTGCTCCTGGCCGGCGGCGATCCGCTCGCCGAGCCGGTGGCCTCGGGCACGGTCGACCACCCCTACCGGGACAGCCCGCTCGGCGCCTCGCTGGCGCTGGAGGAGGCGCTCCGATCGGGGAGCGGACCGCAGGAAGAGGTCGCGACCGAAGAGGTCCTCGCCTTCGCCGACGCGATCGCCGAGGAGCTCGGCTTCTGGCTGCTCGCGCGCACCGGCGCGAGCGACGTGCAGTTGGCCGAGGAGCGCCTGTGGGAGTCCGAGCAGGTCGACGCGCTGGTGTACCGGTGGGCGGCGCTTCTGCAGGAGCGCCAGGTGTACAGCCGGGCATCGAGGCGTCTGTCGGCCGGGGTGCCCTCGTCCGGCGCGGTCTACGCGCATCCCGACGAGATCCTGCTCCTGTTCGCGCATGCCGCGTGGCGGCTCGACCTGGCCGCGTCCCTCGTCCGCAGCCCCGTGCACCTGTACGTGCACCTGCGGAACCCGTCCGGGGAGGGCGTGCGTGGCGTGGAGCCGCCCTGCTTCCGGCGCGTGGATCGGTTCGGGGATCCGTCCGGATCCGACGAGCGCTGCCAGGGCCCCCGGCTCACGTTCGACGAGCACCACCACCCGCGCGGCCTCGGCCACATCGCCAACCCCACCCCGCTCCCCGCCGGCGCCTACCAGGAGGTGGGCTCGGGCGAGCTCCGGGCCGAGCTGCTGGCCCGGCTGGTCGCCCGCGTGCCCGGGGAGCTCGGCGCCCTGGCGGGGGAGAGCCCGGCGGTGGGGCGGGCGCTGTGGGCGGTGCTCGTGCACCAGGGGCTCGACGCGATCGAGGCCGACGACGCGGAGGCGGTCGACCGGGCCGCGCAGGAGCTCGTCTCGCTGCGCGCGGCCGGGGGCGTCCCCGAGGCGCCCGACGAGCAGGTGCTGCTCGCGGCCGCGGCCTACCTGAAGGGCGCGTCCGGGCGCGGCCCGCTCACCCGGGCCCTGCGCGGCTACGAGCCTCGCGGCCCGGTCGAGCTCCCGTCCAGCGCGGCCCACGCCGCCGCGATGTGGCTCTACCTCGAGCACCACCCCGTGCGCGCCGAGGACTGGAACGAGCGGGTGCTCCCGCTCATGCGCCGGCACCGCGGGGATCCGCAGGCCTTCGCCGAGCTCTGCGGCCTCGCGGAGCGGGTGGTGCGGTCTAGCGGGAAGACGGTGGAGGAGCTGGCGCCGGACTGCGCCTCGGCGGCCGATAAGTGACCAGCCCCATCGCGCGCACATCGGGCCCCCCGTACTGGCCCCCTCCGAGCCCGACGGTCACCTCGGTCCCGCTGCGGCCCCGATCCTCGGGCACCGCGGCGCACGTGAGCACCCCCAGCACGGCGAGGGGCGCGAGACGGGCGAGCCGTGGCATGAGCACCTCCCGGCCGCTCGGGCTGCAGCGGCCGTGCCAGCCACCCCCACGCACGGGGTCCGGCTCGGGGCGGCTCGGGTGTCGCCGATCCGCGTCGGGCTGTCGCCAGGCGGCGACGCCCCTGCGTCGGGTATGCTGCCTCCTTCGGAATCGAGGAGCCCATGCGCGAGATCCTCCTGCTCGTCGGGATCGGCTGCGGTGCCCCCGCGCCGCTCCCCGTGCAAGGTGAAGACGTCGACGGTGACGGGGCGATCGCGGGGTACGACTGCGACGACGGAGATCCCGACCGGTTTCCCGGCGCCCCCGAGCGCTGCAACGGCATCGACGACGACTGCAACGAGCGGGTCGACGACGCGCCGGTGGACGGCCGCACGTGGTACGCCGACGCCGACCGGGACGGCTACGGCACCCCCGCCTCGTGGCGGGTGGCCTGCACCGCGCCCGAGGGTCACGTCGCCAACGCCGACGACTGCGACGATGGGTCCGCCGAGGCCACGCCGGCGCGCGCCACCGACCCGTGCGACGGGATCGACAACGACTGCAGCGGGGCCGTCGACGATGGCGTCGGCTACACGCCCGTGCCCGCCGCTCACCCCACGGTCCAGGCCGCGATCGACGACGGCGCCTCGGTCGTCTGCCTTGCGCGCGGCGCGTGGGGCGCTCCCTTCGCGGTCCACGACCGCAACGTCACCGTCCTCGGCGGCGGGGCCGAGGGGCAGGTGCTCCTGGACTTCGACCTCGCCGCCGAGCCCCTCGCCACGGTGACGGGCGCGCACGGCCGGCTCGTGCTCGAGAACCTGACGGTGGTCAACCTCCGGGTGCTCGCGGCGGAGGTCTCCGGGCAGCTCGCCACCGTCGTGGGCGGGGAGCTCGTGCTCGACCGCGTCGTGATCGTCGACAGCCGCGCGGTGGCGCTCCACGCGGGGAGCCTCGAGGGTGTGCTGATCCGGGCGGAGGGCGCCACGGTCACCCTCACCGACGTCGTCGTGCGCGATCTGACGCTCGCGCACCAGCCGCTCGAGAGCGCGGGCCAGGGCTCGCTCACGGTGCGGGGCGGCCTGCTGCATGCCGTCGACAGCGACGTCAGCCTCCGGCGGGTGGTCGTCGACGACGTGGACATCGAGACGGAGGCCTACCTCGGCGACGGCGCTGTCCCCACCGTCGTCGAGGGCGGCGTGGTGTGGCTTCGGGGCGGCACCCTCTCGGCCGACAGCCTCGACCTCGACGCCGGCCGCGTCGACGTCCATGGCGTGTCCAGTCACGTCCGCGGCGGCCTCGTCTATGCCGAGGGCACCGACCTCGAGGGCACCCGCCTTGCGTTCACGCGCGCCCGGCTCACCGCCGTCGGGGATCCGGCGCTCGTGGAGGGGCTCGTCTACCTCGCGGGGGTTCGCGGCACGCTCGACGACGTCACGCTGACCGCCAACGAGCTCACGGCCACCAGCGGCCGCGGCGACGCGGAGGCGACCGGCGCGCTCACCGTGGTCGACAGCCCCGGGCTCGCGATCACCCACCTGACGGCCACCGGGCAGCAGGTCACCGCCGACGACCTCGGGGGGCGCGCGGCGGGTCTCGCGCAGGGTGGGGCCGTCCACATCGTGGGCGGCGGCCGGCTGCAGTGGGTCGACCTTCGGGCGAACGAGGTGGTCGGCGACGTCCGCGCCGAGGGGGGAGCCCTGTACGTCGGCGGGGGCGTGGAGGTGTCTCACGCGGTGGTGGCCGCCAACGTGGCCGGCCGCAACAGTCGCACGGACGCGGCCGGGGGCGGCGTGTTCGTCGGGCCGGGGGTGGGCCCCGTCTCGCTCGTGCACGTCGACCTGGTGCGCAACGTCGCCATCGCCGACCGCGCGGCGGGCGGCGGTCTGGCGTTCGAGGGGGGCGTGGGCGCGTCCCTCGTGGTCCTGAACAGCAACCTGGTGGGCAACGAGGTGCGCGGCGACGAGGTGCGCGGGGCGGCGGCGGCGGTGGGCCCCGGCGGCACGGTGGACTGGACCTACACGAACACGTGGTCGACGGTGGGCGGAGCGTTCGCGGGGCTGGCGGATCCGACGGGGGTGGCGGGGAACCTGGCGGTGGATCCGGCCTACGTCGACGTGGCAACGGAGGATCCGCTGGCCTGGGACCTGCGACTACGTCCGGCGTCTCCGGTGCGGGGTCGCGGCGCCCCGGCGGAGGGTGCACCGGAGGAGCTGGCCCCGGATCTGGGCGCCTACGGGGGCACCAACGGCGTCGGGTGGTAGGCGCGCGGCGGGTCGACGGGGTCCGCTGGGGGTTCGAGAGGTGGGGAGGGGTGCGTGCTCGGATTTCCGCGAGCCGCGCTGCGGCAGCCCCTCGTCATCCGTGTTCATCGCCAGGTGCCGGGACCGAGCATGAAGCCGAACGTTACCGACACGAAGCCGCGCTGTCTCTGCGATGCGAGGATCCCGGCCAACTGCAGGGACAACCCGCCATCGATCCTGCCATCGATGTCCCCGACGATGAGCCGGCTGCCGGTCATCGGCTGGCCGTACTCCGTGACGCCGGCCAGTGCGTCGACGAGCACCGTCGTGTCGCCACTAAGCGTTCGCCCGCCGACCGACACGAACGGAGTGAAGTACCGTACGGGGTAGTCGTAGTCGTACTCTTCGGGCGGCCCATTGGTCCTCTGGCCGGACCTGGACAGTGAGGGCCACCTCGGAGAGGGCCCACAGCTGCGTCTCGATGGGTCGTCGACGTTTGCGTGGTGGCGGATCCAGTCGCGCGAGCAGCTTCGTCGCTTGCTCGACCTCGGGGGCGTCGACGGGGATGTGCTGTCGCTCTGCGGTGGCGCGGCGCGGCCCACAGGCGGTCGACGACTCCCATGCGCCTGCGGGCACCGACGCCTCCAGCCCCACCGCACGCTTGCGGAACGCCTCCATCCAGGTCACGGCGACAAGCTGACTTAATATGGACGCGGCGTAATCCTCGTCGGTGGCGTCGTCGCAGTCGTTGTCGACTAGATCGCAGAGCTCGATCGCAACGGGGTTGATGTCGCTCGCCGAGTCGTCGCAGTCGCCACCCACGTCGACAACGCCCTTCTCGGCGGCACATCGAAGTCGCAGGGAGTCGTCGTCCCCATACGTGTCTCCGTCGGCGTCGGTGTAGAACGCGCGCTGGGACGCTGGGTCGACGCTGTCGTCATCGTCGTCGATCAGGTCGTCGCAGTCGTTGTCAATTCCATCGCAGACCTCGGTCGCAGCAGGATTGATGTCACCGTCG
Organism: uncultured Enterobacteriaceae bacterium; assembly: GCA_964393165.1. Classification (GTDB taxonomy): domain Bacteria; phylum Myxococcota_A; class UBA796; order UBA796; genus DRPG01. The sequence goes on from CAYMSU010000187.1 coordinate 7,155, forward strand.
AGGTCGTCACAGTCAGCGTCTGCGGTGAAGCCGTCCCCATCGTTGTCGACCAGTGGTCGCCGAACGCCACGCCATGCCAAGCAGGCACTCAACGCCAACGTGAGCACGATCGTCCGATTCATGGCGCGTCCTTGCGGCCGAAGAAGGTCGTCGCGAACAAGCCCGCCCCTACCGTGGCCAGCCCCCAGCCTGCGGCATTCGCATCGGCCGCGATCATCGCGTCCGGCGGGGGGGCCGCGTTTGCCAGCGCCACTTCGGTGCCGATCGCCAGCGCCAGTCCCACCCCAGCGAGCACCCCACCCACAACCCGACGCGGCGGCCTCGGCGTGTGCTGCAGGCTCGTGACCACCAGCGCGCTCCCCACCCCCGCCGCCGTCCACGCCACCACGTTGGCGCCGAGCAACCCCGGCTGGTCGCCCACCGGTACGTCCGCCGAGGCCGGCACCGTGGAGCCCACGATGCCCGCCACACCGACCCCGGCCAGCGCGATCCCGATCGTGCGTCTGGACCGGGCCCCACGGGGGGCCTTGCGCGCAACTACGTCGCCCCCGAACAACTCCCGGCGCAGAGCCACTCGGTCGGGCCCGGACTCGCTACCTCCGCCGAGAGGCAGCCCCAGCAGCTCCGCAGACCCCGCGTTGTGGGTCGGCTCCTGGTTGCGCCCTTGCACCAGCATGCCGAGCGTCTCTCGAGCGTAGGCGAGGGCCTCCCCCGCCGTCACGGTGCCGTCGGGCTCTGCGCCGGTCAGGTCGAGGCCGAGCTGGACTGTGCGTTCTGCAGCTGCGACACCCGCCCGGGGCCCTCGATGATCCCGGGCCCGCGAAGCGCCCCCCGGTGATCGGGGTTCCGAACATCGGTGGTGATGACGCCGACCCGGGCGTCTGCGGGCAACAACGCGTCGATTCCGTCGAGGCTCACCGCCAGGTCGACGATCGCATCGTGCATCGGCTCCGCGTTGTCGACGACGAGCAACACCGACAGCGCTTCGGGGTCTGCCGTGTCGAGACCGTCCGTCCCGTCCGACGAACCTGTGCAGCCGATCAGAGCCCCCACCGCCGCACTGCCGCACTCGCCACGCCCCGGGCCAGCCGTTCCCACACCATCCTGGACCTCCCCGGGGTCGGCCCAGCAATCGACGTGCCAGCGTGGTGCCCGGCGCGGCCGTCGGCTTGATGGCGACAAATGACCACCCGCGTGGGCCAACTGACCCGCGGGGCACCCCTCACCGCCCAGATCGCCCTCAGGGCGTCACTTGACCCCGTAGCGCGTACCGCTGGCTCGCCCCGAGTACGACACGATCTTGCGCTCGATCAACGGGATCCCTCGGTAGGCCACGCCGGTCCCGGAGCCGGCAAACGTGCCTGACTCCAGCACGCGACCCTCGGGGGTACGAGCCTCGACCTCGAGCTCCCACGAATCGGGGAGCGCCACGTCGGCGACGAAGACGTACTGTGCGTAGGTACCGATGGGGTCCAGGACGAGCTGGGGCTCGGCCGGAGGCGGGCCGTCGGTCGGCTCCTCGAAGGTGAGGGTCACATGGGCCACCGGGTCGTCACCCTCGTACCAGACCACCGGGAAGTAGCCGACACCGTCGGTGTTGACTCCAGCGATCCCAGCGCCGTCCGCGAACAGCTGGTAGCTGCCTCGGATCTCCTCACCTGGCTCGAGGGCGACCAGATCCACGTCGATCGGATCGGGGTCGGCGAGCGGATTCCCCTCGGCGTCGACCCGGCCGACGGGCGTTGACGACGGCGCGGACCTTCCACCCGTCGGCGTTGGCGGCCTCCCCGCGCCCCTCCGAGAGGGCCACGCCGACGGTGGAGAAGCCCTGGTCACGGTCGGTGACCCCGATCGTGAGCCGATCGCCGAGGGTGCTGGGGTCGACCTTGGCGATGGCCACCGCGGTCGCTCGCCCGGCGGGGCCGAGGTCGGTGGACGCGAGGGACTCGCCGGTGATCGGGTCGCGCACCACGGCCTGAGCGCTGTCGATCTCTCCGGCCGGGTGGACGACCTTGAGCCTGTACCCAGCGCCGTTGTTCCGGGCCTTGATGCGGATCCGTCGGACCTGGCCGGTGAAGTCGGCGGCCTGAGCGGTGACTGAATTGCTGCCGATGGCTGCGGGCAGGAGCGGGCCGCAGAGCGCCAGGGCGGCACCGAGGGCGAGGGCGTGCAGGACACGTGACATGACACATCCTCGGAAGTGTCTACGCGATGCCGGCGGTGAAGGCATGCCACATTTCGGACGCACCGATGGGTGGGTCAGTGTGAGGTTGTTCAGCGCTGGAGGCGTCCGGTCGCGAACAGGGCGCCGATCACGGCCGCGATGAGGGCGGCCTTGGGCCCGGCGGCCGCGCCCAGCCAGTCCACCCCGGCGGTCTCGGCGGAGCGGAACAGCACGTCGCCGAGTCCGCCGACCCACCACAGGGGGAACAGCACCAGCCAGTGCCGGGCCATGCGGAGGATCGAGAGGAACAGCACCCCGACGAAGAACAGCTTGGTGTACAGCAGCCCGCCGAGGAGCGTGCCGATCGCGAGATAGCGGAGGGGCCGATCGAAGCGGACCCCGGCCGCGGCCCACTCCCCGGGGCGGGCGATCATGACGGGCACCACGAGGCCAACGAGGATCACCTGGACCAGGTCGCGGAACACGAAGAAGCCGATGTCGCCGGTCGCGCCCGCGGCCACGCTCGCGGCCACCGACGCGACCGCCAGACCCAGCGCGGCCACGGTGTCGCGGTCGGGGGTGAACCGGAGCCACGGCGACATGCGTCAGCGCTCGACGAGCAGGGACTCTCCGTCGACGGAGAGCTGCACGGTGTCCCCTGCGGCGTCGAAGATCGGGGTGAGGTCGACCCGCACGGTGGTCTGCTCGTAGGCCTCGCAGGTCTCGCCACCGTCGTCGTGCCACACCACCAAGCCGACCTGCGGCGGGTCGCTCTCCGCGATCGCGAGCCCCGGCCAGCAGATCGCGTAGCGGTGCTCGGCGCATCCAGAGGCATGGCCGACCTCGACCTCCAGCGTGGTGTCCGCCTGGGTCAGCCCCAGCACGTCGATCGGGTCGCGGGTGTCGCAGTCCGAGAGCGGCTCGGGGACGGTCACGGTGCAGGCTCCGAGCAGGCCCAAGGTCATCATGCGGGTCATCGTTATCCTCCCGGGTCCCGCCTTGCAACGCGCATGCCACGGAGGCGGCAGGCCCGTGGCACGAGAGCTGCAGCTCGATGCTCTGGAGAGCCCCCCCCCTCACCTGGCCGGGGAGAACGGATGACGCTCGTGCGTGACCTGATGACCGAGAACGTGACCACAGTCGGTCGTCGCGAGTCGATGGACCGCGTGTACGACTTGATGCTCTCGCTCAACGTGCGGCACATGCCGGTGGTCGACGACGGCGAAGAGCTCGCCGGGTTGCTGTCCCATCGCGACGTGGTGGCGCTGCTCGGCGAGTTCTCGAAGGGGGAGTTCCTCCGGCAGGCGGAGCTGCTGTCGGACATGACCGCCGGCCAGGCGATGAGCGCCGGCGTCGAGACCGTCGAGCCCGACACCGACGCCGTGGTCGCGGCGGAGATGATGCTCGAGAACAAGATCGGCTGCCTCCCCGTGTGCGAAGGCACCCGGCTGGTCGGCATCCTGACCGAGGCCGACTTCGTGAAGCACGTAGCGCAAGGCGGCTGAACGGACGGCTACGGGGCGGTCCGCGCGTCTCGCGATCACTGGAAGCACCAGCGTGCGCGCTGGCAGATCCCGGTCCTCGAGGCGCGACCTTGGGGCGGCTACCGCTTCGCTGGGGCGGCATCACTGGCGTGGCAGGAGTGACCGGCACCTTGCGCGCGGCCGCGCCAGCGCGCAGGGTCCCGGGCACCTTGCGGGATCGGGGCAGGGGAGCGCCGCACC
>CAYMSU010000188.1:0-10958 GCA_964393165.1 uncultured Enterobacteriaceae bacterium
GTTCAGAACGGGATGCCAAGGAGGAACATACATTCGGAAACTCATCCACGACATAGGCGGACACCTCGGGGTGGGCGCACACATGGCAGAACTCAGGCGAACACAAGCAGGCCCTTTCAAGGAACACCAAGCAGTAACCTTGCAAGACGTCAAGGACGCGTTCGGGACGACAGGCGGCAAGCAGGGCGAGCAGCAGAGCCATAGCCCCGCACGTATTCCCGTCAGGGCGCCGGAGCCTGCGCCCGACGATGCAGGCAGGCCGGCGGATCGGGCCATCCCGCGGGGACGTTGCCGTTGTCCTGGGCGACGTGGACCGACACCGGGAGCACGACGAGCAGCTCGTGCTGCCACCAGTGCGGCGGGTGGGCTCCGCCCATCGACAGCCCGAGCGCCTTCACGGATCCGCGAGGCTCCGGGATCGTCGTGAGCACGCCAAGGTCCTCGTCATGCCGCCATGCCCGGACCAGCACAACCCCCTCGGACCGAGCCATCGTCAGCGAGGTCGTGCCCCGGATCCGGCGAAGCAGCTCCGGCGTGTCCGCACGCTGCAGCTTCAGGATGAGGGCGTCGGCTCTCCGGCCGCCGAGCGTGAGCCGGGCGACGGCCACGCGGTGCGCAGGCACTCCATCCGACGCGGCGGGGCGAACTCCCAGGTCTACGTCAATGTCCAGCGCGGGAACGGGCATCGGCTCACCTCTGCCCACCCCTCGGATCCCCCGCACGAGTCGATCAGTCGGGGGACGCGCCGGGCGGCCGGGTCGCCATCGGGATCAGGGCATGCGCTCGAGCAGACGCCGCAGTGCTCCTTGCATCTCGGCCTCGGAGCGCGCCTGGTAGGGGTACCCGTGGCCCGGTAACACCCAGGTGAACTGCAGGTCGCGCAGCCGCTCGAGCGACGCTCGCTGCGCCGCCCAGGACCACCAGCACAGGCAGCGCGAGGCCGCCAGCTCCCCGTGACTGTCCGCCCAGAGGTGGTCGCCGGTGAACAGGTACCGGTTCTCGAACAGCAGGGCGATGCTCCCCCGCGTGTGGCCGGGAACCGGGACCACGACGAGGTCGTGGGCCAGGGGCGCCGGCTCGTCGCCCTCGATCGGCTGCTCCACCGGAAAGCAGGCGTCGCGCACGTGCATCACGCGCTCACACCCGTACCGCTCTCGAAAGACCTCGTGGTCCCCGACGTCGTCGCGATGGGTGAGGAACATCGTGGCCACCCCCCCGAGATCGTCGATCCGGTCGAGCAGCTGGGGGCAGGCCCGCGGCGAGTCCACGAGGACGTTGCCCTCGGGGCGGACGAGCAGCCATGCGGACGCGCCGAAGGTCGCCCTCGACGCGAAGCCGCAGTCGAACAGGCCCGGCGCGACCTCCAGGGGAAGCGACTCCAGTGCAGGGGTCACGTCGGCGGGACGGCACGTGCCGATGGCCCCCACGGGACAGGACACCATGGCGCGGAGGGCCCCGACCCACTCGCTCGGCGCGTGTGGCTGCGCCATCACGAAGGCGTTGGGGCTCGCCTCGTCGTGGGCGAAGGTGCCCGGCGCGAAGCGCGAGCAGGTGCCGCAGTCGATGCAGGACGTGTCGACGAACATCGCGCCGGGCACGTTCCTCGGGTGGCGTCGGTCGAAGCTGGCCATGCCCCTCCCTACCATCCAACGCGCACGCGATCAGGGATCCGCCGTCGCCTCGACGTACGCCGCGTACCGCTCGCGGATCTTCCGCACGTACTGCACCGGCTCGGTGCCCCGGATGTAGCCGTGGCGCGCCCGCCGATAGTGCCGCGGGGACATCAGCAGGAGCATGGCTCGCTCGGTGTGCTCGAACCAGCGGTTCGGATCCAGACCCTCGACCTCGGCGAGCCGCCGGGCGTCCGTCACGTGCCCGATGCCGGCGTTGTACGTGCCGTCGGCGACCCCGGCGATGATCGCCTCGGTCTCCAGATCCTCGCTCGCTGCCAGCAGCGTGAAGGCGAGCCCACCCTCGCGCAGCTCGGACAGGGTCTCCCAGTAGGCGCTGGACCGTCGAACCACCACGGTGCGCCCCGACAGCTCGTCGACGGCCGACAGGGGGTCGTCGGCGCGCTTCACCACGACCTCCCGCGCCATGTCCGTCGGCGCCGACCAGGCCACGCCCTCTCGTGCACGGCGCAGGGGCGTGACGGTCAAGCCCGCGGCGACCAGATCCCCCCTCCCCTCGACGAGCCAGTCGAGCAGGTCACCGTGGTTCGGGGGCACGGTCATCTGCACCCGCACGCCGAGGTGCTCGGCGAGCCGACGCACGAGCTCGTAGTCGAAGCCCAGGAGCTCGCCGCGGTGCAGGAAGTAGGTCGCGCCGTTGTTCCGGGTGAGGACGCGCAGCACGCCGCGCTCCTGAATCGCCGGCAGGTCTCCGAACCACGGCTCGTCGAAGTGGTGACCGAGCCGCGCCTCCTTCAAGCCGTCGTTCACCAGGGCGAGCAACGCGGGCGAGTCGGGGCGCACCGCCCAGGCGACCGGCCGCCGCTCGGTCAGATCCAGCAGCGGCTGGACGTCGTCGCGGTACCTGAGCTCCGCCCGCAGGGTGTTGTCGTCGGCCACGGTCAGGTCGATCTCCCCCGTGGCCACCCGGTGGAGCAGGTCGTGGGTGCTCGCGCGCTCGTCCGCCGCCACGACCTCGAGGCTCGGCACCTTTCCCCGCAGGTCCTGCAGGGTGTCCCAGAACGACGACGAGCGACGGACCACCACGGTCCGCCCGTCGAGCTCGCCGACCCCGGACAAGGGCCGGTCGTCGGTGCCGCCCACGATCTGCTCGACCACCCGGGTGATCGGACGACTGAACGCGACCCTCGCGCGCCGGGCCTCGGTGACCGTGAGCTGCGCGGCCGTGAGGTCGCCTCTCCCCTCGAGCAGCCACGGCAGCAGCTCGGCTCCGCGCGGAACCGGGACCAGGCGCGGCTCGAGCTCCGCCCGCTGCGCGATGGAGCGCGCGACCTCCAGGTCGAGGTCCAGCGGCGAGCCCGAGCGCGGGAGCGCCTCGGGCTCGAGCGAGCCCGGGTAGAGGATGCGCAGCTGTCCTCGGGCCCGAAGCGTCCAGGTCTCCTTGCTCGACGTAGTCGCGGGGGGGCTCGTCGGCGCAGGTGCACGCGAGCCACCCGCCGACCGCCCAGGTCGCGAGACCGAAGATCAACTCACTTGCAGCCGACGTCGTCGCAGGTGCCGCTGCCGGTGCCCTCGAAGCCGAACGACTTGCCGCCCGCGAAGATGTCTTCTGGGGTGTTGTCGGTCTTCTTCAGGCCGAAGTCGGTGAGCTTGAACTCGAACGCCGCCCCCTTGTCGACGAAGATTCCGCCACCCTGCTTGGCCCCGTTGGTCTGGACGGTCCCGAACGACAGGCTGAACTGGGCGTTGCGGAGATACACGCCGCCCCCGTTGGCTCCGGTGTTGCCCGAGATCACGGTCTGAAGCGCGCTCACGACCTGCTCACCGTCGCCGTCGACCCGGAGGCCGCCGCCGTTCACGGTCTTGCCACCGTTGTTGCGGATCGAGGAGTTGTCGATGGTCACGTCCTGCGGCTCCGTGGCCACGATGTCGATGCCCCGGGTGCCCGAGGCCGTCACCGTGACCCCCGACATCGTGATCGCCGGACTCGCCGCGCCGGGCGCCCGCACGTCACGGCGCACGAGGATCCCGGTGCCCGGGTTGCCATCCACGGTCAGCGCCGAGACGGTGCCGTTCGAGTTCTCGATCAGCAAGGCCGCGTCGCCGCCCTTCAGCTTGCTCAGGGTACCGCCGGAGACCGACAGCGAGGGGGACTCCACGGTGATCCCGGCGTTGTCTCCGGTGACCACGGGGTCGATGAGGATGACCGTCTCGCCGGACGCCACGAGCCCGGAGCCCGACGTGTTGCCCGACAGCTCGATGCCGCTCAGCGACACGGACCTCGCGTTGAGGTCGAACAGCGCGCCCGTGGCCACGTTGCCCGTGGCGCCTCCACCGGTCCACTCGACCCGCTCCAGGTCCTCGACGAAGACGGCGCTGACGTTCGAGCCTGCGTCGAACGAGACCCGCTCCATCGAGAGCGCGCGGCCGTCTTCGGAGAACACGACGAAGTCCCGGTCGCCCGACAGCGTGACGTCGCGCATGATCACGTCAGCGCGGAACCCGATCTCGATGGTGCCGGTGAGCCGGGCCTCCACGGAGTCGTCCGGGACCGAGCTGTAGACCAGAACGTCGTCGAACAGGCGCAGGGTGTTCGCGCCGAGATCCGTGTTCCCCCCGCAGACCACGACCTCGCCGCCCTCGACCTCGAAGTCGCCCTTCGCGAGCTCGGTCGCGATGTCGAAGGGGAGCGCACGGCCGAGCAGCCCGTCGGGGTACCAGGTGGCCACGTTCTCCGCGATGATGTTGCCGTCGCAGTCCTGGTCGATCTTGTCTCCGCAGAGCTCGGGGGCTCCGGGAAACACGAGCGGGTCCAGGTCGTTGCAGTCGTCGCCGCCGGGGCTCGCGAGCACGCCGTCACCGTCGGTGTCGACCTTCTTCTCGTTCGTATCGATGAACTCGACGCCAGTGTCCCCCGTCGTCTCGGGGGGGGCCCCCGTGTCCGTGTCTTGCGCGTTGTCGTCGGAATCGGTGCCACTGCAGGCCATGAGCCCGGCGAGCGCCAGCCATCGAAGGGATCCCATCTTCGTAGCCTCCTGCGATTGCGCGTTGTACTGCACGCGACACACGTTTGTCAGCCTCTCGTCATCGTGAGGGCGGTTCGAGGGGCGATGCGCGGCAGCGAGCTGGACCTCGAAATCTGGTGCGGGTCGTGCAGACGGCGGGCGGGGATGCGATTGTTCGGCGCATGGCCCGTCGCACGCTCGTCGTTCACGCCGCAGACGTCCTCGCTCGCGCGCACCAGTCGGTCACGGTGGGGCGCCAGACCGCCGACGGGCGCCCGACCAACGCCCTCCTCGGCGCGATTCGCACGCTCCGGCGGGCGCTCGCGTTCAAGGAGCCCGCGCACGCCGTGGCCGTGCTGCCCGCCGACGACGGGTGGGCCCCGCCCGGCGACCTCGCCGCGCAGGCCGCCCGCTGGCCCGAGGTGCTCGAGGCCCACGGCCTGCCCGTGGTCCGCGCCGACCACGCCGCCGCCCGGGTGGCCGGCTACGTCGCGGCGGCCCTCGCCCAGGGCAACGACGTCGTGGTGGTGGGCAGCGACAAGCGCCTCGGGCAGCTCGTGCGCGAGGACGTGTGGTGGTACGAGGGCCACAAGGACGTGCGCTTCACGCCCGAGGCGCTGCGCAAGCGCTACGGGGTCCCGCCCTCCCAGCTCGCGGACTGGTTCGCGCTCGTCGGGCTCGAGGACAGCTCGGGGGCCGGCGTCGGCGTGCCCGGCGTCCCCGGCATCGGGGCGAAGGGCGCGGTCGGGCTGCTCGAGGCCTACGGCTCGGTCGAGGCCGCCCTCGCCCAGGTGGAGGCCCTCTCCGGCCGCGCCGGCAAGGCACTGCGCGAGGGGGCGGCGGCCGCCCGGGACAGCCTCCGCCTGGCCCGCCTGCCGGCCTCGCCCGACGGCCTCGACCTGGCCGACCTCGTCTGGCGGGCACCCTCCCGCGAGCGGCTGAACGCCCTGTACCGGGATCTCGAGCTGTACCAGCTCCTCGCCGCCGAGGGCCCGCCGGCCGCCGAGGTGCAGGTGCGCCAGTGCGCGTCAGCCGCCGACGTGGAGGAGGTCCTCGCCGCGATCGGCGACCGCCCGGCCGCGGTCTACGCGCTCACCGAGCCTCCCTCCCCCGTGCGCGGCGCGCTGGTGGGGGTGGCGGTGGCCTGGGCGCCCGACCAGGCCGCCTACGTGCCCGCCGCTCACTGCGCGGCGCTCGCCTCGTGGGCCGGGGACCCGGCGCGCCCCAAGCTCGGCCACGACCTCAAGGCAGCCGAGGTCGCGCTGCGCCGGCAGGGCCTGCCGTGGGCGGGCACCGCCGGCGACGTGCTGCTCGCCGCCCACCTGGAGGATCCCGCGGGCATGGCCTACGGGCTCGGGCAGCTCGCGCGGCAGCGGCTCCAGCGCGCGCTTCCGCGGGTGCCCGACGCCTGGTCCGCAGTCTCCGAGGCGCAGCGGAGCGCGCTCGCGGCCGGGCGCGCCGCCGCCATCCTCGAGCTGTGGGCCCAGCTCGCCCCCGGACTCCCCGACGACGCGCTCGAGGAGCCGCTCGCGCTCGCCGACACCCTCGTGCGGATGGAGCTGCACGGCGTGCCCTGCGACGCGGTGGCGCTCGAGGCGGCGGGCCGACACTTCGCCGCCCGGGAGGCCGCGCTCACGGAGCGGATCCACCGGATCGCGGGGCACCCGTTCCTGCTCAGCTCCAACCAGCAGCTCGGCCAGGTCCTCTACGAGGAGCTCGGGCTGCCCGTGCTCAAGCGCACGAAGACCGGCTGGAGCGTGGCCAGCGACGTCCTCGAGCGGCTCCGGGGGGAGCACGAGATCGTGGGCCTGGTCATCGCCTGGCGCCAGCTCCGGCGCCTGCAGGACGGGTGGGTCCACAGCCTCGGGCGCGCGATCGGCGACGACGGCCGCATCCACTCCACGCTGCACCCCGCCCGGTCGTTCTCCGGGCGCCTCGTGAACACCGAGCCGGATCTCGGGCGCGTTCCTGGTCGCACCGAGGAGATGGCGAGGATCCGGCAGGCCTTCCGGGCACCGGAGGGGTGGGCGCTGCTGTCGGTCGACTACACCCAGCTCGGGCTGTACGTGCTGGCCCACCTCACGGAGGATCCTGCGCTGGTCGAGCCCCTCGAGGGCGGCGGGGATCTGCACCGGGCCACCGCCGCGGCGGTCCTCGACAAGGCGGAGCCCGACGTGACCCCGGAGGAACGCCAGCTCGGTAAGGTCGTGAACTTCGCGACGTTCGCCGGCCAGGGGGCCTCGGCCCTGGCCCTGCAGCTGGGGGTGTCCGCCAAGGATGCCAAGCGCCTGATCGCCAGGTTCGACCGCCGGTACGCCCGCACGCGGGCGTTCCAGGACGCGCAGCTGGAGCGCGCGCAGGCCCAGGGCTACGTCGAGACGCTCGCCGGGCGGCGGTGGCGGATCGCGGACCTCGCGTCGCTTGACCTCAAGACGCGAGCCTACGCGGAGCGCATGGCGCGTCGGGCCCGCCACGAGGGGTCCGTCGCTGACGTCACCCGCCGCGGGCTCCGACGGGCCGACCGCGCGCTGCGCGCGGCCGGCAGCCCCGCGCAACCCCTGCTGCAGGTCCACGACGAGATCCTGTTCGAGGTCCCTCACGACGCAGTAGACGAGACGGTTCGCCTGGTCGCCCCCGCCATGGAGGGCGCCTTTCAGCTCCGCGTGCCGCTGCGGGTGACCGCGAAGGCGGGGCCCTCCTGGGGGGACCTGGTGCCCTGGTGACCCGCGCTCAGCGCAGCTCGAACAGGAACACCGCGCCGCCGTCCAGGGTGGCCGCGTCGGACAGCGGGGCGCCGACCGCGAGGACCGGCTGGCGGGGGTCTGCCGCGAGGCTCGCGCCAAGCTCGGATCCGGGATCCATGGACGCTCCGCCGACGACGCCGGCCAGCGAGGGGCGCCCCGCCGCGTCGTAGCCGAGCAGCCACCCGCCGCCCGCACCGAGCACCCCGCCGACGTCGCCCGCAGGGTGCCCCACCGCCACCAGCGCCCGTCGCTGGGAGGGGTGCTCCACCATGGCGAGGGAGGTCCCCAGGGGGCGGTCCGGCAGCGTGCCCGAAAACCGGGTGGCCGCCTCCAGGCGCACCCGGGTCGTCTCCTGGAGCGGCAGCTCGACGGCCGGGTCGCGAGGCTGGGCCGCGAGCCAGGCCCCCGAGGCCAGCCACACGGCCCCCGTGCCGTCGGCGATCCGGCCGCTCATCGCGAGGTCGGGCACCCCGTCGCCGTCGACGTCGCCGCCGCCGGCCAGCGCGAGCCCGAGCTGATCGCCCGAGACCCCCGACACGAGGGTGACGACCTCCGGCTCGCGGTGGCCCGGACAGCGCGGGCCGTACCCGAACATCACCCGGACGCTCCCCTGCGCGTCCTGGCCGAGCTGGTCGCCGTCGGCACCCACCGCGAGCTCGTCGCAGCCGTCTCCGTCGACGTCGCCGACGGCGGTGACGGAGCTGCCCAGGCGGCTCCCCGCGCTCACCCCCAGCCACCGCTCGGCGCTGCAGATCACCCGGATGCCGTCGGCGTCGGAGGGTCGCCCCCGGACCAGCGCGAAGCCGCCGGTCACCCCGAGCCGGCGCGAGCCGAGGACCAGGTCGTCGAACCCGTCGTCGTCGAAGTCGAAGCCACCCGCGACGGTCTCGATCCGCCCGTTCTCGTCGGCCCCCACGATGGCGAAGGTGGGCTCGCTGCTCCCGCCCCGGTAGACCCAGGCGATGCCCGCATCGGCGAGCGGCTGGCCCTCGCAGGCGCCAGCGTCCACGTACGTCGCCGGGTCCCAGGTGGCGGGCCGATCCGCCCGCGGAGCGACCACGACGAAGTCCTCCTCGCCGTTCCCGTCGAAGTCCCCGGCGGTCGCGACGCTCGCCCCGAACCGGCTGTAGGCCTCGTTCGTGGGCGGCTCGTCGAGCACCCGGTCCGGCCGGGGGCCCCACCGCCCCGCGAACCCGGAGTACACGTGGGCGACGCCGGCGTTGATGCCGGCGGGCCCCGGTGCCCCCCAGGTGCCCGCCAGCAGGTCGAAGTCGCCGTTGTCGTCGAAGTCGAACCACCCGAGCGAGCCGGGACTGCCGAGCTGGGTGCCCGCCACCTCGCCGGGAAAGGCCAGCCGCCGCGCGGCGCCCTCCTCGGGAATCGCCCACGGCGCGCCCACCTCCACCCCGTAGGCGCCGTCACGGGTGGCGAACGCCAGGACCCGGTCGCCCGTGCCGTGCACGTCGAGCGCGGCCAGCCCCGCACCGAGCGCGGTCGCGCCCTTCGGACGGACCACGCGGACCGCGTCGCTGACCGACAGCGCGCCCTCGAGCGCGGCGGCGTCGAAGCCGTAGACCGTGGACGCGCCGCTCGCCCCGACCCATAGCCGGTCGGTGCCCAGCGACAGGGCCTGCCCGAGCCGATCCCCGTCCTGCTCGCCCACGATCGAGGCGCGGGCCTGCGACGCGAGCACCGTGCCCCCCGCCTGCGTGCCGACGTGGTCGGCCTCCGCGAAGACGTAGACGGCCCCGCGATCCGCGCCCCCCGCGTCGGCCAGCTCGGCGCCCACGACGAGGTCGTCGAGATCGTCGCCGTCGATCGGCGCGAGGGCCAGCGACCGACCGAACTGGATCTGGGGATCGTCAGCCCCCGCGGTGTACCGCCGGACGGGCTCGATCGGCTGGGCCTCGAGGATCGACGCCCCCGTGTAGAGCCAGACGATGCCGTCCTCCCCGGCCCCGTCGAGGGCGCGGGTGAGGGAGGCCACCGCCAGGTCGCATCGCTCGTCGCCGTCGACGTGACCGGCGGCCAGCCGGCGCCCCATCTGCGCGTTCGCCTCGCCGCTGTAGACCGACCACGACGGCGCCTCGGCCAAGCCCTTGGCGCCCCCCGCGTAGATCTCGAGCCCGCCCTCGTTGGACCGCGCGCCGCCCGGCGCCTCGATGCCGAACCCGGCCGAGACGAGGTCGTCGATGCCGTCGCCGTCGACGTCGCAGATCGCCAGCGCGGATCCCAGGTGGTCGCCGGCCACCGCCCCGGTCTGCGTCCAGCCGGGGGTGGCCTCGAAGAAGCCCCCGGGGACGCCCGGGTACACGTCGACCCGCCCCGCGTCCACGCGGTCGGCCTCGTCCCAGCCGTCGGCCCCCACCGCGAGATCGAGCTGACCGTCGCCGTCGACGTCGCCCAGCGCGACCGCGCGGCCCGCGAACGCGCTCGCCTGGTCGAGGGTGAAGGTGCCCACAGGGGCGTCCTCGAGCCCGTCCTCACCCCCGGCGTAGACGTGCACGCCGCCCGAGAAGTGCGCGCCGACGGACACCTCCATCGAGCCCACCACGGCGTCGGCCCGCCCGTCGCCGTCGATGTCCCCCGCGACGACGTCGACCCAGTCGGTGCCCTCACCGTCGCGCGGCACCACCACGGTGCGGGGAGCCGCGACCGCGACCCGGAAGGTCGTGGACATCCCCGGCACGTAGCGGTCGGTGGCCGTGACCGCGTAGTCGCCCGGCTCCACGCCGGTAAGCGAGCCCCCCTCGAGCAGGAGCCCGTCGGGTACCTCGACGTCGACGAGGGAGGTGCCCCCGGTGAAGGACAGGGCGAACGGGTGGCCCTGCGGCAGGTACAGCTCCTCGCCCACCACCCGCAGGGCGGCCTCGGGATCGACCGTGTAGATGGCGCGGGCCTGCTCGCCGGTGAGCGGGTCCTCGACCAGCACCTCGTCGATCCCGGCGACCGGCCCCGCCGTCCACCAGCAGTCCTCGAGCGCCCCCTGCGACGTGGCGCTCACCAGCGTGCACGCGACGTCGCCCGAGCCTCCCTGGTTTCGAACCAGGAACCGCGTGCCCGGGGGAACCTCGGCCCGCTCCGGGACGAGCGCCATCGGCGCGGTGACCAACACCTCGGCGGTGGCCGACCGGTCGCAGCCCGGGTCGTCGACGGCGACCACGTCGGTCACCCCCGCGGTCTCGCCCGCGACGTAGTCGCCGGTGGTCGGCTGGAGGATCCCGCCGCTGCGGTTGCTCACGAAGCGGAAGGTCCGGGCCTCGGTGGCCCCGGTCGCGCGGAACCGGGTGCCCTCGAGGGTCGGCACACCGGCTCGGCCGGGCACGAGCTCGAGCGCCCCGGCGCACGCCCCGCTCGTGGACCCCGCGGTGTCGGTACCCTCCGGCGGGTCACCGGCGCAGGCCGCGACGAGGAGCAGGCCGCTGGCGCTACGGAAGACGAACGACATAGGCACCCCCGAGCTCCAGCCCGTACAGGGAGGACTGGGGCGCCCCCACCACCAGCGCGGGCGCATCGCCGATCCTACCTCCCCACAGGCTGGCGCCGAGCTGGCCGCCCGGGCGCGCGGTCTCCCCGCC
>CAYMSU010000189.1:0-10954 GCA_964393165.1 uncultured Enterobacteriaceae bacterium
CCAGCCGGCGCTCGAACCACATGTGCGCACCCAGGCTCGGAATGGCGATGATCAGGCCCGCCGCCACCCTCGTCGTCCGACGGGGACGCCGGGTGGACCACCCCTACCCGACGTCGGTGGAAGCGCCAGGCCGTGCGCACGATGGCCGCGACCGCGACCACCGAGCACACGTAGAGCGGGATCATGGTCCAGCCAGCGGCTCCGAGCAGCTCACCCACGGACGCGTACACCAGGACTCACTGGACCTCGACGTCGAAGGTGATCTGCACGCCGTTGTCTCCACCGATGGCTGCAAAGCCGTCGCTGGCGACCGTCTCGGCGAGGCCCTCGACCTTGGTCGGGGCGTCGTTCTCGAGCGGGAGGTGACGGAGCGTCACCACCAGCTCGCCGCTGCCCCAGGCCAGCGTCGTGAAGGTGTTCTCCATGCCGAGGGGCAGCCCGTCGGCATCCGTGTCGGCGTAGGCGTGGCGGAGGATGGCGTTCGGGTTGTCGCCGGTCGCGGGCCCCTCGACGGCCGAGCCGGTGAAGAAGAACTGGTGGGTCCGGTCCTCGGCCGCGACCTCCGGCGTGACGTCCTCGGCGGGATCCTCCAGGTCGTTCCACACCTCGATGTCGAGGGCGTACTCCTGGGCGTCGTGGTGGTCGTGGCTGGAGGCGTCCGGGAGCAGGATGTCGTCGACGATGGGATCACCGTCATTCTCCGGGTCGGACCACTGGAAGCTCAGGGTCTCACCGCCTCCGGACGGGGTGAAGTTGAGGATGAGCGTCGTGATCAGGCCATGGTTGTGTCCGTGGACATGGTTGTGGTCGTGGTCCTCGACATCGGAGCAGGCTCCGGTGAACAGCAGGGCGATGGGCGCCAGTCGGGTGATGAACTTCATGGGGGTCTCCCGGGTTGGGGTTCAGAAGTCGACGCCGATCCGCACCCGGACATCGCGCCCGGGCTGGTCGGCGTAGTAGCGAAGGAGGCTCGTGTACTCGCGGTACGCGGTGTCGAGCAGGTTGCGGACCTCGGCACCGATCCGGATCGCGGGCGTGCCGCGCAGGACGGTCGAAGCCGACAGGCCGAGCAGGGCGTAGCCGGGGGGTGCCGGGGCGAAGTCGATACTGTCGTCGACGCGGGACTGGCGGGCGACGAGGTCGGTGGTGACCCTCACCTCGGTCTCGTGAAGCGGACCTGCGGGCGGGGGCCGACCGACCAGGGCGAGGCGCAGGTGGTCGGGGGGCGTGCCGATCAGCTGCGCCCCGGTGGAGCGGTCCCGGGCGCGCACCAGGGACCCCACGGCGTCCAGGCCCACCAGCGCGCTCGGCCCCAGCGAGAGCGCGCCGTCGACGCCGTAGACGACCGCGTCGATGGGCTGGTAGGTGTAGCGGGGCCAGGTGCCCCGGATGGTGACGTCCAGGCTCGGCTCGCCCGCGTCGTTCAGGTCGGGCGAGAAGTAGATGTAGTCGTCGACGCGCTGGCCGTGGCCGGACACCTCGATCTCCACCGCCGGGAGCCGCAGTCCGGCGGTCGTGGACAGCCCCCAGGCGCGCTCGACGCCCAGATGGGGTAGCCAAGCGCGAACACGGGGAACGAGGGCGCGCTGCCGATGAGGTACAGCTCGTCGACGTTGGGGAAGCGGCTCGCCGACGACAGGTCCACCTTGATGTCGAAGACATCGGGCACCACGTGCGTCACCGCGCCCATCGACAGCGAAGCGGTGTCGTAGGCGGCGGGGCAGCGGGCCTGACCGTCCAGCTCCTCGCAGGACGTGCCGTCGAGGGTCCCGCGTCGGACGTGCCGGCCGTAGTCGTAGTCGTTCATGAACGCGACGCGGGACAGGCCGTCGAGGCGTCCTCCGACCTCGAGATCGACCCGAGACATCGACAGCCGCTCGTACGCGAACACCCCGCCGCCGAAGCTCCGGTAGTTCGGCAGCAGCGCATAGCCCCGGTACACGTTCTCCTGGAACGACCCCTGCAGGCCCACCCCGCCGGTGAGGCGGCCGAGCGGCAGCTGCTGGGTCGGGTGCCGGTAGAGCAGGTCCAGCGAGTGGGTGCGCAGGGTGAAGTCGTACTGCGGACCAGTGACGGCCTCCCGCACCTGGTCGAACTCCCGCCGACGGTTGAGCTGGAAGGCGTACGTCGCCTCGAGGGTGCCCCACCACCCGAAGATCTCCGTTTCCAGGGTCCCGATGTCGTGGGAGACGTCCTGGTAGGGACGGTCGATGGTGGTGGTGGTCGACCAGAGGTCGGCGGTGACCGGCTTGTCCGCGTCGAGCTGGGCGTGGAAGTCCGCCGGGCTGCTGTTGCGCACGCCGTAGAAGACCCCGGCGCGGAAGTCGTGGTGGTGCCACGAGGCGCGCAGCCGCCCCCCGCCCCACCGGTAGCCGAGGGTCCCGCCCAGGTTGAACGTCCGCGAGGCGGTGTTGCCGAGCACGTACTCCGGGGCCCGGCGACTCGCCCCGATGGCCCCGTTGCCCTCGACACGGAGGGTGAGGCCCGGCACCGAGGCGGGCACGGCATCGAGGCGAAGCGCGGCGTAGGGTCGCAGGCCGTTGCTGGCGAAGGCCGCGACCGCCTTGCCTCCGATGCCGGGCTCGGACCGCAAGGGCGGCGGCTCGACGAGGATGACGCCCCCGATGGCATCCGGGCCGTAGCGAGCGCCAGCGGCGCCTCGGACGACGCTGATGGAGCCGGCCGAGAACGGGTCTATCTCGGTGGCGTGGTCCGGGCCCCACTTCTGGCTCTCGTGGCGAACGCCGTCGTAGAGCACCAGCAGGCGGCGCTCGTGGTGCCCGCGGATGATCGGCTTGGCCGCATCGGCGGTTCCACCCGCGGTGCGCACGCCTGGCACCGTGGCCACGGCCTCGGCGAGGTCGTCTCCGGCCGCGCGCTCCAGGTCCTCCTCGTCCAGGGTCGTCCGAGCCCGGGTGTCCTCCAGGTCGGGATCCGTCCCGTGTACGACGATCTCGACGTCGGTGTCTTCGCCGGGCGCCGCCGGGGGCGCGAAGTGGAACCAGACGCGGGTCGTGACCGCGACGGGCTGCCCCTCGCGGGTCGCGGGCGCGAAGACGAGCGTGGAGGCCGCATCGAGCGCCGCCTGGTGGAACACCGCCGGGCCGGACTCGACCCGCACGCCCGTCACCCGGCCCTGGGAGTCCACGTCGACCAGCACGCTGACGTCGCCCTGCGCACCCGTCCCCCGCGCGGCCTCTGGGTATCCGGGAACCACCCGCTCCGTCAGCCGCGGCGGCGTCACCGTGACGGACGTGGATGTGGCGGTGCCCGTACCTGACGGGTCCGCCCCGGCGGTCCCGGCGAGCCCGACCGCACATGCACATGCACAGCACCGGACGAAGGGTGCGGCGTGCGGGCCGAGCCGCCGGCTGAAGCGTTGTAGCGTACCGTACATGCTGGAGCCATATCGACATCAGGTTGCTATAGCAACTGAGTTTCAATAACAGGGAAGCCCGACACGGAGACCCAGGTGACCTCGACCCTTCCCGTGACCGTGCTGTCCGGCTTCCTCGGTGCCGGCAAGACGACCCTGCTCAACCACGTGCTCGCCAACCGCGAGGGCCTCCGGGTGGCGGTCATCGTCAACGACATGAGCGATGTGAATATCGACGCCGCCCTCGTCCGCGATGGCGATGCGGCCCTGTCCCGCACCGAGGAGCAGCTCGTCGAGATGAGCAACGGCTGCATCTGCTGCACGCTTCGAGAGGACCTGCTCGCCGAGGTCACCCGCCTCGCTCGCGAGGGGCGCTTCGACTACCTGCTCATCGAGTCCACCGGCATCAGCGAGCCCCTTCCGGTGGCCCAGACCTTCACCTTCGAGGCCGAGGACGGCACCTCCCTGTCCTCGCTCGCCCGGCTCGACACCCTGGTCACCGTCGTCGATGCCCGAGCGTTCCCCTCGGAGCTGGCCAAGGGGCGCTCCCTGGCCTCCCAGGGACTGGCGGTGTCCGACGAGGACGAGCGCACCCTCGCCACGCTGCACATCGAGCAGGTCGAGTTCGCCGACGTGATCGTCGTCAACAAGACCGACCTGGTCAGCGACCAGGAGCTCGACCGGGTCGAGGCGACCCTGCGGGCGATCAACCCCGGGGCCATCCTGGTGAGGGCCGAGCGCGGTCGGGTGCCCCTGGCCTCGGTGCTGGGCACCGGTCGCTTCGACATGGAGGAGGCCCAGCGCCGGCCTGCGTGGGTGCAGGAGCTGATGGGCACCCACACGCCCGAGACCGAGGAGTACGGGATCTCGAGCTTCGTCTACAAGGCGAGGCACCCCTTCCACCCCGTCCGGCTCGATGCGTGGCTGCGCCGTCCGTGGCCGGGGGTGGTCCGCGCCAAGGGCTGGTTCTGGGTAGCCTCGCGTCCGAACCACACGGCGGCCTTCCAGCTCGCCGGCGGCACGCGAGAGACGGCTCTGGCGGGCATGTGGTGGGCTGCGCTGCCCCCGGAGCGTCGTCCCGACGATCCACAGTTCCAGGCCCACCTCGAGTCCCTGTGGCACCCGACCTACGGGGACCGCCGGCAGGAGATCGTGATCATCGGGGTGGACCTGGATCAGGAGGCCCTGACTGCGGCCTTTGACGCCTGCCTGCTCACCGAGGCCGAGCTGGACCGGCCGGAGCGATGGGGTGCCATCCCCCACCCGTTCCCCTGGCCCGAGGAGGCTGCGTGAGCACGCCGTGGGTCGACCGGCTGGGTGGCGCCGCGAGCCTGGCCTGCGCCGTGCACTGCGGGCTGTTCGGGCTGGCGCCGGCGCTCGTGACGCTGGTGGGCCTCGAGTTCCTCGCCGGCGAGGCCTTCGAGTGGGGCTTCTTCGCCCTCGCGCTGGCCTTCGCAACCGTCGCTGCCGGCCTGGGGTACCGCGCCCACCGGACGGCGTGGGTGCCTCTCGGCTTCGCGCTGGGCGGCGGGATGCTCGTCATCGCTCGCCTCGCCGAGGCCTGGGCGCTGTTCGAGGGCGGGGCCGTCCTGGCCGTGTGCGCCGGGGGCGTCCTCGTCGGCTTCCATATCGCCAACACCCTGCGCATTCGGGCGTGCGAGGAGGCGTGCTGCCCATGACCGGCGCCATCCCCGTCACGCTGCTGACCGGCTTCCTGGGTGCCGGCAAGACCACGCTGCTCAACCACCTGCTGCGGGAGTCCGGAGACGCGCGGTTCGCCGTCATCGAGAACGAGTTCGGCGCAGACGACGTCGACGGCGAGCTCATCGATCCGCGGGCCGCCAGTGTCGTCCCGCTCGACGAGGGGTGCGTCTGCTGTGACGTCCGCGAGGACCTGGTCGACGCGCTGATCCGCCTCGCCACCAGCCCCTCCAGCCGCCCCGAGCGCGTGTTGATCGAGGCCTCCGGGCTCGCCGATCCGGCGCCGGTGCTGCGCACCATCGCAGCCCTGGGCCCGCCCTTCTTCCTGCAGGCCGTGATCACCGTGGTCGATGCCCGCCACGCCGAGCACGACCTGGCCTCGGAGCCGACGTGGAGCCGCCAGCTCGCGTACGCCGACGTCGTGGTGCTCAACAAGGTCGACTTGGTCGGCGAGGCCGAACTGCGGCGGCTCTCGGCGACCCTGACCGCGCGAAACCCGGTCGCCCGACTGCTCCCCGCCACCCATGGCCAGGTCCTCGTCGAGGCGCTGCTGCCTCCCCCTGGCCAGGTCCTGCTGCCCGAGACCTCGGACGTGCACGGCGACCAGGACGCACACTCTCACGACCACGACCACGACCACGACCTGGCCATCACCTCGGTCGTCCTCGACGTGGCCGGCGATCTGTCCATCGAGGCCCTGGACCTCTGGCTCGGTGAGGTGCTCCGCTCCCCCGCCGCCGAGATCCTCCGGATGAAGGGGTTCCTCTCGCTGCACGGCCAGAGCCGGCGCTTCGTACTGCAGGCCGTCCGAGACGTGGTGGACCTGCATCCGGACCGGCCCTGGGGCGATGGGCCGCGCGGCAGCCGGCTGGTGACGATCGGGCGCGGCCTGCACCCGGCCCGGCTGCGCGAGGGGCTGGGGGCCACGCGTACGACGACCGAGGTCGCGATGCGCGCGGGGGGTGCCCGTGACCGCTGATCTCGACTGGCTCGTGGTCGGAGGCGGCATCCACGGCGTGCACCTCGCCGTGCGCCTCCTCGCTGAGGCGGGAGTCCCCCCGGAGCGCCTGCGCATCCTCGACCCCGGGCCGCGACTGCTGGACAACTGGCGACGATGCTCCGCGAACACGGGCATGACCCACCTGCGCTCCCCCGCCGTGCACCACCTGGACCTCGAGCCCTGGTCCCTGTTGCGGTTCGCCGGGGCAGACACCCGTGGTCGCGGTGCACCGAAGGAGCTGTTCGCCAACCCGTACAACCGCCCGGCGGTCGCGCTCTTCGAGCGCCACTGCGACGAGGTGATCGGACGCTTCGGGCTCGCCGGGCTGCACCTGCGGGACCGTGCTGCCCGCATCGACCTCGCCTGCGACCACGCCACGGTGCACACGGCCTCGGGGGCGTCACTGCGCGCGCGCCGGGTCCTGCTGGCCCTCGGGGCCGGACAGCGACCGCGGTGGCCCGCCTGGGCCCGGGAGCTGCGATCCCTCGGGCATCGGGTCCATCATGTCTTCGAGCCCGGCTTCGACCTGCGCCCGGAGAGCTGGCCGGAGCGGGTGGCGGTGATCGGAGGGGGGATCTCGGCGGCCCAGGTGGCGCTGCGACTGGCCGAGGCCGGGCGGTCCGTGAGCCTCATCGCGCGTCATGCGCCTCGCAGGCACCAGTTCGACAGTGATCCCGGCTGGGTCGGTCCCAAGTACATGCGGCGGTTCTCGGCGACGAAGGACCTGGTGCAGCGCCGGGCGATGATCACCCGGGCCCGCCACGCCGGCTCGATGCCCCCCGATGTCCATCGCGCGCTCCGCCGGGCCATCGACCAGGGCGGGCTGACCTGGCTGATGGGAGAGCCTGTTGCTGAGGCACACGACGGAGGCGCCGTGCTGCAGGTGGACGGCGAGCGCGTGCCGGTCGACGGTGTGCTCCTCGCGACCGGCTTCGAGGGGACCCGCCCCGGGGGAGCCCTGGTCGACGAGCTGGTCGAGAGCCACGCCCTGCCGTGTGCCGGCTGTGGCTACCCCGTCGTCGACCGGCACCTCCGGTGGCACCCGGCCGTGTACGTGACGGGTCCCCTGGCCGAGCTCGAGGTCGGTCCGGTGTCGCGCAACATCATCGGCGCACGACGCGCGGCCGAGCGCATCCTCCCTGCGGCGAGGGCGTCATGAGGTGGCTCCGCCGGCCAGAGCTCCTGGGCGTGACGCTCCTGGCCTCCATCGGCTGCGTGCGACAGCCGGCCGTCGTACCCGCGAGCTCCTCGGCGGGCGCAGCCGCCGCCGGAGGCATCGAGCAGGCCCCCGCAGCCGCAGACGGCGCCGCGCTCTATGCCCGGTACTGCGCGCTCTGCCACGGCGCGGACCGTGAGGGCTACGCGGCCGACGAGGCCCCTTCCCTGCGCTCCCCCGAGATCATGGGGGCCGCGCCTGGCGGCTACCTGTGGACCGCCATCGCCTACGGCCGCCCGGGGACCCCGATGGCCGCCTTCGCCGAGGGCCAGGGTGGGCCCCTCGGACACGACGCCCAGCACCGCCTGATGGGCTGGCTGATCGAGGCGGCGAAGGTGGAGCGCAAGCCCGTCCAGGACGGCGTCGTCGACGGAGACCCGGACCGGGGCCGGGCCATCTACGGGGAGAACTGTGCCGAGTGTCACGGCGCGTCGGGCGAGGGTGGCACCGGTACGGCCCTGGCGAACCCCGTCTTCCTCGCCACGGCCAGCGACACCTTCATCCGCGACACGGTGCGCCGCGGCCGGACCGGCACACCCATGCCCGCCTTCGCTGAGCGCCTGCCGGCCGAGGACATCGACGCGGTGGTGTCGTTTCTGCGCACCCGATCCACCGGGTGGGATGCGCCCCCGCCGGTCCGCGTTCGTCCCCCCGATCCATCCCAGGCGATCCTGAACCCCCAGGCGGCACCCGCGACGCTCGCTCATCGCGACGGTCGCTTCGTCAGCGCCGCCAGCGTCGCGTCGGCCCTGGAGCGGGGCGAGCGGCTGGTCCTGCTCGATGCCCGGCCCCTCTCCGACTGGCAACGGTCCCACCTGCCCGGCGCGCTCCCGATGCCCTTCTACGACGGCGTCGACGCCATCATCCCCCACCTACCCGACGATGGCACACCCATCGTCGCCTATTGTGCGTGCCCGCATGCCGCCTCGGGCAAGGTCGTCGATGCCCTGACCGAACGCGGCTACACCTCCGCCCGCATCCTCGACGAGGGTGTGCTGCACTGGGCAGCCCAGGGCTACCCCCTCGAGCTCGGAGAGACCCCATGAGCGACCACACCGACCACACCCACGACCACGCCGACCACGTCAGGGACCAGACGGATCACGCCGCCTGGCGGGCCGAGCACACGCAGTGGCGCATCGACCACGCCCGCCTGCTCTCCACGATTCGCCGGATCGAGGCCGAGCTCCACGAGCACGAGGCGCTCCTGCTGGAGCACGAGGCGCAGATCGCCCGCCACGAGGCGGCCATCGAGCAGCACGAGGGCCGGATCGCCCAGCACGAAGCCGGCGACGGCGGCTCCGAGCACGACGCCGCCCATACCGCCCACGCCGAGGCCCATCGGCACCACCAGGCCTTCGACGCGCACCACGAGCGGCTCCGGGCCCGACACGAGGCGATCTGCACGCGACTGGGCAGCCTCGGCGACCTGTTCGGTGAGACCGCGTGAGGCCTCTGCGGACCTCAGTGGGTGGGCGGTAGGCCGGCGTGTCCACGAGCGACCGCCGGCTGGACTTCTGTGCGATCGCCGAGCCATGGGCCTGGGACGAGGTCGCGGCGGGCTACCACAGCCCCGCCCTCCGGGTGATCCACGCAGCGCTGCGCGCCGAGTCCGGGGCTGCCGGAGACGAGCCCGTGGCGGCCCCCCTGTCCGAGCCGGCAACCTTCGAGGCCGAGATGCGAGCGGCCGGGTTCTCCGTGGTGGAGGTGCATGGCGCGACCCATGCCTGGGTGGTGCCGAGTCTGGATGTCCTGTGGCGTGGGCTGGAGCGGGCCCATGTCGGTCTGGCCATCGCGCGGGGAGACGCTAGGTGACGGACTGGATCGCATTGGGGTGGACCCACCTGGTCCTGGCCGTCGGGGCCCTGTTCGCCGCCCCTGGGCTGCTGTGGCTCACGCGCGCGTCCGACGCCCTGCGCGCGGCCCTCGACGGGTTCGTCCTGGTGGTGGTCGTCGGCCTGGCCCTGCTCCACCTCGGCCCACACGCGGTGTTGCATGGGGGGACGATCGGCGTCGCCGGCATCGCCCTCGGGGTGCTGCTGCCTGCCCTCCTGCATCGCGCGGGACAGACCCGTTGGTGGGCGGGATCGGCCCTCGTGCTGCTGGGTCTGCATGCGCTCGTCGACGGCGCCGCGCTCGGGCTGCTGGACGGCGACCCGGCCGTGGGCACCGCGGTCGTCGCGCACCGGCTGCCGGTAGGGCTCGCCATCGTCGCCGCAGCCCGTCGGCCCATCCATGCCGCACTGGCCCTGTCCGGTCTCGCCGCACTCACCATCGTCGGTTTCGGCGTCGGCAACGGCCTCGCGGGTGCCCTCCCCCACCTGCTTCACGCCTTCACCGAGGGGATCATCGCCGGCGGGCTGCTCCACGTCGTCGTCGCACACAGGATCGACGCGGTGCAGCGCCGAGAGGGTGACCTCGATGCTCCCCGGTTCGTGCCGGTCGAAGCTCCTCCGTCGGTGGTCCACCTGCCACGGGCACCCGATTTGCACGGATGTGCCATCGGCGACCACGGTCACGACCACGGTCACGGTCACGACCACGGTGGACCAGGCACGGCCCCACGCGCCAGCACCATCGGGAGCATGCTCGGCCTCGCTGCGCTCGCCGGGCTGGCCTGGTTCGCAGCCGGAGGTCCGGCGCTCGCGTACCTCAACGCGGTCGGGCGGGCCTTCGTCTCTCTCACGGTGACCAGCGCACCCGCCCTGCTGGCCGGCTTCGTGCTGGCCGGGCTGGTGTCGGCCTTCCTCGACCCGGCCCGCGCGGGCTGGCTGTCGGGTGGGGGCCGGCTCTCCCAGGCCTTCCGCGGTGTGGCCTTCGGCCTGCCGCTGCCGGTCTGCTCCTGCGGCGTGGTGCCGATGTACCAGTCCCTGATTCGGCGTGGCGTTCCCATCACCGCCGCCCTCGCCTTCCTGGTGGCGACCCCGGAGCTGGGCCTCGATGCGGTGCTGCTGTCCGTGCCGCTGCTCGGGACTTCGCTGACCGTGGCGCGCGTCCTGGCCGCGTTCGTAGTCGCCGTGGTCGTCGCCATCGCTGTCGGCGCGGGGCGCCCACCCTCTCGGGCGATCGACGCGGACCGCCCTCCCCCGCCGCGCACGCTGTCCCATCGACTTCGCGGTGGACTTCGCTACGGGCTGGTCGAGCTCGTCGACCACACCTTCCCGTGGATCCTCGTGGGGCTGCTGCTCGCCGCACTTGTCGAGCCGCTGCTCGACCACGCCGTGCTCACGACCCTGCCCGCTGTGCTGCAGGTCCCCGTGGCGGCCGTCATCGGGGTCCCCCTGTATGTCTGCGCATCCGGCGCGACCCCGCTCGCAGCCGTCGCCGCCCACAAGGGACTGTCCGCGGGCGCGGCCATGGCCTTCCTGTTGGCGGGCCCCGCCACGAATATCACCACGTTCGGCATCCTGGCCTCGCTGCATGGCCGGCGCACGGCCTTGGTGTTCGGGGCCATCCTCACGCTCGCTGCAGTCCTGGCGGGCTGGGGGGTGGACGCCGCCGGGGTGACCGTGCCCACGATGCCTCACCCGGACACCCTCCATGAGCACGGCTGGGGATGGTTCGGGCTGCCGTCCGCCCTCACGGTGGGCGCCCTGGCCCTGGTCAGGCAGCGCGGGTTCGATTTCGGTCCCGACGACGTGGCGATGTTCTGGATGCAGAA
>CAYMSU010000190.1:0-10917 GCA_964393165.1 uncultured Enterobacteriaceae bacterium
CGGGGAGGGGCCCCGGGGGCACCTCACGCGCAAGCTCATCCAGCGGCGCCAGCTCGATGCGAGGAGCCAGCCCATGATCTACTACATCGGGGTGAAGGAGATCCTGCAGCTGCCCGAGGGAAGCGTCACTGACGGGTGGGTCTCGCACACCCTCGGCTATCCGCTCGACGTTCGCACGTTCGGCGGCACGTTCATGTACGCGCTGGGCGGTGATCGGGTGTCCATCGGGCTCCTCGCCGGACTCAACGCGGCCGACCCCAGCATGGACGCCCACCACCTCCTTCAGGTCTTCAAGATGCACCCCTACGTGCGCGAGAAGATCGGCGAGGGCAAGGTCATCAAGTACGGTGCGAAGGCCGTGACCATCGGCGGGTGGGGCTCGCTTCCCCAGCTGTACACCGATGGGGCGATGATCGTGGGCGACAGCGCGGGCATCTTCAACCCGCTGCGCATCAAGGGCATCCACCTGTCCATGAAGAGCGGCATGCTCGCGGCCGAGGCCGCCTTCCGCGCCATGCTCGCCGGGAGCGGCTCGGCCGACGTGCTGTCGTCGTACCAGACTGCACTCGAGCACAGCTGGGTACGTGACGACATGCAGCCCGGTCAGAACATGCACCACAACTTCCACCGGCACTTCGTGTCGGGCCTGGTGCAGACCGCGGTGCAGTACGCCTTCGGGCCGGGCCCGCTGAAGTCCTTCGAGCAGGACTACCGGCACATGGAGAAGCTCGAGGAGCACGACCCGGCACCGTGGACGCGCAAGGAGATCCCCTACGACGGGACCTACCTGATCGACAAGCTCACCGACGTGTACCACTCTGGAACCCAGCACCAAGAGCAGCAGCCTGCTCACCTGAAAATCGTGGATACCGAGGTCTGCGCTACGACCTGCCGGGAGGAGTACGGCAACCCGTGCACCAAGTTCTGCCCGGCGCAGGTCTACAACATGCGCGAGAACGAGGAGACCGGGCGGCTGGAGATGGAGGTCGACTTCGCCAACTGTGTGCACTGCAAGACGTGCGACATCCGCGACCCCTACCAGATCATCACCTGGATGCCGCCCGAGGGGGGCGACGGTCCCGAGTACGACATGATGTAGGCGTCGAGGGCCTCAGCCCTCGCGCCACAGGCGCTCCAGATCGGCAGGGAACGGTGCCTCGGCCTCCAGCGAGACCCCGTCGGGCGCCGTGAACACGGATCGGCGTGCATGCAGCGCGTGGCGGGGGGCCCCTGCCTGCGCGAGCGCCCGATCGGTCACGCCATTCTCCCAGATGTCGAGGAACAGCTCGGGGGGCACGCCGTAGAGCCGGTCGCCCACGAGGCCGTGGCCCACGTGCGCGAGGTGCACGCGGATCTGGTGGGTGCGCCCAGTGTGGATCCGGCAGCGCACCCGGGTCATGTCGGGCCGTCGGTCCACGACGCGGACGTCGGTTCGGGCGGGCAGCCCATCTGCGCGCACGGCCATCTGAATGCGGATGGGCCCGTCGGCCGGGCCGATCGGCGCCTCGATGACGCGCTGGTCCCACGGGACCGCTCCCTTGACCAGCGCCTCGTACTCCTTCCGGACGTCCCCGCGCTTGACCGCCGCCTTCAGGTGCCGGTTGGCCTCGACGGAGCGGGTGAGGAGCAGCACGCCCGAGGTATCTCGGTCCAGGCGGTGGACCAGGTCCACGCGATCGGCCGGCCAGCGCTGCTTGGCCAGCGAGATCACAGCCCATCGGAACCGTGTGCCCGTGGGGTGGCACAGCAGGCCCGGAGGCTTGTCGAGGGCGACCACCGAGCCGTGCTCGAGCACGATCGGGGGAAACGGCGGGGGCGCCTGATCTGGCGCGATGCCCGCGACGAAGACTTGCAGTACCTCGCCGGCACCCACGCGGTGGCTCGCAGCGAGCACCCGTCCCGCCTCGTCGCGGATCTCGCCGCACCGGATGCGCGCGGCGAAGAAGCTGCGCGAGCGGTCGGCGAAGCGCAGCGCGAGGAACCGGTCGAGGCGCATGCCCGCGGCCTGATCGGGGACCGCCACCTCCCGGAAGGGCGCGTCGTTCACGGTGTCGCCTCCCGTCGTGAAAAGATCTGCCCCGTGCCGCATCGATGGCCCACCCTGTGGCATGCTGCAAGCTCGCGAGGATTCTTTGGGCCACTCATGGTTTGCATGCTCGTGGCTGGGTATCGGGCTCGCGCTAGGCGCCTGTGCGCCTCGCACGTCCGTCACCCCGGCCGACCATCTGTCGTTCGCGTTCGAGGCGCGGCCCACCTGGGGCGAGGTGCGCGTGGTCCCCACGCTGGCCCTGCACGGACCGGTATCGGTCAACTATGACAGCTACCTGGGTCGCTCGCTGCCCCTCCATCGCCAGCAGATCCGCCGCGAGCGTACCCGGGAGCTGGCACAGGTGCCCGCCGCGCTCGGTCGCGCCCTTCCGGGTGAGGTCAACGCCCGGCTGGGCCGCACCTGGAGCGGCCAGTTTCGGGGCCATGACCTCGCGGCACCCGCACGGGACCGCGTGCGCGACGCCCTCGTGGGCGAGCGCCCGGACCTCCACGCGTCCCTGGCGCACGCCGCGAGAGAGGTGGGCGGTCAAGCCACGCTGTTCTGCTGGGTCCGCGGGCTCGAGGCGGAGCCTCTGTCGCTCCGAGGCTTTCCTGGAGAGGTGGTCGAGACCGAGCTCGGGCCGGTCGTGCTCGACCACCAGGACGAGCCGTACCTCGTGCGCGCCGAGGTCGGCATGGCGCTGGTCACCCAGGACGGGGAGGTCGTGCTCAGGTACCAAGACACGTACCCAGCCCTGCTGTCGGCGCGTGCCGATGCCCAGAGTGCGGCCCGGGAGCTCGCGAGGTCGCTCGCCGAGGAGGTGAGCCTGGTGTGGGCCGTCGACCCCCGTTTGGGCGGGCCTGGCGAGCGCCTCGGGGGCCGCGGGAGGCGGCGACTGCTCCCTCCCACGGCGGTCGCAGCACCCTCTGGCCCCCCCGCCACTTCACCCTCGACAGGTTCATCCGACCGCGACAGGCGCTGAGTTTAGAGCGACTCGACGTAGGCGGCGATGTCGGCCATCTCCTGATCGGTGAGCGTGGAGCTGTAGTCGGGCATCAGCGCCGGAGGCGCGAGCATCGACTCGACGGTGAGCCTCGCGGAGGCGCCCTGGATGTTGGCGCCGGTGCCACCGCTCCCGTCCACCGCGTGGCACGACGCGCAGAACGTGCGGTAGAGCTCCTCGCCATTCGCCTCGTTCGCGCTCAGCGAGAGGATGTCGTCCGCCCGATCCGCACCCTCGCACGCCACGCCCACCATCGCCACGACCACCCATCTCCACATGCGCCTGCTCCTCCAGCGGCAACCCGCGTCAGGCCGTAGGGTATCGCCTCCGACAGGCACCCGGCGGTGGAATCCACTTGGTTGCGCTGACCTGCGGCTCGCTGCGCGCTCCGCCAGCAAGCCGGCTCCGCCTGCGACTCGCGACGGTCAGTAGGGCAGCGCCTGGTCGGCGAGCCCCAGCGCGTCTACGACGGCGTTGTAGACCTCGACGTCGTCGTCGAAGCCGTAGGGGGAGGCGAGATCGTCTGCACCGTCGCTCTCCATCACGAAGTACCGCGCGACGACCTGTGCCATGCGCCGCTCGGCTTCGCTCCCGCCAGCGGTCTGCTCGAGCAGCGCGAGCGTGGCCCTGGAGAGCGCACGAGCCTGGCGCAGGTCGGCCAGCGGGGCCTCGGTGTCGAGCACGCGGGCCGTGTATCGCTCGACCTGCTGACGTAGCTCCCCAGCACTCTGCAGGGGCTCCTCGAGCAAGCCCTGCACGAGCTCGCGGGAGTCGGACAGCAAGCGCTCGTACCACGCGCGGGTCTTCCGGTGGCCACTCGTGGGACCGCCGGGATTCGCCTGTGCAGGCACCTCCCGGGGCCGAAGGGCATTCGGGGCGTCGTCCAGGGACCGAATCGAGCTTGCGTGCATCGTTGCTCTCGCGCTGGGGCTCTACTTCGGCACCCTCGGGACCGGTGGCCGTCACGGATTGTCTCCGTGCGCGAAGGCGACGCAGCTGGTCAGCCCGTCGTCGGTCAGTCCAGGATGAACCCGCCGCGTTACTCAGGGCCAGCGCGGATGGAGACCATGGACTTCGACGTGGTGGTGGTCGGCGGGGGTCACGCGGGGTGCGAGGCAGCCGCCGTCGCGGCCCGCATGGGCCGGCGAGCGGCCTTGATCACGCTCTCGACCGCAGGCCTTGGCCAGCTGTCGTGCAATCCCGCGATCGGCGGGCTCGCCAAGGGGCACCTCGTGCGGGAGCTCGACGCTCTCGGGGGCCTGATGGGCCGCGTCGCGGATGCCACCACGATCCAGTTCCGCCGGCTGAACACCCGCCGGGGTCTGGCGGTCCAGTCGTCGCGCGCCCAGGTCGACATCGCACGGTACCCCCTGGAGATGGCGCGCCGACTGCGCGCGGTTCGCGCCCTGTCGATCGTCGAGGCCGAGGTCGCCGACCTCCTCGTCGACCGAGGGCGGGCTCACGGAGGGCAGCTCGCGTCTGGTGAGTCGGTCCTCGCGCCGGCGGTGGTCCTCACCACCGGCACCTTCCTGGCCGCGGTCCTGCACCGGGGAGGGGAGCAGACGCCTGGAGGTCGCCTCGGCGATGCCGCCGCAGGGGCGCTCGCCGCGTCGCTGAAGCGCCTGGGGCTGCGTTGCGGGCGCCTCAAGACGGGCACCGTGCCCCGGTTGGATGGGCGCACCATCGACTGGGAGCGCCTCGAGCCGCAGACCGACACGGTGCCCTACGGGCGCTTCTCGTTCGGCCCGCCGGGGCCACGACCGGCCCAGATCGTCTGCCGCCACGCGTACACCAACGCCACGACCCACCGCATCATTGCCGACAACCTGCATCGCTCGCCCATGTTCTCTGGCGCGATCGTCGGGCGGGGGCCTCGCTACTGTCCCTCCGTCGAAGACAAGATCGCCCGCTTCCCGGATCGCGATCGGCACCTGCTCTTCCTCGAGCCAGAAGGGTTGGAGACCGACCGCGTCTACGTGAACGGGCTCTCTACGTCCCTGCCTGCAGACGTGCAGGAGGCGGTCGTTCACTCGATCGAGGGTCTCGAGCAGGCTCGAGTGGTGCAGTACGGCTACGCCGTGGAGTACGACTTCGCGGACCCCACCCAGCTGGGTCCCGACCTGCAGCATCGCGACATCCCCGGTCTGTACCTGGCCGGCCAGGTGAACGGGACCTCCGGCTACGAAGAGGCCGCCGCCCAGGGCTTCGTCGCCGGGGCATCGGCCGCGCTCGGCGCCCCGTTCCACGTGGAACGAGCCGAGGGCTACGTCGGCGTCCTGATCGACGACCTCGTCACACGAGGGGTCGGAGGGGAGCCGTACCGGATGTTCAGCAGCCGCGCCGAGCATCGCCTGCTGCTGCGAGAGGACAACGCGGACCGCCGCCTGATGCCGCGAGGTCGCGCGCTCGGGCTGATCGACGATGCGACGTGGCACCGCTTCGAGGCACACCTGGCCGCGATCGACCAGGCCCGAACAACGCTGGAAGCCACCGCCGTCAATCCCTCTCCGCAAGTGCTCGCACTACTCGATGCCCACGGCCTCGGCAGCCTCCGACAGCCGACCACGGCCGCCGAGCTGCTGCGGAGGCCCGAGGCCACGTGGGAGCGGGTCTGGCACGCGTTCGACCTGCCGGACCTCCCTGCCCGAGCGCTGGAGCAGGTGGAGATCGACATCAAGTACGAGGGCTACGTCGCGCGTGCCGAGCGCCGAGCCTCCCAGGCCCGGCGCATGGAGGCCGTGCGCATCCCCCCGGCGACCGACTGGTCCGCGCTGCAGGGCTTGTCCACGGAAGTCCGAGAGCGCCTCGGGAAGGCCCGTCCCGAGACGCTCGGCCAGGTCTCCCGAACGCCGGGGGTCACCGCCGCGGCCGTCCACGCTATCGCGGCCTGGCTCTCGCGGGCGTCCGCCGCGTCATGAGCGCCGAGCAGCTGCTGCGCATCCATCGCGAGCATCTCGAGCGTCAGCGGCACGCGATGAACCTGATCGGGCCGGGGGACGCGTCGTTTCACTACGACGACTGCGTCGCGGCGGTGCGCTGGCTGGCCTCTCACCGGCTCGCGGATTCCGGTCACTGGGCGGACCTTGGAAGCGGCGCGGGCTTTCCCGGCATCATCCTCGCCGCCGAGCACCCCGGCCTGCGCGTCGACCTCGTCGAGTCCCGCCGCAAGCGCTGTGTGTTCCTCGAGCAGGTCGTGCTCGAAGCCCAGATCTCTCGCGTGCGGGTGTGTCGCCAGCGGGTGGAGGACCTCGCCCCAGGCTCGTACGACGGCATCGTCGCGCGTGCCTTCGCGCCCCCGCCCGAGGTACTGCGCATCGCCGCCCGCGTGCTCCGCCCCGCAGGGGTCGTGGTGCTGTTCCTGCAGGACGCGGCCGAGGTGGTGGTCCCCGAGGGTTTCCGCCACCTCCACACGGAATCCTACACGGTCCACGACCGGAGGAGACGCGCGGTCGGATTGCGCCGCGACGCGCACGCACCACAGTCCACGGGTCCCTGACCACGGCGACAAAATTTAGAGGTAACGCCGGCGCGGCGCCAGAATATCGATGAGGACTGCCTCCTCATCGACGATCGGCTGCACCGCGCCGTGTTCCACGTGGAACCCGAGTGGCGACGCGGATCCCCCAGCGCTAAACTCGGACCACTTCAATCCTCCGCCCCCCGTCCCCCGGGGGGCACCCTCCCGCGAACTCCCCCCTCGCGCCCTCACCAACCTCCCCAAGGAAGAAAGCGATGGCACGTGTCGTTGCGATCTCGAACCAGAAGGGTGGGGTCGGAAAGACCACCACCGCAGTGAATCTGTCGGCTGCGCTCGCCGAGCGTGGCCGCAAGGTCCTCGTCGTCGACGTGGACCCGCAGGGAAATGCGTCGTCGGGCCTCGGCCATCCCCAGGCCTCAGTGACCGCCGGCGTCTACGACGTGATCATGGGCTACCGCGACTTCGCCTCTGCGGTCATCCTCACGGATCACGATAAGCTTCACATCCTCCCGGCGTCGTCGGACCTGGTCGGCGCCGAGATCGAGCTCGTCGGAGCCGACGACCGGGAGCGGCGGCTCCGTAAGATCCTCACGCCCTTGCGGGAGACCTACGACGACATCCTGATCGACTGCCCCCCGTCGCTGGGCTTGCTCACGATCAACGCGTTGGTCGCCGCGGATGCAGTCTTGATCCCGCTCCAGGCCGAGTACTTCGCCATGGAGGGATTGGGTCAGCTGCTGCGTACGATCTCTGCGGTTCGAAAGGGCCTCAACCCCGACCTGCATCGCGAGGGCATCCTGATCACGATGACGGACCAGCGGAACAACCTGTGTCGCGAGGTCGAGGATCAGGCCCGCCGGCTGTTCGGTGAAGGGGTGCTCACGACGGTGATCCCCCGCAACGTGCGACTCGGCGAGGCGCCGTCCTTCGGGAAGGCGATCGTCCACTACGACCCCCGGTCGACAGGTGCGCGCGCGTACATCGACCTGGCCGAGGAGATCCTCAAGCGGCGGGAGCCCAGCCAGATGCAGGAGGCGGTGTGACCAAGCAAGCTCGTGTCGGACGCGGCCTCGCGTCCCTGATCCCTGACAGCGCCCTCGACGGCACGCCGACCTCCCCGAACGCTCCCGCCACCGAGCGAGAGGGGATCCGCACGGTCCCCGTCGACGAGCTGCGTCCCAACCCGGAGCAGCCGCGCAAGCTGTTCGACAAGGAGGAGCTCGACGAGCTCGCGGGAAGCATCAAGGTGCACGGCATCCTCAGCCCGCTGATCGTTCGTCGCCACGACGGCCGGTACATCGTGATCGCCGGCGAGCGAAGGCTCCGCGCGGCCACGCAGGCAGGGCTGAGCGAGGTGCCCGTCATCGTGCGGGAGGCCAGCGACACCAGCCTCCAGCTCGAGCTGGCACTCGTCGAGAACCTCCAGCGGACCGATCTCAACCCGATCGAGGCCGCCCGTGGGTTCGAGAAGCTCATCCACAAGCACGGCTACACCCAAGAGCAGGTCGCGTCTGCGGTCGGCAAGAACCGGGCGACGATCGCGAACGCCGTCCGCCTGCTGAACCTGCCGGAGTTCGCCATCGAGGCCATCGAGCAAGGAAAAATCTCGGCCGGCCACGGTCGGGCGTTGCTGCAGCTGGCCGACGACGAAGGCGAGATCCGGCGGCTGCTCCAGAAGACCGTTGACCAGCAGCTCAACGTGCGGCAGGTTGAGCGCCTCGCCACCGCTCGGCCGACACCCGTGGCCGAGTCCGAGGCAAGCCCCGGCAAGGAGCGCGCCATGGAGTACGCGGAGAAGCTCCTCACGGAGGCGCTTCACACCAACGTCGCGATCACCCCCAAGCGTAAGGGGGGTGGTCGCATCCTGATCGACTATGCGGACCGCGACGAGCTCGAGCGGCTGATCGGCACGCTTCGAGGCACGGCCGTCGAAGTGGCGTGACGACGCCGACCCCCGACGGTCGGTCCTCCCGCTCGCCCACGTCCATGCGGGTGGTGGGGATCGCCGGCGGGTCGGCGTCAGGTAAGACGATGCTCGCCCGGGCCTTTGCCGGGCGTCATCGCGCAGCGGTGCTGTCCCACGACCGGTACTACCGGTCCGTCCGCCCCGGGCAGCCCCGCCCCAACTTCGATCACCCGGACAGCCTGGATACGGCTGCACTGCTCCGGGACCTGGCGGCGCTGCGCGGCGGGCAGGAAGTGCGAGTACCTGTCTACGACTTCGCGACCCACCGCCAGCGGCCGCGAGAGACCTGGGAGTCGCTTGCACCCTCCCCGCTGCTCCTGGTCGAGGGGATCCACGTCCTGGCCGTGCCGCCGCTGCGAGCGGTGCTCGACGTTCGCGTCTTCGTGTACGCGCCCGATGACGTGCGGCTCGCGCGGAGGCTGCGCCGCGACGTGGTCCATCGAGGGCGCACGATGGCCGACGTGCTGGACCAGTACGAGCAGACCGTGCGCCCGATGCACCAGCGATTCGTCGAGCCCTCCACCGTGCACGCGGGGTTGGTGCTAGACGGTACCCAGCCGGTCGACGTGCTGGCCGACCAGCTCGCCGCCTTCCTCGAGAGGTCCTCTTGACACCGCTGATGCTGATGCTGGGCTGTGCGCCGACGTCGGGTGAGCCAAGGGCGCCCAGCGTCTCTGCGGAGGCCCCCACCGTGGAGCGTGATCTCGAGCGGACCGAGGCCGAGATCCTCGCCGCGGGCCCGCCCGCGGCGAGCGGCTTCGTGCGGGCGCTGCAGGCCCTGGCCCCCGAGCTGGGGGCAGCCGTGGTGCGCTGTCCCGCCCGAGCGCAGGGTCGCGTGCTGCGGGTGCACGGGCTCCCTCGGGACGATGTACTTCGCCTCGGTCCACGCCACATGCTCGAAGTCGACGACGACATCCCGTGGCACCCGCTCTTCGACGAGGTGGTGGTGGAGTCCGAGTGGGCCGCCCTGCTCGTCGAGCCCGAGGCGACCGACGCATGGCTCGAGCTTCCCGACCGCCGACTGCAC
Source organism: uncultured Enterobacteriaceae bacterium (assembly GCA_964393165.1). Taxonomy (GTDB): domain Bacteria; phylum Myxococcota_A; class UBA796; order UBA796; genus DRPG01. The sequence goes on from CAYMSU010000190.1 coordinate 9,504, forward strand.
TACCGCTTTCCCCCTGGCGAGGCGGGGACGACGCGCGCCTGCACGGCGGTCGAGGGCGTCCCGCTCCGCGTGGTGCGGGGGCGCGTGGAGCCCCGAGCCGGCATGGTGGCCCATGGCTGCACGTTCCCGGGCACTCCCGTCGCCCGCGACGGGACCTTCGTGGTCGAAGCGGCAGTCCCCTGCACGCTGTGGCTCGAGTCGAGCGATGGCTGGCGCACGGATGCCGTCGGGGTTGCCGCTGGGGCAGCGCCGGTGACCGTGGAGGCCCTCCCGTGGGCCCGTGACGAGCTCCTGAAGGAGGACCGCACGTGGTCGACGAAGGGCCTGACGGCCCTCGAGGAGATCGTCAGACAGGCATCACGCGACCTCCCGCAGCTCCGCGCGACCCTTCAGCAGGTGGAGCGCGCGCTGGTCGACGATGCGGCCGGGCGCAGCCACCTTCGGCGGTGGCGGGGCCGCCTGGTCACCTGGGAGACCGAGATCGGTCAGATCCGGCGAGACCTGGCGCAGGCGCGCACCGCTCGGTGAGTCGTCAGGACTCTTCGCCCATCAGGTCCCTGAGCCACTCGGCGGCGTCGGCGTCGATTCCGAGGTCGTCGACCAGCTCCTCGAACGCTTCCTCCTCGTCGGGTTCGTGCTCGACGACCTCGAGCTGCCCAGCCACGCGGGGCACCCGGGGGTCGTCGATCCACGGGTAGAGCAGGGCCACGCGGGCTCGCTCTGTCTCGGAGACCGGCTCGAGCTCGACGCCCTCCCACGAGCCCACCCGACGCAGAGCCTGCATGTGCAGCTGGAGCTCGGTGAACGGATCGGTCGGAATCGACGTCTCGTACTGCCGCGAGGGGCCCCACGCGACGCCGACGACGCGGCACCCGACCGGGACCTCCTCGTCTTCGGTGCGAAGCTCGAACGCGAACCGCAGCTCTTGCCGAAGCTCGCCGGCGATGGGCAGTACCGTGCGCGCGGAGACGGCATCTCCCTTCGGCCCCACGATCTGCAGGGACACGCCGTCGAGCACGACCACCGCGTCTTGCGGACCGAGCTGGACGCCAACCACGACTCCGTTTGGGTGGCGCGACTCCAGACGCAGCTCGAACAGCAGATCGTGAGGCATGACGAACGGTAAGCGCGGCAGGCCACGACGCCAAGGCGTCAGCCGAGGCCCGCCCAGCCTACGGCACAGGCGAGCGCAAAGCCGACGACCAGGACGCCCTCGCCTGCCCGCACCGCGGTCCCATCCGGCAGCCAGCCGAGCGCCAGGCCGGCGACCAGGCCGCCGACGTGCCCCGCCGCGTCGATGACGGGCACCGCGAAGGAGAGGGCGAGGTTGAGGATCAGCAGCCCTCCCAGCACGGGCCCGAGCAGCCGGCGGTCGTCTTCCGGGAGGTCCGCCCGGTGCCGCACGCCGAGGACC
>CAYMSU010000191.1:0-9951 GCA_964393165.1 uncultured Enterobacteriaceae bacterium
AGCCCGCCTACGTCGTAGCCGGATCCTAGTTCAGGTGGCGGCGCGCTGGCGAGGGCTACCGGCTGCCGACCGAGGCCGAGTGGGAGCACGCCGCGCGCGGAGGGCAGCCCTACCGCTTCGCCGGCGCCGACGATCCCACGGGGGTGGGCTGGGTCCGCGCCAACGCCGAGGAGCAGCCGCACCCCGCCTGCGGCAAGCCCGCCAACGGCTACGGGCTGTGCGACATGACCGGCAACGTGCGGGAGTGGGTGTGGGACTACGACGGTCCCTATGCCCCCGCACCACAGACGAACCCGACCGGCCGCGAGGACGGCTTCCACCGCGGGAGCCGCGGCGGAGGCTGGTACAACGAGGCGTGGAGCGCGCGCGTGGCCTACCGCTACAGCCACGTGCCGACGTACCGCAGCGTGAGCCTCGGGTTCCGCGTCATGCGCCAGGCACCCGCCGCCGGACCGCCCCGGCGGGGCTGAGCGCCAGGGCCACCGCCAACCCTCGGACGGCCGGTGGCCGCAGCGGCACGGACCCCCTCATTGCTGGGGGATCGCCGCAACGGTGTCGTTGAACCTGTGCAGTGGCCGCCCCAGCGCCGCCGAGATGCCGACCTCGGCGAAGAATGCGACGGTGACGACGGCGAGCAGCGCTGGCGCCAAAGGGGGCATCATTGGACGACAGGCCGAGCGAGGAGCGCCTCGCGGCGATCGAGCGGCGCCTCGCGGGGTGGTGGACGCCCCTGCGCGTCGCCCTGTCGCCGCTGGTCCGGCTGCAGGTCTCGGGCACGGTGCCCGACGGCCCCGCCCTGCTCGTAGCCAACCACGCCACCCTGCTCGACCCGATCCTGCTGATGCTCGCGATCCGGCGCTCGATTCAGTGGATGGGCACGGAGACGCTGCTCCGCGCACCGGTGATCGGGCCCCTGCAGGCCTGGATCGGCACCGTCCCGAAGACGCGGTTCCACAGCGACGTCCGCGCGGTGTGGGCGCTGCGGCAGTGGGTCCAGGCGGGCAGCGTGGTGGGCGTGTTCCCCGAGGGCGAGCGCACGTGGACGGGCGCCCTGCAGCCCTTCCTCCCCGGGATCGGGCGGCTCGTGCGGCTCCTGGGCGTGCCGGTGGTGACCGCCCGCCTGCACAACCACTACCGGCAGTGGCCGCGCTGGACCACGCACCCCCGGCGCGCCACGGTGGCCGTCGAGATCGACGCCCCCCTCGCCCTCGCCGACCGGGACGAGGCCGCGATCCTCGCCCACCTGCGGGATCGGCTCACCGTGTCGCCGCGCAGCCGGCCGGACCTCCGGGTGCGCGCGCTCTCGACCGCCCAGGGGCTGTCCAACCTGATCTTCGCCTGCCCCACGTGCGACCGGGAGGCGCTCACGGAGGCGACCTGGGCGCTGCACTGCGCGTGTGGGGAGCGGCTGTCGGTCGACACCCTGCACTGGCTCACCCCGCGGCGCGGGCCCCCGCGCCGGCTCGAGACCGAGGTCGCGCGGCTGCTCGCCCGGGAGGCGGCGCGGTTCGCGACCCACGTGGGCCCGGGGCCGATCCTCGCCTCCGTGCCGGTCACCCTCGTGGACCACACCTCGGCCGAGGCGCGACGGCCCGTGGCCCAGGGCCCCCTGCAGCTGTTCCGCGACCGCCTGCAGTGCGGGGGGCTCCACCTACCGCTCGAGGACGTCCTCAACGCCAACGTCGAGTTCCAGCGCACGCTCGAGGTGCGCACCGTCGACCGCTACCTCAAGGCCACGATCCGCGCGGGCTCGGCGTGGCGGTGGCCGGAGGCGATCCGCTGGTGGCGTCAGCACGGATAGCCCCACGCGGCGAAGCACGGCGCGGCGGCCTCGCCGCTCGGTGGAGGTAGCCGAGGGCCACGCCGTGAGCGCGCCACTGCCGCAGACCTGCTGCCGGACGTGGCGCACGGTCGCGAGGCGCTCCGGATCGAGCCAGTCGGCGCCCGGGGGCGCGGTGAGCACCACCACGAGGAGCTGGTCGTCGCGCCCCCACCGCGCGTCGTGGGCGGCGATGGCCTCGCGGGTGGCGGGGTCGTCGGGGACGAGCGAGCGCAGCCCGAGGTCGGCTTCGAGGAAGCGGAGGCCGGCGAGCGCGGCGAGCACGAGCCCGGCCAGCGCGAGGCAGGCTACGGTCCGGTGTCGCTGTAGCAGCCCGCGAGGGCCGCCTACACCTGCATGGCACGCTCCTGCGGGGGCTAGCGCATGACCCATGCCAGTCGCCTTCGATGCAAGAAGGCGGACTCTCAGCCGCGGAGCGGTTCCGGCAGGAAACGACTGTGGGCGGCGCCGTCGTCGATCGGCGACACGCGGCAGTTCGTCCTCTTCCACCAGCGTAGCGGAGCCGCGCAGCGGATCGCAGTCGGCGGCCGTCGGATCCTGGATCCCCCAGCTGCTCGCCGTGATGCACCGGCTGATCAGCGCCGTGTCGTAGTGAGCGTCCTCGAGGCGGACCTCCACGTGGTTGTTCACGCCGTCGGCGGGCAGCCACGCGGCGGTCGCCAGGATGTCCAGCCCCCCAGGTGAGACCGAACGCGGTGTGGCCGACGAGGATCAGCGCCGGCCGACCACCGGTGCCCCCGCCCGTGATCGTGAAGCCCTTGACGACGTTGTCCCGACCGGCCCACACGGGGGGCCCATCGATGTCCGTAGCGTCGATCACCGTCTCGGGCGTTCCCGGGGCCACGCCGACAGGCACGCCGTGGGCGTCGAGCTCGAGCAACTGCGATCCGACGAGATCGAGGCCCGTGGGAAGAGGCGGCAGCGGCGCGTCGAGGACGTAGGTCACTCCAGGCAGGAGCTGGACCTCGCAGGTCTCGCAGGTCCCGGCCGGGGAGTGACAACAAGTCGCGATTGCGTCGGCGAGCTCTGAGGAATTGGCCACGGCCTCTGTCCGAGCGCGGGGCGCCCTTCTCTGGCCGTGCTTGCCCTTGCCGCGGAGCAGGGCGTCGGCCGAGGATGCGCAGGGCGCAGCTCCCTATAGGAGCGATCGCCCGCCCCGGCGGGAGCGCGAGTACTGGCGCTGAATCGGTACGTCGCGGTCACCTCTCGCGCTCGCGACGGCCTCGAGCAGGAGCGGGATCGCCCCCCAACACGTGCGCCTTCCGGCTCGAATCTGTTCAACGAGCATGCACGCTCACCCACAGTGGCAAGCCAGCGCCTGGCACGGCAAGAGCGGCAAGAGCCGCCCTGCCCACGCGCTGGCTGCCGAGGGGGACGAATGGTCGTGAACGCACCGCCCTGGATGGGGCGACTCCCTACAGTCGACGGAGAGGTCAGGACCGACCCTGCTTCCTTGGAGCTGGCGGAGCTCGACTTTGGCAAAGTCCACCGGCGCCGGCCGTCGGTCGTCGTGCGGCCGGCCACCGCGCGAGACGTGGCCACCATGGTGGCGTTCTGCCGGCGAGAACGCATCCCCTGCGCCGCACGGGGCGCGGCCCACTCCGCGGGCGCCCAGATGCAGACCGAGGGTGGCATCGTGCTCGACATGACCAGCCTCTCAGCGATCCTCGACGTGAGCGATGACGCGCTCGTGTGCGAGGCGGGGGCCATGTGGCGCGCCGTCCTCGAAGCCGCGGTGGCCATCGGGCGGACCCCTCCAGTGGTCACCGACTGGCTCGAGGTCACCGTAGGCGGCACGCTGTCGATGGGTGGCTTCGGCTTCATGTCGTTTCACGCAGGCACCCAGATGGACCACCTGCTCGAGCTCGACGTGGTGACCGGCACCGGCGAGCTCGTCACCTGCAGCCCGACCCAGCACCGGAATCTCTTCGACCTCGTCCGCGGCACCCACGGTCAGTTCGGGATCATCACCCGAGTCAAGATGAGCCTTCAGCCTGCACCGCGCTCGGTGCGCATGATCCAGTGCGCGTATGGCAACCTCCGCACCATGCTCCACGACTTCATGCGGCTGAGTCGGAGCACTGAGGTCGACCTGATCCACGCGTTCGCCGCCCAGAAGACCGAGGCCTCGATCTGCACGAAGATGAACTCGACCGACCGCATGGCCCTCGACCCCGCGGCGGTGACGCACGCTCTACAGACCGTCCCCGGGAACTGGGTGTACAACCTGGAGCTCTGCAACCTCGTTCCGGGCGACCGATGGCTCGACGCGTCGACCTTGCAGCACTTGCCGGGCCTGGTCGATGAGTGGGAGCTCTCCTGGGACGAGTTCTGCTTCCGGTTGCCTCCGCTGATCATCGAGGAGCGCGTCCGGGGAGAAGCGCCGCATCCCGAGATCACACTGTTCCTGCCATTCTCCGAAGCGCCCGATTTCCTTGACCAGGAGTTCCAGCGCCTGCATCCCAAGCGTGACATCGGCAACGGCCCGGTCCTCTTCTTTCCGCTGCGTCGCTCCCGAATCGGTCCTCCGCTGATGCGCGTGCCCGCGAGCGAAGACTACAGCATGTTCTGGGGTCTGCTCCGTCGAGCGGATCCGCCCACGGCTTCACGAATCGCGGAGCAGGTGGCCGACAACGAGGCGATCTATCGACGAGCGGTAGTTCGGGGCGCGGTCCGGTACACCTGCGACACGGTGCCCGACGACGACGAATTCTGGCGGGCACACTTCGGTCCGCGCTGGCCCCACATGGTGCGTATGAAGCGCCAGTTCGACCCCGAAGGGATCCTCGACGCCTCGTGGGGTCGCGCCGCAAACGCCGATGCGCAAGCCCTTGCGCCAGGCGAGGCCCCCCACTGGCCGTCACCGCCGGGGTTCCCCCTCGAGGTGGGCCCGATTGACCACTACACACTGATCGTGCCAGACGCGGAGGCGTCGGCTCGCTTCCACGTCGAGGTCCTGGGGTTCAGCTTCCAGCGCATCCAGCCGCTCGACGTCGGAACCGCGCCCCCGGGCGGGCACGACATGCTCAACTACGTGCTCGGGCTGCCGGGGGATCCGAACCGGACGTTGGTCATCACCGAGGGCCTGACCGACGAGTCGATCTTCCGCAAGTACATGGACAAGTACGGGCCTGGCGTCCACCACGTGGCCTACCGGGTGGCCGACCTCGACGAGGCGTTCGCCAAGCTGCGCGCTGGGGGAATCCCGACGACGTCCCAGTCTATTCTGACCGACCCGGTGTCGGGGCTACGCCAGGTGTTCCTCGACCGCGCCGGGCCAGGCTATTTCCTCGAGCTGATCGAGCGTACCGATGTGGCCACGAGCGGCCAGTTCGTCGACGACAACATGGCGCGACTGGCCCGCAGCATGACGGCGTACCTGGGCGACGCACCCTCCGCGCCACAGCCACCACCGGTGCCCGACAGCCTGTCCTGCGAGATGGCCGTCGATGTCGAGCGGGTCACGCGGTTTCTCCTCGATCCGGTCCACCTTCCCCGCTGGACCTGTCACAAGACGGTCCGCTCCATCTACGGGCGCTGGGTGGAGATCCGCCGGATCGGCGACGTCCGGCTCGACACGCGCCGCGTGCAGGGAGGGGTCGTCTTCCAGTGGAGCTACCTGGGCGCCACCCGATCCTTCACCTTCTGGGTGTCGGGCGACCGCGACCACACGACAGTGCGCGTGGACCTCCCGGAACTTCCGTCGGCCCGCCGGGCCCGCACCGCCGAGGTGCTCCGGGCGGAGCTCGAGGTCCTCGCCGCGGTGCTCGAGGGGCAGTCGGACTCCCCTTCGCTGCAAGTCGCGCGGGCGCTGATCGACGAAGTCCACCTCGAAGTGTACCCGCGCACAGAGCTGTAGGGCGCATGCGACCACTGTTGCCAGCCCACATCGCCCAGCTGCGCACGTACCGGCCGGGCCGCACGGAGGCCCACGCGGACGGGTGGGCGCACCTCGCCTCGAACGAGAACGCGTGGGGACCGTCGCCAAGAGCCGTGCGTGCCGTGGCCTCGGCCGCCGAGCACCTCCACCGCTACCCGGATCCCGGCGCCGAGTGGGCCCTGCTCGAGCGGCTCGCCGAGGTGCACGAGGTCAAGCCGGAGCAGGTATTCTTGGGGGCGGGGTCCACGTCCCTGATCGAGCTCGTGGCGCGCACGTTTCTAGCGCCCGAACAGGTAGCAGTAGTCTCCGCGGGGTCCTTTCCGATGTACGCCCACGCCGTGCGATGCGCCGCCGGGCGAGTTCGATGGATCCCGCTACGCGACCACGGCCAGGACCTCTTGGCGATGGGTGCCGCCCTCGAGCAAGAGCCTCGGCCATGCATCTTGTACGTCGCCAACCCCGACAACCCGACGGGGCGCTACCCGCCCGCCGCCGCCCTGCAGGCGTTTCTCACCCGCGCCCCCGACGACGTCGTGGTCGTCATCGACAATGCGTACCAGCACTTCGTGAGCGCCCGCGACTACGCCGCGTACCCCGAACGAGACATGGCCACCGGCGGTCGGCGAATCGTGCTGTACACGTTCTCCAAGGCCTACGCTCTCGCAGCCCTGAGGATCGGCTACGGCATCGCGAGCGAGGAGCTGGTCGATGCCCTGCGCCGGGTGCGGGCCCCCTACGGCGTGAGCCGGGTGGCCCAGGTGGCGGCGCTCGAGGCCCTTGAAGATGAGGCCCACCTGGAACGCTCGGTCCGCCACAACCACGACTCCCGGGCCTACGTCTGTGAGGAGCTCGACCGGTTGGGGGTGCCCTACGTTGCACCCTCCGCCAATTTCGTGCTGATCCACTGCGGCAGGCCGAGCTACGCCGTGCACCAGGCGCTCCGACGCCGTGGCGTAGTCGTTCGGCGCATGGACGGCTGGGGCCATCCGCAGGCCATCCGGGTGTCGTTCGGATACGGGCCGCAGAATCGCCGCTTCATCGATGCGCTGACCTCGGTCCTGCGCCATCTCGGCGTCCACGGCACGACCGACCGAGTGTCCCATGACGTGTGGACCTCGCCGAGGGGTTGACCCCGGACGCTCGGGCTTCGCCCCAAAGGAGGCGGGTCGTGCGCGAGGGAAGCGATCGGAGGCGAGGTGTCACCGCTCGGCGACACCCTCCTTTAGAACAGCGTGCCCAGGTTGTGGTGCAGCTGATCCCAGTCCACGTCCGGCACCCCCACGAACGGCGGGTAGAAGCCCCCGTGGCGCGAGTACAGGCCGTAGGCGATGGTGTACCGGCCGCCGAAGTAGCCGTCGGGAACCCCGTGCACGTCTTCGCCGTCACGCAGGGCGGTGCGAAGCGCGCGAGCATCCAGGGGTCGCCCCTCGTCCGACACGGCCACCCAGGCGGCGTTCGAGTCCACCACCATCCACCCCTGCGAGGTCTCGACCTCGCTGATCGAGTGACTCTGCACCCCGGGCGCGACGTAGTTCAGCGGGGCCGGGTAGCGACGCGTCGCGTGGACCGCGAGGTGACGCACCGCGAACCCGTAGTGCGCCAGCGCTTTCTCGATCGTGCGCGAGCGGTCGTAGCAGCAGCCGACCCTACGCGACAGGAACGCCGCCGGCTCGTGGGAGACCGCGCCCCACTCGTGCACACAGGTGAGGTCCGGGGCCTCGGCGGCGAGGCGCGCCCGGAGGGCCTGCACGCAGACGACCTCCGCCTCGAAGGAGGGCGTCTCGCCCCAGAGCGGGTCGAGATGCAGCCCCGCGACGGCCGCCGCGTCTTCCTCGGTGACCGCGGTGTCCACGTCCGAGGCCACCCCCGTCGCGACCAGGAGTACGCCACTTCCCAGTCCGATACTCGCAAAGAGCCCCTTCGCCGCCACTCGACCTCCCGTCGGGGAGTAACCGTGATTGACCCTACGGGGACGCGAGCCATGGCCGATAGCCGGGCGTGGACTTCCACCTGCTGCCCATGTTGTTCGTCACGGCCCTCACCGCCGCGGGCTACGCGCTCCTGGTTCGCCAGTTCGCCCCAAAGCACCGGCCGTGGCTCGCCCTGTCGCTCGTCGGGCACCTGATCGGCGCGTACGGCAACTTGTACCTGGTGTTCGAGGTCTACGGCTACGGCGATCTGCTGATGTATCAGTACTTCGCCGTCAACCTCGCCGAGGCGATGAGCCGGGACCTGCTCCGGGTCGTCCCGGGCGCGCTGCAGGTGTTCCTCCAGCTGCCGAACCCCCTGTCGGTGTTCGTCCCGTCCGAGGGCTCGTCGGTGGCGAGCATGGTCGTGGTGGCCGCGTTCGGCAACCTCGTGATGCTGAAGTCCCTGCTCGCGACGTCGATGCTGTTCGCCGCCCTGTCGTTCTTCGGCAAGCTCGCCCTGCTCCAGGCGCTGCTCGAGACCACCCCCCGCCGACACCACCCCTGGGTGGTCCTGGGCACGATGCTCGTGCCGTCGTCGGTGTTCTGGTCGGGCGGCCTGATCAAGGAGGCCGTGGCGATGCCCGCGTTCGGCCTGTTCATGTGGGGGCTCGTGCGCGTCGCCCACGGTCGCTACGGCGGCCTCGCACCTCTGGGCGTCGGCGCGCTGGTGGTCGGGCTGATCAAGCCCTACATTCTGCTCGTGGCGTTCGGTGCTGCGGGCATCTACTTGTACGCGAAGCGGAGCTTTCGGGCAGGGCAGGTCACGGTGCGACCCCTGAGCCTGCTGATGGCCGGAGGCGTGGCACTCGGCGGGATGATCGTCGTCGGGGAGGTGTTCCCGCAGTTCTCCCTCGACAACCTCGCCGAGGAGACGGCGCGCATGCAGCGCGCGGCGCTACGCTCGGCGGGCGGCTCGACCTACGCGATCGGCGACCCCTCGGCGGGCTCGTACGTCGGCCAGCTGGCGTTCGTGCCGTTTGGGCTCTTGACCGGCCTGTTCCGACCGTTCCTGTTCGAGGCCCGCAACCCCCAGATGGCGCTCGCCGCCCTCGAGACCACGGCGTTCCTGGGCGGAACCCTGTACGTCTTCTGGAAGCGCTCGCTGCGCGACCTCGCGAGCATCGTGATTCGCTACCCGATCCTCACGTTCTGCATTGCGTTCACCGTGGTCTTCGGGATCGCCACCGGCCTCACCTCCGTGAACCTCGGCACCCTGTCGAGGTACCGGATGCCGCTCGTGCCGTTCTTCGCGACCACGCTGATCCTGTTGATCCGCGTGGACGTCCCGCGGCGGGCGACCGGTCGGGTCGGCCCGCTCACTTCACGTCGAACCGGTCGAGCATCATGACCTTCGACCACGCGCCGACGAAGTCGTCGGCGAACTGCTGCTTCGCGTCGGCGAACGCGTAGCGCTCGACCACTGCGCGCAGCTCCGCGTTCGAGCCGAACACGAGGTCCGCCTCGGTCGCCGTCCACTTCAGGTCCCCCGACGCCCGGTCGGTGCCCTGGAACACGCCGCCGTCGCCCTTGGTCCACTCCGTGGACAGGTCGAGCAGGTTGGCGAACCAGTCGTTGGACAGCGTGCCCGGCTGCTCGGTGAACACGCCGTGGTCCACTCCGCCGGCGTTCGCGTCGAGCACCCGCAGGCCCCCCACGAGCACCGTCATCTCGGGGACCGTGAGATCGAGCAGGTCCGCCCGATCGATCAGCGCGGACGACGGGGTGTACGCGTAGCCCGTGGCCGAGGCGTAGTCGTCGGTCCAGTAATTGCGGAACCCGTCGGCCGCTGGCTCGAGCGCGGCGAACGAGGCCTCGTCGGTCATCTCGGCGGTGGCGTCGGTCCGGCCCGGCGTGAACGGCACCGTTACGTCGACCCCCGCATCCTTCGCCGCCTTCTCGATGGCCGCGGCGCCGCCCAGCACGATGAGGTCCGCGAGCGAGACCTTCTTGCCGCCGCGCGCGGACGCGTCGAACGACTCCTTGACGCCCTGCAGCGCGGTCACGACCTTGTCGATCTCCGCGGCGTCGTTCACGGCCCAGTCCTTCTGGGGGGCGAGCCGGATCCGCGCCCCGTTGGCCCCGCCGCGCATGTCGCTGTGGCGGTACGACGACGCCGAGGCCCAGGCCGTGCGCACCAGCTCGGGGACGGTCAGGTCGGTGGCGAGGATCTGCTTCTTGAGCGAGGCCACGTCGCGGGCGTCGACCAGCGCGTGGTCCACCGCGGGGACCGTCACGGCCGGCTCCTTCACGGGCGGGCTCGC
>CAYMSU010000191.1:9961-10912 GCA_964393165.1 uncultured Enterobacteriaceae bacterium
TGCCAGAGGTAGTCCTCGTCGGGGACCTCGGGCCCGAGGTAGCGCGACTTCGGGCCCATGTCGCGGTGGGTCAGCTTGAACCAGGCCTTCGCGAAGGCGAGGCGGAAGCCCTCGAAGTCGTCCTTGAAGCGCTCGGCGATCTCGCGGTACGCGGGATCCTCCTTGAGCGACAGGTCGGTGGTGAACATCATCGGCGGGTGCCGCTCGTCGGTGTGCGCGTCGGGCACGAGGCCCGCAGCGGCCGCATCGGTGGGCGCCCACTGGGTGGCACCGGCAGGGCTCGTCGTCTTCACCCAGTCGAAGCTGAAGAGGTTCGACAGGTACTGGTTGGTCCAGGTGGTGGGAGCGCTCGTCCAGGCGCCCTCGAGCCCGCTCGTCACGGTGTCGGCGCCCTTTCCGGAGCCGCACTCGTTGTGCCAGCCGAGGCCCTGGTCGGCGACGTCCCCCGCGGCGGGCTCGACGCCCACGCACTTCGACGGGTCGTGCGCGCCGTGGGCCTTGCCGAAGGTGTGGCCGCCGGCGATGAGCGCCACGGTCTCCTCGTCGTTCATCGCCATGCGGCCGAAGGTCTCGCGGATGTCGGTGGCGGCCTTGACCGGGTCGGGCTCACCGTTGGGCCCCTCCGGGTTCACGTAGATGAGCCCCATCTGGACGGCGGCGAGGGGCTGCTCGAGCTCCCGGTCGCCGTGGTAGCGCTCGTCGGCGAGCATCTTGCCCTCGGGGCCCCAGTACACGAGCTCGGGCTCCCAGTCGTCGACGCGCCCCCCCGCGAACCCGAGCGTCTCGAAGCCCATCTCCTCGAGGGCGACGTTGCCGGCGAGGATCATCAGGTCGGCCCAGGACAGGCTGCGGCCGTACTTCTGCTTGACGGGCCAGAGCAGGCGCCGCGCCTTGTCGAGGTTGGCGTTGTCGGGCCAGCTGTTGAGGGGCTCGAAGCGCTGCTGCCCGCCG
>CAYMSU010000192.1:0-10890 GCA_964393165.1 uncultured Enterobacteriaceae bacterium
GGTGAGCTCGCGCCGCCCGACGGTGCGAGCCTGCAGGTGCCCCTCGAAGGTGAACGCGACCTCGCGCACGCCGTGCTCGGCCGCGACCTCGCCGAAGAGGGCCTCGGAGCCTGCGGCGCCGCCACTGTACAGGGTACAGTCCGCCGGGTTGAGCCGCCCGTGCACGGCCTGCGGAGGCTCCCCCTCTTCGGCGACGAAGAGCGTGACCGGGTCGAGGACCACGGGCACCCCCTCCTCGTGGCCGGGGCCGTGGACCCGCTGCAAGCGCAGGGAGTCCCCCGGCACATCGACCAGTCGCACGACGAGCGCCGCCGTGGCGAACAGCGGCTCCGGCAGCGGCGCCTCGGAGTCCACGGCGACCCACAGCCGCGCGCCCCGGGCCCCCGCCACCGACGCGAGCGCCTCGAGCTGTGCGCCGAGCTCCGGTCCGTGGGCGAGCCCGTCGACCACGAGCCAGCGCGGGGTGAAGTCCGCGTGGCTCGCGAGCAGGTCGAGGTGCTCGGCGAGGCGCGGCACGTCGAGCGGCTGGCCCCGCGTGGTGTGCACCATGCGCGCCCGCTCGATGTCGACGGCCGAGGCCGAGAGCCCGGCCCGCTCCTCGAGCAGGCGCACGATCTCGTCATAGTGGGCGCGCACGTGGCCAACGGACTCGCGCTGGGCGACGTGCAGCACCTGCTGGCCCCCGACCAGGGCCTCGAGCGCGGCGTGGACGAGGAAGGCGGTCTTGCCCACGCCGGGCTTCCCGAGCACCAGCGCCAGAGCTCCATCGGGCATCCCGTGAAGCGTAGCTGCGAGACTGCCCAACGGGGAGCGCGTCGAGGAGCTTGTCGAGTCGCGGTCCGTCACCCCGCGCACTTAGCGCGATCGGCCGGATCGCCGCTACTTCTTCTTCTCTTCCTGCTCCTTCTTGTAGGCCTCGATCAGCTCCTGTGCGACGCTGTCGGGGACCTTGCCGTACTTCTCGAACTCCATCGAGAACTCGGCCTTGCCCTGGGTGCTCGACCGCAGCGCCGTCGAGTACCCGAACATCTCGGCGAGCGGCACCTCGGCCTCGACCACCGAGTAGTTGTCTTCCTCGGACGTGCCCATGATGACGCCGCGCCGGCCCATCACGGTCCCGACGATGCCGCCGTGGAACTCGGCCGGCCCCTCGACCACGACCTTCATGATCGGCTCGAGGATGACGGGCTTGGCCCGGCCGTACACGTCGCGGAACGCGCCACGACCCGCCGCCTGGAACGCCATGTCGCTCGAGTCGACGGCGTGGGACTTCCCATCGTTGATGGTCATCTTGACGCCGGTGACCGGCGCGCCGATCAGCTGGCCCTTGTCCATCATCTGCTGGAAGCCCTTGTCGACACTCGGGATGTACTCCCGCGGGATGGCCCCGCCGACGATCTGGTCGACGAACTCGTAGTGGCCCTCCTCGAGGGGCTCCATCGCCCCGGCCACGCGACCGAACTGGCCCGAGCCGCCGGTCTGCTTCTTGTGGGTGTAGTCGAACGTCGCCCGCTGATTGATGGTCTCGCGGTAGGCCACGCGAGGCGGCGAGGACTCGACCGGCACCTTGTACTCCCGGCGCATGCGCTCGAGGTACACGTCGAGGTGGAGCTCCCCCATGCCGCTGATGATGGTCTCACCGGTCTCGGGGTCGGTCCGCACGCGGAAGGTCGGGTCCTCCTTCGCGAACCGCGCCAGCGCCTTCGAGAGGTTCTGGCTGTACTTGCTCTCGGCGTTGATCGTGTAGTCGATCACCGCGTCGGGCACGTGGATGTTGGTCATCGACACGCGGACCTTGCCGTCGGTGAACGTGTCGCCCGAGTGGCAGTCGACCCCGAACAGCGCGACGATGTCGCCCGCCGGAGCCTCCTCGATGTCCTCCATCTCGTCGGAGTGCATGCGCACGAGGCGGCCGACCTTGACCTTCTGGTTCCCCCGCATGTTGAAGATGAACTCGCCCTTGCGCAGCGTGCCCTGGTAGACCCGCACGTAGGTGAGCTGACCGTAGCGCCCCTCCTCGAGCTTGAACGCAAGGCCGACGAACGGCTTGTCGGGGTCGGGCGTGATCGGGAACTTCTCGGGGTTCTCTTCGTCGGTGTCGAGGTCGAAGGCCTCGTTGAGGACCTCCGAGGGATCCGGCAGGTAGTTGTTGACCCCGTCGAGGAGCAGCTGCACACCCTTGTTCTTGTAGGCGGAGCCCATGAACACCGGGACGAGCTCGTTGTCGATGGTGCCCTTGCGGATCGCGGCCCGGATCTGCTCTTCGTTGACGCTGTCGGGGTCCTCGAGCAGGGTCTCCATCAGGTCGTCGTCGTACTCCGACACCGCGTCGAGCAGCTCCTCGCGGAAGGTCGCCACGTCGTCGACCATGTCGGCGGGGATGTCTTCCTCGCGGATGCTCTCGCCGCTGTCCCCGTCGAAGTAGAACGCCCGCTGGGACACGAGGTCGACGCAGCCCTCGAGCCGGTCCTCGAGGCCGATCGGCAGCTGCACCAGGTGGGCATTGAGCCGGAGCTTCTCGCGGAGCTGGTTCCGCACGCGCACGGGGTTGGCCCCCTGGCGGTCCAGCTTGTTGACGAACGCCACCCGGGGCACGCCGTAGCGCCGCATCTGCCGGTCGACGGTGATCGACTGCGACTGCACACCAGCGACCCCGCACAGCACCAGGATGGCGCCGTCGAGCACCCGCAGCGCGCGCTCGACCTCGATCGTGAAGTCGACGTGGCCGGGGGTGTCGATGATGTTGATGTGGCAATCCTTCCACGACGTATAGGTCGCGGCGGACTGGATGGTGATGCCCCGCTCGCGCTCGAGCTCCATGGAGTCCATCTTCGCGCCCACACCGTCCTTGCCCCGCACCTCGTGGATGGCGTGGATGCGGTTGGTGTAGAACAGGATGCGCTCGGTGAGCGTGGTCTTTCCGGAGTCGATGTGGGCACTGATCCCAATGTTCCGGACTTTCGACAGATCCGTGATCATGGCACGTCCATGGACTGGTGGCGAGTTCGCCGTAGATAGCAACGTGGGAGGCTGGGCTTAGCGGGGCCCGCCGGGCGGAGCAAGCGCCTCGACTGCAACATGTTCGTGCACGCGCAGCCCGGCGCGGCCCGCCGTGGCGCGCGCTCCGTAACATGGTGCCGACCCTGGCGAGGGCCCTATCGCGCCTGGCTGGACAGCTCCCGCACCCAGGCCGCGAGGCGGTCCCAGTCCCCGTCCATGCCGCCGCGGTGGAACGCCGCGTGGATGCCGAGCTCCCGACTGTCCACCTCGAGCCTCACCACGTGAGCCCACAGGCGCATCCCCTCGATTCCCGACGCCCGCGCCGACTCACTGTACGACACGATGATGCGGAACACATCACCCCAGTGCAGCGACGGCCGCGCCGTGGGAGGCGCCACGATGCGGGCCCCGGTGTCGGAGATGTCGCACACGAGCCCCGCCGTGGGCACCGCCGCCGTGGGGTGCGCGAAGAACACCGGCACCAGGGGGTCGGGGGAGTAGCGCTCGGCCGCGCGCCGGTCCACCGGCCGAGCGAGCTGCCGCGAGGTCGCTTCCTCCACCACTGCCATGGGCTTCCTCCGTGTCGCAGGGGGGGCCTCATCGGCTCCTCCGGACGCCGCTTGCGGGGATTCTGTCCGCGTTAGTCGGGGACTCGGAGGTCGAGATGCCCCAGATGGCAATCGTGGAGCTGGAAGACGTCGCCGAGGTGTCGGTGCTCGGGCGAACGGTCCGCGAGCACTGGTCGGCGATCCTCACCGAGGCGTCGCTGACCTCCGCCGCCACCGACGGACCGCTCGTCGCCATCGATGCGCGCTACGTCGCGCTCGGCCCCGCGAGGCTGCGCGCGCTCGCCGAGACCGTGGCCCCCGGCACGCCCGCGCCCGGAGGGGCCCTCGTCGCGCCAGACGGGCAGGTGATGGGCATCGCGAGCGCCCGCGGGCCTGCCCCCGAGGTCCTCGCGCACCCAGGCGGGATCACGCTGCTCGCCTCAGCCGAGGAGGCGTGGCGGATCGACGACCCCTGGGGGCTGGCCCAGGCCGAGCGCGCGATCGTGGACCGCTTGCTGCGTCGCCTCGCCTCGGTCGGCGTTCGGCTGGTCGATCCGGCGCGGATCTGGATCGAGCCAGGAGTCCGGGTCGCCGCTGGCGCGAGCCTCCACGGCGACTGCACGCTGCTCGGCACCACCCGGATCGGGGCTGGCGCCACCGTGCTGCCGGGGGCCTGGCTCCGCGACACCGAGGTCGGCGAGCGCACCACGATCAAGCCGCACACCACCTGCGAGGGTGCCCGCATCGGGGCCGACTGCGCGGTCGGGCCCTGCGCACACCTGCGCCCCGGGGCCGTGCTCGAGCGGGACGTGAAGGTCGGCAACTTCGTGGAGGCCAAGAAGGCGGTGCTGCGCACCGGTGTGCGCGCGAGCCACCTGTCCTACCTGGGCGACGCGGACGTCGGGCCGGGCGCCAACATCGGCGCGGGCACGATCACGTGCAACTACGACGGATTCGCGAAGTACCGCACCGAGATCGGCGCGGGCGCGTTCGTGGGCTCCAACACGTCGCTGGTGGCCCCCGTCCGCATCGGCGACGGGGTGATCATCGGGGCCGGGAGCACCATCACGCACGACGTGCCGGACCAGGCACTCGTCGTGGAGCGCGCCGAGGAGCGGGTGTTCGAGGGTAGGGCCCCCCGGATCCGGGACCGCAACCGCCGGCGCGCGGAGGAGCCGAATGGCTGACGCCGAGGAGGCCGCGCTCCCGCCCCACCTCGTCCGCCTCAACCCCGAGCAGTACCGCGCCGTCACCACCATCGAGGGCCCCGTGCTCGTGCTGGCGGGCGCGGGCTCCGGCAAGACGCGCGTGCTCACGCGGCGGATCGCCCACCTGCTGCACTGCGGCGTGGAGCCCAAGAACATCCTGGCTGTCACGTTCACCAACAAGGCTGCCGCCGAGATGCGCGAGCGGGTGGCAGAGCTGATCGGCGATGCCGCCGAGCGAGTGTGGGTCAGCACGTTCCACGCCTCCTGCGCGCGGATCCTCCGCACCGACATCGAGGCCCTGGGGTGGACGCGCCGGTTCGCGATCTACGACGACGACGACCAGGTGCGCATGATCAAGGGTCTGCTGGCCGAGGGCAGCACGACCACCGACCAGATCACCCCCGGCAAGGTGCGCGCCGCCATCGACAGCTTCAAGAACCTCATGCTCACGCCGGACAAGGCCGTCCGCGAGCGCCGCTCGCACCTCAACGACACCGTGCTCCGGGTGTGGCGGGACTACGAGGAGGCGCTGAAGGCGGCGGACGCGCTGGACTTCAACGACCTCGTAGGGAAGACGGTGGAGCTGTTCGACACCCACCCCGACGTGCTCCAGAAGTGGCGCGAGCGGTTCCGCTACGTGCTCGTCGACGAGTACCAGGACACGAACCGGGCGCAGTACCTGCTGCTGAGCATGCTCGCGGCGGAGCACCGCAACCTCGCGGTCGTCGGCGACGACGACCAGTCGATCTACGGCTTCCGCGGCGCCGACGTCTCCAACATCCTGAACTTCCAGCAGGACTATCCCGAGGCCACGGTCGTGCGTCTCGAGCAGAACTACCGCTCGACCGGGCACATCCTCACACTCGCCAACGCGGTGGTCGCGCACAACCCCGACAGGCTCGACAAGCGGCTGTGGACCAGCTCCGACGACGGCGTGAAGGTCCAGCTCATGCGGCTGCCGAGCATCCACGACGAGGCCGCGCGGGTGGCCGCGGGCGTGGCCGAGCTGCAGCGCCGCGGCCAGGCGCTCTCCGAGATCGCGGTCATCTACCGCACCAACGCGATCGCAAGGTACTTCGAGGCCGCCTTTCGTCAGCTCGGCATCCCTCACCGGGTGGTGGGGGGCCGCAAGTTCTACGAGCGGCGCGAGGTGCGCGATCTCCTGGCCTTCCTGCGGGTGATCGTGAACCCCGTAGACGACGCTGCGGTCCTCCGGATCGTGAACGTGCCTCCGCGAGGGATCGGCGCCAAGACGCAGGCGAAGCTGCGGGAGGAGGCGGCCCGGCGTGGCCTGCCGCTGCTCGCGACGGCGCGCGCGATCGGCGGGGGCGCGTCTCGGGGCGAGAAGGGCATCGGAGCCTTCGCCGCGCTGATCGATCAGCTGATCACGCTCGCGCGGGACCTCGAGCTGCCCGAGCTGGTCGCGGAGACGATCGAGCGCACGGGGTACCGCGCGATGCTCGAGGCAGAGGTCGACAGCAACGGCCAGATTCTGCACGAGGCGAAGGGCCGGCTCGCCAACCTCCAGGTCCTCGTAGAGGACGCCACCGCCTGGGTACGCGAGCAGTCCTCGCATCTCGGGCCGCTCGAGCACCTGACGAGCTGGCTCGACCGGATCGCGCTGACCGCCGACACCGACGACCTCCCCGAGAGCGGTGAGGTCACGCTGATGACCGTGCACTCGTCCAAGGGCCTCGAGTTCCCGGTGGTGTTCGTGGTCCAGATGAACGAGGGGGTGTTCCCCCACGAGCGGTCGCTCGACTCCGGCGTCGAGGAGGAGCGGCGCCTCGCCTACGTCGCGTTCACGCGTGCGATGAAGCGCCTGGTCGTCACCCGCAGCCTCAAGCACCCTGCCCAGGGCGCGCGGGCCGGCCGCCTGACCGAGCCGAGCCGGTTCCTCTTCGGCATCCCGATGGACGTGGTCGACGGCGACGTGCCGCTCGGCGAGCCGGCCTCGGCCCGTGGTCCGGGCTCCACGCGCGAGCGCGTCGAGCGGTCGCGCGAGACGACGTCCCAGCTGGGCGTCTTCCTCGAGCGACGCCAGCGCGCCCTGCCCGAGGACACCTACACCCTCGTCGAGATCGAGAGCGCCGAGCAGCTCCAGCCAGGCGTCCGCGTCTTCCACCCGAACTTCGGAGTCGGCGAGATCTCCCAGGTGGCCGCGTCGGGGATCTACGTCCTGTTCGAGGGCCGCCAGCAGCGGATCGCGCCGCCGGCGCCGGGGCTCCGAATCGTCGTCGAGTAGCGCCGCACCCTTCAGCCAGTTTTCCGACAGACCGATTGTGGATTCCGTCGACGGTGGTTCCGTCGGCCCCGCGGGCCGTCCCTCCTCACGCTGCCGGGAACCCATGATCGTCCACTGCCCTGCATGCACCGCGCGCTACGACCAGCGCGCCCCCGCCTGTCCTCGCTGCGGTCACCCTCGCCCCCCCGAGCGGGCCACTTCCCCGGTCGTGGCGCCGCCGACCGACGTGGGCTCGCTCGACTTCAGCATCGTGGGCATCACCTGGCGCGTGCGCCGACAGGGGGGCCTGGCGGGCTACGAGCTGCACCGGCTCAAGATCCTGCAGGGCTACCTGCGCAGCGGTCAGGTCACCCCCGCCGACGAGCTGAGCCACGACGGCTCCCACTGGACGCCTCTCGCCGAGATCCCGGATCTCGCGTCTCACTTCGTCGAGACCTGGCAGTGGGCCCTCGATCGGGAGACCCCCGCGCCGGCGCGAAGGACCACGCCCGCGCCGCTCCCGGACGACGACACGGACGAGGACGACATCGAGACGCCAATGGTCGCGGCGCGACTCGGGAGCCCCGCCGCGGCCTACGATCCGTACGCCTCCCCCACGATCCTGCCCGCGGAGCCGCGGACTGCGCCCGCGGCGGTGATCGAGGACGGGATCACGTCCTTCGACCTGCTGGGCGACCACACCACGGAGCTGACGGAGACCGGAGAGCGGGCTCCCGAGGGCGACGGCGTCACGGCCGCGGCTTTGGCCCCCGCCGAGCCGACGACGACGGAGCGCGGGGATCCCCTGGGACTTCCGGCGAGCAGGCGCGCCACGGCTGGCCTCGCGTTCGCCGAGCCCGCACTGGGCACGCCGTCGGTCGCCCGCCAGTCGCAGGGCCCGCAGACGCCGAGCTTCGCGCCGCGGCTCTCGGAGGCCTCCGCCGAGGTCTTTGGCGTCTCGGACTTCGAGGAGGAGGACGACGCGGATCCGGCGCGAGCCGATCCGGGCTTCATGACGCCGGCGTTCGCGGAGCGGCACGCGCCACCGGGGAGCGGGCCTCCCTCGGCCTCGGAGGACGCGGAGACCGTCCGGGCGCCCCTTCCGAGCGAGGAATCGACCGCGCACGACGTCTTCGACGCGGAGACGGTGGTGCCCACGTCCCCGGGACCGATGCCGCTGCCCGCCGACGAGCGGCCCCGGCGGCCCTCGCAGGAGGGCGACCACGAGCCTGGCGTGGCGCGGCGGTCGGCCGACTCGGCGGTGGCCTCCCTGCCCGTGCCGGCGCCGCCGGCGCCCGCTCGGCGCCGACCGTCGCCGCTGTCGCTCACGATGCTGGGCGTTGGCGTGGGCACCGCGATCCTGTTCGTGGTCGTGGGTTTGTCGCTGGCGGTGATGCTGTGGTGGCCGGGCGAGCGCGCGACGCGCTCCCCGGACGAGGGCCTCATGCCGGCCCGCCCGTCGTCGATGGACGCGACGCTGCCGGTCCCGGAGCCGGGCCCCGAGCCCGCCGCCGCCCCGCCGGCGGCACCCGCGCCGCGTGCACGACCTCGACCAGCCGCGAGACCCGCACCTACACCTCCCCCCGCGCCCGCGCCCGCGCCACGCGCGCCCGCGCCCGCCGCGTCGACCCCGTCGGCGCCAGCCTCCGAGGCGCCGAGCCCCGCTCCCTCCGAGGCCCGCACGCCGAAGCCGGACCCCGTTCCGAAGCCCGACCCCGTTCCGAAGCCCGACCCCGCGCCCGAAGCGCGCGTGGACGAGGCGAGCGTGCGACCCGCGGCAGATGCCACCCCGGAGCCCGCAGGCCAGCCCCAGTCCGCGGACGAGGCCGAGGTTCGACCCGCGGCAGAGCCCGCGCCAGCACCATCGCCGGCAAGCGAGTCCGCTACCGAGGACGGCTCCGCGGCGGTCCAGGAGGAGGAGCCCGCGGCGACGCCCGAGGATCCTCCGACCCCAGACGACGTCGCCGACGATTCGCAGACGCCGGAGAACGTCGCCGACGATCCGCCAGCCCCCGAGACGCCCTCCGACCGCGCGGCAGATGCCGACGACGCCTCCGCCTCCGCCTCCGCGCCAGCCCCCGACGTGGAGGCCTCGGCCGACGATCCGACGAGCGTCGAGGAGGATCGCCCTCCAGTCGACGACGCCCAGGCCGAAGAGGCAGAACGCGACCCCGCTTCCGCCGCGGAGGAGCCCGACGGAGGGTCGGAGCCGGGGTCGAAAGGGGACTGAGCTTGGAGATCTGCTGCGAGAACTGCACGACGCGGCACGAGCTGGAGCCGCCCGCCTGGGTCGCGTCGTCCGGGCGCGCCTTCCGATTCCGCTGTGCCGCCTGCGGACACTCGCAGAACATCCGCCCCTCGCGACCGTCTCCGTACGCGCACGTCGGCGGCGAGAGCGAGAGCTTCGCACCACGGTCGAGATCGTCGGCGCCGCAGGGTCCCCAGCCCACCCCGGCCCCAACCGAGCGGCGTGCGGCCTCTCCTGCGCCCGCCCCCCAAGCGCGAGCGCAGACCCCGGCCCCCGTCCCGACGCCCGCGCCGGCCCCCCGGTCCGCGCCGGAGCCCGAGCCGCAGCCCGTGGATGCCCACGCCACGCCCGTCCCCGTCCCCGGGCGGGCGCTGGCCGCGGCCGCGACAGCGGCCCCCGCCCCCACACCGACCGCGCTGTGGGAGGATCCGCCGCCGGCGCCCGCGCCCACGGCGTCGCCCACGCTCCCAGAGCCGCTCGCCCGCGAGGACGACGACACCGACGCGCTGCCCGACGTAGAGCGGTCGGACGACGAGGCGGAGGACCTGGCCACGGACCCGGTCGAGGAGTCCCCGACCGAGATCGACGAGGACGACGCCGACGAGGCGACCACGCCGGCGCGGGCCCCCGAGGCGTGGCCCCAGCCCGGGCAGATCGAGGACGAGGAGGACGAGGAGGACCAAGAGGACGAGCCCGACGACGTCGACGAGGAGCTCACCGAAGAGGCGGGGTCGACCCTCTTCCTCAAGCAGGGCGACCAGGTGTACGTGGTAGGCGACGACGAGACGCTGCGCATCTGGATCGACGAGCGCCGGGTGGATCGCAGCGACCTGCTCTCCCGAGGCGGCGTGCACTGGGCGCCCGTGACCGACGATCCCGAGATCGCCGCGCAATTCGATGCCCTCGAGGAGCCCATCACCGACATCGACGACGCGCCGCCGGTAGACGACGGCCCCGAGCCGCCCACGGAGATCGACGAAGCGCGGGCAGACCTGAGCGAGAGCCCCGGGCCGGCACCCTGGAGCGACGACGACGCGGTAGGCATTCCCACCGGCCTGCCGCCGCTGCCCAACGAGGCGACGCTCGCGCGGGCAAAGCAGGCCTCGGTCGGCATGGGTCCACAGGCGACCCCCGCCTTCGATCAGCTGGCCACGCCAGAGCCTCCCCCGCTGTCGCTCACCCCCGCGTCCGAGCGCCGCGCGCCCCCACCGGCGGGGCCCCCGTCCCCCTACATGGCCCAGGTGGAGCTGCTGGAGGAGTCCGCTCCCACGCCGACCACCGCCGGCGGCCGGTGGGAAGACCTGCTTGCCGCCGAGGAGGCCGCCCATCCTCCGTCGCCCGGTCCCGCCCCGGTGGCGGACGCCCCGGAGGACTCCGACGCCTGGGATCCGCAGGTCCCTTCCTTTGGCAACTTCGACGACGCCGACCTCGATCTCGCACCGATCCGCCGACGGGGCCCCGGCCTCGCCGGGGTCGGGATTGTGCTGGTGGTGGCCGCAGGTCTCGCGTACGTGCTGCTGAGCGGGGCGCCGGAGCCACTCCCCGTGCCCACCGACCCCGGCGCCGCGCCCACGCCGGCGGCCGAGGCCCCGCCAGCGCCCCCGAAGGCCGCACCGAAGGCGCCGGCGCAGGCCGCCATCTTCTCCTTTAGGCCCGACAACG
>CAYMSU010000193.1:0-10806 GCA_964393165.1 uncultured Enterobacteriaceae bacterium
GTTGAGATGGAATATGTTGATAAAGAAGATTCTGCCGGCAAGACAAAAATTGCGGAAGGGATGCCGTAGGCCAGTCCCGATCTCCTCCAGCGCGACCGTGGTGCGGAACCTGTCGATCGGGCCCGACGCAGAGCCGTGCAAGCGGAGGCTGAGCTTGAGGTTGTTGCCGACCGTGATCTGGTCGCCCGCGTTCAGCTGGACGGTTCCCCGGATCCGGTCGCCGTTCACGTAGGTACCGTTGGTGCTGCCCGCATCTGAGCACCACACCGTGCCGCGGTCGGACCACACCTTCAGATGCTCCCACGACACGAGCCCGTCGGGGACAACGAGATCGTTGGTAGGACCGCGACCGATGGAGTAGGGGCGCCGGCCGACCGACACGGAGTGCGGAGGGACGCCCTCTCCCTCGACCACGAGCTCGAAAACGGCCGCCATGGAATCAGAATCTAACAGCACGGGACAGAACCGCGGTAGCGTGGAGCGTCGGCGGGCAGGCCGTGACAGCGTGATGACATGCTGGGATTCCTTGGAAGTCGGCTCGCTTCGCACGACCTACCCCCCGCCCGACGCCCTGGGGGCCGACGAGGAGGCAGTTCCGTGTGGTTACAGCCCAGTTACCTCAATGGCTAACACGCCCCCCAACCCGGATCGCAAGCTCGAGCGGATCGGAGCAGCTCTCGATCGTGTGGACGAGCTCCTCTTCAGAGTCGCCGAGCACGGCCTGGAGCGCGTGACGACGGCAACCCTGCGCGATTTCCAGGCCGTATCCCAGACTGCCCATCATGCAAGGTTGCCCCTCATTGAACGCGAGTTGGAGGCCATGACTTCCCAGTTGCGGCGGTATCTGGACCGGGATCCCTCCTTCGTTCCGTGGGGATTTGTTTCAAGCGCAAATCGCGTCTGGATGAGGGTGGCCCAGACGCGTCTCGCGCTCCCCGCGGCGGCCACGGTGTTGGATCTGGAGCCGATCACCGGCGTGCCTCGCCGCCGCTACGACGACGTTCGCGGGGAGCGGGACGTCGTGTGTGTGGGAGCCGCCGGATGGGTGACCGACAGCGGCTACGTCGGGGTCACCGCGCATCTCTTCGATCGGACCGACCAGAGGTTCGTCGAGGCGGCCATGGTGAGGCCGGATCGCATGTTCGGGCCGGTACCCTCGCGCCTGCTGCGCCAACCCCTCCACGACGACGCGCTGCTCACCATGCAGGAGTTCTGCCACGGCGCGTGGACGCTCTCCGGCGTTCGGCGCTCCGATGACGGGAGGCTCTCCCTGCACCGCCACCTACAGGTGAGCCCGGCGCCGCACCCGGGCCGGGCATCGCTGGATCCCCTGTCGGTCCCGGACGCGGCGGCGATCCTCGATCGGCTGGCGTCGCGGGCGCAGGATCCGATCGGGGGGCTCGGGGAGCTGCTCGTGCTCGTCGAGCCAGTCTCCGTGGGGCGCGTCGCGCTCGACGACACCCACGCGCGGGCTTCGGTGCGGATCCGCGACGTCCACGGAGCTGGCTTTCGAGTGTCGATGCCGCTGCGCCCGCAGCACGACATCCTCCTCGACAACCTCAAGCTGCTCGGCACCGCAGAATGGTCGCCCGACGGTCTGGTGGGCATGGCGTCGGTCTCTCGAGGGTCGCTGCGGTTCCGGCCCATGACCGCCGTGTATGAGCGGCCTGTCAGTCTGGGACGACGCATCGCCTCGACCCACCTGGTCCACCTGACGGTGGAGCCCCTCGAGAGGGCTCGCCGGTGAGCGTCGAGCAGCTGATCGACGACCTCGAGACGGAGCTCGCGGCCCTCTGGGGAGCCGGCGTCGGGCTGCCGGGGCCCGAGCGTCCGCGACTGCTGCAGGCCCTGGCCGACCGCTTCGCGCAGCTCGGGCTCTCCTGGCCGACCTCGCGCCTTCGCGCGCTCGCCACGGCGCTCGAGGAGGACGCGGCGGAGGCCTACGCCACCACGCAGGAGCTCGCGTCGTGGGCGCGAGCCTTTCGGGAGGGATGGTCGCTCGAGCTGGCCCGTGAGCACCTCTCGGCCGCCGAGGGGGACGGGGCCGGGCCTCGGCGCCCCTCCGGCGTGTCCGCCACCGTGGCGCCCTTGGGTCTCGAGCGGGCCGGCAACCGGCTCACACTGCACGTGATCGACGAGCAGGGGGCGCCTCTCGCGCTCCTCGACGAGGTCACCGGCCTCTCCCGCACGGATCCGCTCGGTCAGCCCGTGGCGAGCCGGCTGTTCCAGGATCGGGTCCGCTACGGAAGGGTGCTGACCTCTCGGATCCGGCTGGAGGACCACCCCGTGACGCGAACCGGGGGCCGCGTGGTGCTCCGCCCCTCGTTCTACGCCCGGCCCACGCTCGTCGCCGCCGACCGCCGGGCACGCGACCGCCTCCCCCAGGATCGGCTGCGGCGAGGGGCCGCCGTGCGGCAGGAGCTCGTCCTCCGCCGGACCGGGGAGGGCTGGCGGTTCGAGCACGAAGGAGGTGACGTCACGATCGCCGGCAGCGATCTCCTCGACTTCAACCTGGCGAAGCGCTTCGCGGTCGATCGCGGTGAGCTCGACGCGGTGGTCCTCGGCCGCAGCGAGGGAGCGACGCTCCTCGAGTGCCTCGATACGATAGGCGATCCCTGCTTTCCGACCGTCGATCCGTCGGCCGTGCGGTGGGCGCCTCGGCGGGTCGTGGCGGCCGCGGGCCCCAGCCCGGCGCTCGCCTACGCGCTCGCGGCGCTCGGGCTCGCCGAGCGCCCGCCGAAGCGCCCTTCCGTACGTGCGGGGTGGCCCACGTTGTTCGACTGGCTGGCCGGCCGGGCACCGCCGCTGGTGACCTACGAAGGGGAGGATCCCACGGCAGGCCACTTCGCGCTGTGGACACACCTCGTGGCCGATCGGCCGCCGCCGGAGCGCCTGGTCGCGCGCTTTGGGCGCACGCCGCTCGGGGCCCGACCGACCCTGGAGGAGGTCGCCGCCCGCGGACTCTGTCTGGGCGGGGCAGGTGGGAGAGCACTGGTCGAAGCGCACGCGTCGCAGCTGCGCCGGGGGGTCGAGGTCAGCGAGGTGCTCCCGGACCCGTGGTCGCTATGGGCGCTGGCCGACGCCGTCGCCCGCCTTCGCGAGCTCGACCCGACCGACGCGCCTCTCGTGTGCCTGGACCTCCCCGTCGAGCTGATCTGGACGACCGCGGTGGAGGTCCTGGCGCCGTGGGTCGCAGGAGGGGGCGGAGATGAGGAAGAGGTGGCTTCCGCTCTCGGCCTCCTTCGGATCAGCGGAGAGGACCCGAGGTTCTGGGTCAGCCCCCGTTGAGCCCGGTCTCTTCTGGCTCGACGAGCGTGAGGTAGGCGATCCGGACCTCGGCGCCGGGGGCCGGGTACATGCTCACGAAGCGCACGGCGTTGATCTCGGGGTCATAGTTCCAGTGCAGGCCCTCGTAGAGATCGAGCGGCTCCCCGTCCTCGATGACCTCCACGGCGACGCCGTCGTCGGTCGGGGCTGACGAGAGGAAGAACTCGGTCTTGGGCAGCGTCATGCGGCGGCCGAGCTCATCGAGGACTTCGCCCCAGTCCGGGGCGCGGATGTCCATCACCGAGCCCCCGACCGCCTCGGTGGCCGCGAGGTAGCGGTGCGCCCGGAACTCGCCCTCCGTCGCGACGATCGAGCTGAACGTGCGCCGGTCGGGCTGCTCGCGGAGCGCCCCGTACCAGGCGAGGAAGTCTTCGAGCTCCAGGACGTCGTCGGGGGTGTGGTCGTCTTCGTCGCTCACCACGATCGTGTGCACCGAGGCGTTGCGGCGCAGGAAGCCGGCGTTGGTGCTCTCGCGCTGGATGTCCAGGGCGAGCCAGGTGGACCAGACGCCCGACTCCGCCTGCACCCCGTCGGTGCCCACGCGGACCATCTCGCGGAACACGCCGACCGGGTCCTCGGTGTCGAGATCGATCCAGCGGTTGCTCTCGACGCGGCGGAGCATCCCGCGGTCGTTCTCGGGGTCGGTGGTGACCACACCGAGGTGGAAGTCGAGCCGCCCTTCGACGAACCAGTCCACGAAGTGGACGAAGTTCTCGGCGAGCACGTCCTGATCGTCGGCCATCGAGCAAGAGTTGTCGACGACCCACAGCACGTCGACGCGCTGCCGATCCGCTTGTCGGATGATGTCGAGCTTCTCGACCAGCCGGGGCCCCTCGGACTCGGAGGGCAGGTTGGAGATTGCCCCCTCTCCACCGCACGCACCGAGGAAGCCGGCAAGGAGCGTTCCGGTGAGGCGCAGACCGGCGAAGCGGAGACCGGCGAGCAGGTTTGTCTGTCGACTCATGGGTCGCATCATCACCCATGCGGGCGCCGACCGTCATCTCCCATTGCCGTGAGGGAGTGTCGGGCGGACGACCGTCGGCGGACAGTCCTGGGCGGACGGTGAGATGTCCGTGCCGACCGGTCGCGAGGCGCCTGGGGCCTACGGACCGACCTGGCGTCTCGCCGGCATCGCACTCGCAAGCCCGACGGTCGGGGAGGCGAGATGGCGGTCACGGTGTTGTCGGGAGCGCTCGTGGGAGTCGACGCGATTCCCATCCAGGTCGAAGTGGACCTGCTCCGTCGCCTGCCGAGCATCACGATCGTGGGGCTCGCAGCGTCGGCGGTGAAGGAGAGCGCGGAGCGAATTCGGAGTGCCTTGCAGAGCGCGGACGAGGCCTTCCCCCGGAAGCGCGTCGTGGTCAACCTCGCACCGGCCGACGTGCGCAAGGACGGCACAGCGCTCGACCTGCCGATGGCGCTCGGCATCCTGGCCGCGGACGACCGCCTCCCCGAGCGGGCCGTGCGCTCCGTCATCGCTGTGGGCGAGCTGTCGCTCGGCGGCGAGCTGCGGTCTGTTCGGGGCGCGCTGTCCTTGGCGCTCCTCGCCCGTGAGATGGGCCGGACGCTCGTGCTCCCCCGCACGTCGGCCGAGGTGGCAGGCCTCGTCCCGAGCGCCGACGTGCGCGGCGCCTCCACGCTGGGAGAGGTCATCGCCTGGATGCGGGGGGACGCAGAGCTGGACGCCCCTCCGTGCCCGCCGGAGCCCGGGGTCGCACACGAGGTGGACCTCGCCGAAGTGCGCGGACAGGCGGTCGCGCGGCGGGCACTCGAGATCGCAGCCGCGGGAGCGCATCATCTGCTGATGGTGGGCCCGCCGGGGTGTGGCAAGTCGATGCTGGCCCAGCGCCTCCCGACGATCCTCCCCGACCCGACGTTCACCGAAGCGCTTGCCACCACCAGGGTGTACAGCGCGGCGGGCTTGCTCGAGGAGTCGCGGCTCGTTCGGCAGCGCCCGTTTCGGGCGCCGCATCACTCCGTGACGGTCGCGGCGCTGGTCGGAGACCGACGGCTGCGGCCGGGGGAAGTGAGCCTCGCCCACAACGGTGTCCTGTTCCTGGACGAGGCCCCAGAGTTCTCCCGGTCCGCGCTGGAGGTCCTCCGCCAGCCGCTCGAGGACGGGGTGGTGCGGCTCTCGAGGGCCCACGGGACGGTGGAGTATCCGGCCGCGATCACCCTCGTGCTGGCCGCGAATCCCTGTCCGTGCGGCCTTCGAGGGGCGGATGCCTGTCACTGCACGGACCACGACGTGCATCGCTACCTGCGCCGACTGTCGGGACCCATCCTCGACCGTGTGGATCTGCAGGTCCACCTCTCGCCCGTGGACTCCGCGGTCTTGCTGACCGGACCCGAGGGGGAGCCGTCGGTGGCGGTTCGTGCGCGGGTCGTGGCCGCCCGGGAGCGTCAGCAGGCGCGCGGCCAGCCCGCGCCGAACGGTCAGCTCTCGCCGGCGGAGACGCGGCGGGTGGCGCACCTGGGAAGCGCTGCGGAGCGCGTGCTGGTCGAGGCCGCGCAGCGGTTCCAGCTGTCCGGTCGGGCGGCGACCCGGCTGATCAAGGTCTCGCGCACCATCGCGGACCTGGAGGGGGCGGACGTCGTCGGCGAAGGCCACCTGGCCCAGGCCCT
The DNA here is from genome assembly GCA_964393165.1 of uncultured Enterobacteriaceae bacterium. Taxonomy (GTDB): domain Bacteria; phylum Myxococcota_A; class UBA796; order UBA796; genus DRPG01. The sequence continues at coordinate 5,953 of CAYMSU010000193.1, forward strand.
GGCGTTTCGCACGAGCTTCGAGAGCTGATTGCAGGAGGAAGGGTGAAGGACGAAACGACGAAGACCAAGGCCGCAGCGACGACAGAGCAACGGGAGCGGGCGCTCGGAGAGACCCTTCGGAGTCTGGAGAAGCGCTGGGGTCCTGGGGCGGTCATGCGCCTCGGGGAGGCCTCCGATCTGGAGGTGGAGGTTCTCTCCTCCGGTTCCCTGGCCCTCGACGAGGCGCTCGGTGTGGGGGGATACCCGCGGGGGCGGGTGGTGGAGGTGTACGGGCCGGAGTCGTCGGGCAAGACGACGCTGGCGCTCCACGCCATCGCCGAGGCGCAGATGCACGGCGGCACGGCGGCGTTCGTCGACGCGGAGCACGCCCTCGACGTGACCTACGCGCGCGCGCTGGGCGTCGACGTCGACCGGCTCCTGGTCGCCCAGCCCGACCACGGTGAGCAGGCGCTCGAGATCGCCGAGGCGCTCGTCCGCAGCGGCGCGGTGGACCTGGTGGTGATCGACTCGGTGGCCGCGCTCGTGCCCCAGGCAGAGCTCAGCGGGGAGATGGGCGATCAGCACCTCGGGCTGCAGGCTCGCCTGATGTCCCAGGCGCTCCGCAAGATCACCTCCGCGACAGCTCGGAACCAGGCGGTCGTGCTGTTCATCAACCAGGTGCGGCAGAAGATCGGGGTCACCTTCGGAAACGGAGAGGTCACCACCGGAGGCAACGCGCTGAAGTTCTACGCCTCCGTGAGGATCGACATCCGCCGGATCGGCGCGATCAAGCGTGGCGAGGAGCACGTGGGCAATCGCACGCGCATCCGAGTCGTGAAGAACAAACTTGCGCCTCCGTTCCGAACCATCGAGGTCGAGGTCATGTACGGGCGGGGCGTCTGCCGGGCGGGAGAGCTCCTGTCGCGCGCCGAGGACGCTGGCGTCGTCACGCGTAGCGGCTCCTGGTACAGCCTCGGCGACGAGCGGCTAGGACAAGGCCGCGAGTCGGTACGGGAGGCCTTGATCCGTACACCGGAGCTGTTCGACCGCGTGCTCACCCAGCTGCGGGAGGTGCCCGCGGCGGCCGCCAAGTAAGGGAGGGATTACAGACGTTCAGTGCCTGAGGTCCGCCCACGCTTCGCAGACCATCGGTTCTGGGTGTCCGAGCCCGTGCCCGAGTGGGATGGGTCGCTGTGGGTGGTCGTCGAGGGCCGCCACACGCGGCGGCACGGCCCCTTTGCCTCTGCCGAGCGAGCGCAGGCCAGGCTTCACGACCTCTTTCAGCGGTGGCGAGCGCGGGCGCGTCAGCTTGGCGGCTGGGTGTGGAAGCGCACCCACCACGAATGGATCGTCACGCTCCCCCAGGGGGTGCCTTGCCAAGGTCAACCCTTTGCTTCCGCTCCGGTCAGTCGGCACCACTGAGGTATCCGCGCGGGTAACAGTGCTGTTACGGCAGCTGCGAGTCTTCCGCCATTGATCCGTGAATACGCATGCCCGGCATGCCGGGTGCCTCTTCGCGGTGCGGCCGGGATGGTCCCGGCCGCGCCTTTTTCATCTCACAACCCGGGTGCCTCTTGGGGCGGTCGAGGGTAAGCCCCTCGCTGGGGGCACTGTGAATCGAGGCTCGTGGATCCTGGTCGGCCTGTTCGGTGGCATCGCCGCGGTGCTCGCGGGCTGGGTTCTGCTCGGGACCGGCGCGGCCGACTCCGCGGAGCGCGCTGTACCGCCCCCGTCCGACGAAGCAGCTCGCGCCACGCTGAAGGCGTTCGACGCCGACAAGCCCAAGCTCCGCCCCAACGTCACCCTCCCCACCACGCGCATGGCTCCCGACAAGATCCGCATGGAGATCGACCGCGAAGGCATCGCCCTGCGGGCCCAGATGCTCGACCGGCCGCAGTTGAGGCGTGGGTTCAAGAAGTACGACCCGGTCGAGGCGACACCCGCCGGGCTCGCCACCTTGGTGGAGGAGCGCAAGGATGATCTCGACTCCTGCTTTCGAGCCGCCAAGTTGCACACGCCGGAGCTCGACGGAGATCTCACGCTGAGCCTCGAGCTCGCGGGCAAGGGCGCGGGCTTGACGGTCGAGTCGGTGCGCACCGACGTGCCTGATGCCGTCGACGCGACCATGCTCGAGGGCTGCCTCGCCACTGTGTTCCGCGAGATGACCTTCGAGGGCGAGCCAGGCACGCTCACCCAGGCGGTGGTGCTCTCGGCCGGAGACTGACCTGGCTACGCTATCCTCCCGGGATGGCGGCAAGGCCATGAGCGACAGGTGGTCAGCGGAGCTCGAGCGGGGCTCCACAACGGTGGCCGGATACGGCGGTGTGCCGGTGTTTGTGCGCTGGATCGCGCCTCGCCGCGCGCCCCGGGGCGGGGTCCTCGTTGTCCACGGCTACAGCGAGCACTCGGGCCGGTATCTGCACGTCATGGAGGAGCTGGCGCGCCGTGGCCTGGTCGCGATGGCAGGCGACCACCGAGGGCATGGGCTCACCGCACGGCTGCCTGGCGACGTGGAAGATCGCGAGGAGGTCCTCGGCGATCTCGGGATCGTCCATCGTCAGCTGATCGCGCGAACGTGCGGTCCCGTCTTTGGGCTCGCGCACTCCCTGGGCGGACTGTTCTTTCTCAGGTACCTGGAGCGGTACGGCGATGAGTTCGTCGGCGCCATCCTCAACGCGCCCGCGCTGCGGGCGCCGGCGAGGTTCCCACGAGCCTTGCGGCTCCTTGCCCAGGGGCTCGCGGCTCTCGTACCGGCGGCTCCAGTGCAGCCCTTCTTCAGTCCCGAGCGAGACACGAAGGACCCGGAGGTCCACATCGACGTCATGGCCGACCCTCTGATCTACGCGGGGTGGATCCGCGCCGGAACCGGCATGCAGGTCCTCCGATTGATGGAGGAGACCAGGCAGGACCTCGGCCGCATCACGACGCCGCTGCTCGTCACGCATGGCTCGGCCGACCTTCAGATCCCGATGGAGGCGTCTCGCGAGGTGGTCCGCTCGGTGTCCTCCGAGGATGTGGAGTTCGAGTTGTTCGAGGGATTCCGACACGAGATCCACAACGAGCCCGGCCAAGAGAGGGTCCTTGAGCGGTGGGGTGCCTGGATCGAGGCCCGCCTCGAGCCGAGGGGCGCATGACTGGCCTCGCGCTGTGGATGGGCCTCACCGGGTGCGGCGAGCCAGCGGTAGAGGGCGTGCCCGACGGGTCGGTCGAGATCGCGGTCGACGCGGGGGAGTGGCGGGTCGCCGAGGGGTCCGCGGCCCCCCTTGTCGGCTTGGTCAGCGATCCCTTGTCGCCTTCCGATCCTTCCGTCATGGCCGCGTTGGCGCCTCACAGGGGTCGCCCGGGCCATCTCCGGATGGCTCCAGAGGTCCCCTTCGTGGCGCTGCGTAAGCTGGTGAACTCCGCACGGTCCGCGGGACTCGAGCCACTGGTGATCTCGACCGGCACACGGGCGTACCCGTGGACAGCTCCGCCGCGCTACGGTCTCGGAGGCACCTGCCCCGACGGAGCGCTTCGGGTGAGGGGCGCTTCCCCGCTGATCACGCTGTCTGTCCAGACGGGCTCGGACGGCACCTGGCTGCTCGGGACCACCCGGTTCCTGCCCGTCGTCGAGCACCGCGGCGACGTGGGCCCAGTCGACGGGTTTCCCCCCGAGTGCCTGAAGGTGCCCGCCTGTGCGGAGCTGTTCCCCTCGGACGCGCCTTCACGCGGGGCCTGTGAGGAAGGCGCGGCGCGTCCGACCAAGGGCCCGGCGAGGGTCGCCCTGGGCGGCCCGACGGGCTGCCTCGCGCCGATCGCCAAGTCCCCGGAGGACTTCCGGGCGTGGCCAGACGCTGTTCGGAACGTGGTAGGCTCGTTGGGTCTCGGCGCCCACCCCCTGCGGATGGTCATGCCCGAGGCCAGGGTCCGGACTGACGCGCTGCTGGCGATCTTCGAGGCGTTCGACCGCGCCGGGCTCCCGCCACCCGCCGTCGGCACGACCCTCCTCGTCCAGGGCAATGACGGGCCCCCCCTCTGCACGGCCCCGGTCAAGGGGGCCGACGCTCTGTCGCAGGCGGGAGCCCGGTGGCTGGGCGCGCTCGCGGCGCGGCGGCAGGGGCCTCAGTAGCTGTCACAGACGCTGAGGTTGGAGGGGATGTGCAGACAGCCATCGCGGCCGATGTAGATCTGGGTGCTCGACTCCGCCACCGGGACGCGCTGCAGCGGTGAGGCGGCCCGCAGGTGGTCGACGAATCGCTGGGCGTGCTCGAAGTACGTCGCGAGCCCGTTACCGGCGTTGAAGGCCACCTCGAGGGTGCGGTAGCCAAACCCGCCACGGGCGAGCGCGTCGGTGGTCACCACGGTGTAGGTCTCGTCGTCCTCGATCGCGCGCCACGAGCCTTCGAGGCGGGCGTTGACCTCCACGCTCGTGATCCGGTCGCCGGCCTCCCTCGAGGCGTCGACCTGATACCGGAGCCCCGAGGCGTAGGGATAGGCGAGGGTCGAGCCGCCGTCGTCGAGTCGGTGGGCGAGCCCGTCTTCGACGGCCTGGACGACCTGGGCACCGGTCAGCTCCAGCGTGACCAGCGTGGCCCCACCAGGGAGCAGCGTGAACACGTCCCCAAAGGTGAGGGGGCCGGCTGCGACGTCGCGCGTCGCCACGCCAGCGTGCACCAGTGCGAGGTCCGCCGTCGCGGTGGTCGTGAGGAAGGCCTTCGCGACCGCATCGGCGATGTCGCTGCCCCGCTCGAAGGTCGCGGCGTCGTCGCACTGCGTGGACCGGCCTTCGCCGGGAAAGCCCTCGCGGCACAGGACCTCGGAGGCGGTGGCGACTTCGCTCTCGAGGCCGCTGGCGAGCTCGTCGTCGAAGGTGGCGAGCACGCTGGCGACGCCGGG
>CAYMSU010000194.1:0-10793 GCA_964393165.1 uncultured Enterobacteriaceae bacterium
GGTCGCCCAGGTCGACCTCGGTGAGGTTCGAGCCCTTCGGGACGCGCGGTCGCGCTTTCGGGAGCGCATGGCCGAGCTCGAGCAGGACACGCGCGAGTACGTCGCGATGCGCGAGGAGGAGGAGCGTGCGAAGCTCCTCGGCGGCTTCGACTCGGCGATCGAGGCGCTCGCGGCCGCCGAGCGGGACCAGCGCGCGCTGACCACGCAGAAGTTCGAGGCCTTCCTCGAGCGCCATCCCTCGGCGCGGTACGCCTCCCACGTTCGCTTTCGGCTTGCCGACCTGTACTACGAGCAGGCCACGGAGGCCTGGCAGGAGGCGGCGGAGGCCTACTTCGCGAAGCTCGACGACGACGACCTGACGATCGAGGAGCTCGAGGCGCTCGGTGAGCAGCCGCTGCGTGACCTGTCCAAGTCGCTCGCCCTGTACGAGACGATCGTGGCCGACAACGAGACGGCGCCCGAGTCCGAGCGGTACGAGCGGCTGGACGGCACCTACGTGATGCTCGGGTTCGTGCACAGCGACCCGAACAACGTCCAGTACGACGAGGCGCTCGCCCGTGAGGCCTTCCGGTCGCTCATCGACGTCGTGCCAGGGTCGGACCTGGCCGACCGGTCCCACCTCTTCCTCGGGAACTTCGCCTTTGCGGACAACCGCTACGATGAGGCGATCGCGGCGTACGAGGCGGTCTACGAGAAGGGCCGGGCCTCGAAGTACTACATGGAGGGGCTCTACCAGCTCGCGTGGGCCCGCTACAAGCTGAACGAGTTCGACCTCGCGCTTGAGCTGTTCACGGAGCTGCTCGACGCGTCGTACCAGCAGCGGCTGGACTCGGGCCGAGAGTCTGCCTTCGCCCCCGATGCGAAGCGCTTCATGGCGTTCTCCTTCGCGGATCTGGGCTACGACCTCGACCGCGACGCCCAGGACATCGCCCACGAGTACTTCCAGCGCGTCGGCGAGCGCCCCTACGAGCGCGACGTGATGATCGAGCTCGCGGATGTGCTGGAGCGGTACACCCGCCCCGAAGAGGCGATCGCGACCTATCGCCTGCTGCAGGACGATCCGCGCTGGGTGCTCGAGCCCGACAACCCGGAGCACCAGATGGCGCTCATCCGGTTGCTTCAGACCTCGCTTGCACAGGACGTGGCGCAGGCCGGCGAGGAGCGGCTCGCGTTCATCTCGACGTTCAGCGAGGGCACGAACTGGTGGGAGGCCAACCGCAACGACCCCGAGGCCCTCGAGGTGGCGCGGTCGTACATCGAGGCGTCGCTGCTCGATGTCGCGGTGGAGTATCGGGTGCGGGCGCAGGAGTCGGGCGAGCCGGAAGACTTCCTCCTGGCGGCTGCGAAGTACGAGGAGTACCTGGACAAGTTCCCGATCTCGGACGACTACTACAACCAGCAGTGGTTCCTCGCCGACTCTCTCAAGATGGCCGGCGACTACGACCGAGCGGTCGACGAGCTCACCTCGCTCGTGCGCAGCCGCCGGTTCCACGAGTACGGCGACGGCGCGCTCTACGCGACGATGGAGGTCCGCTATCAGCAGATGATGGACCTCGGCCACAACCCGGGAGCGCCCCCCGCGGACGCCGACGTGGAGCGGTCGGTGGAGGGCGCCGACGGCGAGCGGCCGGTGTACGCGCTCACGGAGGATCGGGCCGCCTTCCTCGCCGCGGCAGACGCGGTCGTCAGCCACGCGTTCTCGCCGCCGGACAACCCGGATCTGCCCGACTACCAGGAGGCCGTCGAGCAGAGGCGCCCGTCGCTCATGTACCTGGGCGGGCAGATGCTCTTCCACCACGGTCGCTACGACGAGGCGAGGACGAGGTTCGAGGACCTCATCGCGCGCTATCCTCGCTCGATCGAAGCGAACTACGCGGCGGGCCTGCTCGTCGACAGCTTCCTCGCCGAGGGGAACCTCGAGCAGGTGCGAGCGTACACCCTTCGCTTCACCGTGAACCCTCCGGGCCCCACCGCGGACATCGACCCCGAGCGGTTCAAGGGCACGCTCGAGGGCACGACCTTCAAGCTCGCCCTCGAGCAGGCCGAGCAGGGCGACCAGATCGGGGCAGCGGAGAGCTTCCTCGCGTTCCGGGAGGAGTTCCCGGAGTCCGACTTCGACGCAGATGCACTGTACAACGCCGCATTCTACTACCAGAAGGCAGGCAAGGTCGAGCAGTCCAACGAGCTCTACGAGCAGTTCGTCCAGGAGAACCCCGACGACGGACGGTCCAAGGGCCTCCTGTTCCGGATCGCGGCGAACTACGAGTCGGCGTTCGAGCTCGACCGGGCCGAGAAGTACTACGACAGGCTGCTCCGCCATCCCGATGCGAGCGAGGCGGAGAAGGCCGACGCCCAGTTCAACCGGGCGTTCCTTCTCATCGGCCTCGGCGAGCACGAGGCGGCGGCGCGCGGCTTCGAGACCTACGAGGCGCGCTACGTCGAGCAGCAGGACCGCGAGTCGGTGCTGTGGCTGGCCGGGGAGCAGTGGGAGAAGGTGGGTACCCGGCCCGCGATCGACTTCTACCAGCGCTACGTCCGCAAGTACCCGAGCGCGAGCCCCGATCATGTCATCGAGGCGCAGGCCCGGCTGTTCGAGCTGACGAGGGACCGGGGCGCGTCGGCCCGCCAGGTGGCCAAGGCCGAGGCGGCGATCCTCGAGACCTTCGACCGGCTGGTCGAGGAGGGCGCCGAGATCGGCGCGAACGGCCACACCTACGCGGCGGGGGCGGCGTTCCCCGATCTCGAGGCGGCGTTCGCCGACTACAGCGACGAGGCCCTGACCGGCCAAGAAGAGCGGGACGCCGAGCTGCTCAATGAGCTCAAGCCCGCGGAGCTGAAGGCCTTCGAGGCGCAGGTGAAGGAGTTCCTCGGTCGCTTCAAGAGCTTCGAGTACAACTCTGGCGCGCTCTACCTCCAGGCGAAGGCCGCGCTGTACCTGGCCGACCTCGGCCTGTCGATCACCTGCCCGCCTTCGCTGTCCGAGGAGGACTGCTGGCTGTACGAGGACATCTTGCAGGAGAAGGTGTTCCCGCAGTACTACGAGGTCGAGGAGGTCGGCCTCCAGCGCCTGCAGGACCTCGTGCAGGCCGCGAAGGACCAGAAGCGGCACTCGCGATTCATCGACCTCGCGCTGAAGGAGCTCAACCGCCGCCGGCCGGCGGACTTCCCGGCGGCCAAGCTCGAGCTCGAGGGGGGGACGGACGCCTCGTCTCCGGTGCCCTTGGCGCCGGTCCGGATGGACCCCCCCACGCCGGAGGAGGCGCCATGATGCGCTGCGTCGTCGTGATGGCCGTCCTCGCACTCGCCGGGTGCGCCAAGGGCCCGCCCCCGGCTCCCGCGCCGGCCGTCCAGGAGGAGGCGCCTCCGGATGGACCAGCGCCGGTCGACCACGACGGTCCGCTGTGGGACCGTGTGAACCAAGCGGCCGACTTGATCGAGAAGGGCAGCCCGGCGGATCTGTCTCGTGCGGTGGCGCTCCTCGAGCGAGCGCAGGCCGAAGACGAGACCGGTATCGCGTCGTTCGACCTCGGCCTCGCCTACCAGGCGCAGGGGTCGCTGGACCGAGCACGCACCCAGTACGAAGCGGTCATCGCAGATCATCCCGAGATCGCAGCCGCCCGGCTGTACCTCGGCCAGGTGCTCGAGCGACAGGGCGACCTGGCGGGGGCCGAACAGACCTACCGCGACGGGATCGCGGCAGACGGCGAGGACATGGCGCTGCGCGTGGCCCTCATCGCAGTGCAGCGAGCCCAGGGTCGACCCGACGACGCCATCGAGGCGGCCAAGGCCGCCCTGAAGGTAAACGCGAACACCATCGATGTGTACAACAACTTTGCGCTCGCCTATCTCGACAAGGGCGACACGACGCTGGCTCGCTTCATCCTGCAGAAGGCGCAGCAGTCCGTGGATGGCGCGGTCCAGAATGCCTACCTGCACACCAACCTGGGATGGTCCTACTACCTCGACGGCAACCGGCCTGCGGCCGCGAAGTCGCTGAAGAAGGCGGTAGAGCTCGACGAGCGGCTTGTTCCGGCGCTCGTGTATTTGTCACGAGTATACCTCGAGGACCGCAACTACGAGGACATGGTGCCGCTGCTCGAGACCGCCAAGGAGGTGGCTCCCAGCAACCCCGACGTCCAGCTCAACCTGGGCGTGGCCTATCGGGGGGTCGGTCGGCTGGACGACGCGCGCAAAGCCTACGAGCAGGCCCTCGTGTTGAACCCCGAGGGGGCAAAGGCTCACTTCAACCTCGGGATCCTGTTCGGGGACTACGAGAAGGACTACGATGCGTCCATCTCGGCCTTCGAGCGGTACGTCGCGGCCGGGGGCACCGAGGCCGAGCGGGCGAGCGAGTACATCGAGGACGTCCAGAAGGAGAAGGAGCGAGCCGAGCGGCGGGCGCGCGCCGAGGCGGCCCGTCGCGCCCGCGAGGAGGAGCGCGCCAGGCAGCAGGCGCTGCTCGAGGAGCAAGCGGCCGCGGCCGAGGAACCAGCCGACGAAGCGGCCGAGCAAGGATCCGATGAAGCCGGGACCGAGGGCTCCGACAGTCCGGAGCCTGCTGAGGAGGAGGCACCGTGAGCGCGTCGAGGCACTGCCGAACAGTCACTTCACCGGAGACTCCGGCGCCTCCGCGCGCGGGCGCCTCGGTCCGGCTCCGTCAGCGGATCGCCACCCTCGGGTTCGGGGTCGGGCTGGCCCTGGGAGTGGCCGGCGGTTTGCTCGTACCGGTCGGAGGCGCCGCGCAAGAGGTCTTCTCGGACGACGAGTTCGTGATCGTGGGCGAGATCCTCAAGCCGGAGATCACCGTCGTGATCAGCAGAGAGAACCTCAACAAGGCGTACGACCTGAAGCTCGAGGAGAGCTTCCTGGACCGGATTCTCCAGTCGGTGGAGCAAGATCCCTTCTAGGATTCCGGGCTCCAACTCTCGACCGAGGTGTCGAGAGGGTTCTCGGGACTCACCAACGGTTGACAAACCGCTCAACGACCACGTGGTCAAAGAGGTCTGACAGGCTCCTGACACCAGCATGCTGCTCGATCAGGGCCGGAAGAGTAAGTTCGCAAGTCGAGCGTGCGGCCAGGCACAGCGCCAGAGTCGTGCATTACCGGATTTGGAGGAAGGAGATGGTCGATCCAGTCACCATGTTCAAAGAGGGTGGCCCGTTCATGTACGTCATCCTCGCCGTGGGCGTCTTCGCCATGGCGATTGCGTTCGAACGGCTGTTCTACATCGTGTTCCGCGCCAACATCAACGCCACGGCGTTCATGGCGCAGATCCAGAAGCTCATCATGGCGAACAACATCGATCGCGCCATCAAGCTCTGCAACGCAGAGCCGCACGCCGCGCTGCCGCGCGTCGTCAAGGCGGGTCTGACTCGGGCGAACCGCACCGAGAAGGAGATCGAGAACGCCATCGACGAGGCCACGCTCGAGGTCGGCCCTGCCGTCAACAAGCGCACGGCCTATCTCTCGATGCTCGCCAACATCGCCACCCTGTCGGGCCTCCTGGGCACCATCATGGGTCTGATCATCGCGTTCAACGCGGTGGCGAAGGCGTCCGCCGAGGTCAAGCAGCAGATGCTGGCGAACGGTATCTCCGTCGCCATGTTCACCACCGCCGGCGGGCTGATGGTCGCCATCCCCACCCTGGTGCTGCACTCGATCATCACCAACCGGTCGAACAAGATCCTCGATGACATCGACCAGTACGGTCTGAAGACCATCAACCTGCTCACCGCGCGGCGCCGGGGCAGCCTGAAGGACGAGGCGGCGGCCGAGGCCTAGGCCTGGTCGTCGTTCCCTCTCCTCCTCCCCACGTCAACGGAGGGCTGTCATGCCCAGAGGCAAGCGGGGCGGTCAGGCCGAAGAGCTCGACCTGGTCCCCATCATGAACCTGGTGACGATTCTGATTCCCTTCCTGCTCATGGCGTCCTCGTTCGTGAGCCTGGCGGCGATCGACTCGACGCTGCCCGCGATCGGTCAGCCTCCCGAGGCGACCGACGAAGAGCCCAAGCCCACGCTCAGCCTGTCCATCGGGATCACCGCCGACGGCTTCCGGGTCATCGGTGGCGACGAGCGACTCAAGGGCGGAGACAAGGGAGAAGACGGGAAGGACAAGGGACTTCCGATCCCGTGCAAGAAGCCCGGGTGTCCCTCGCCCGAGGCCTACGACAGCGACAAGCTCAACGAGCTCCTGGCCGACCTGAAGGACGCCTGGCCCGACGAGGAGAACGTCATCCTCGTGCCCGAGTCCGAGATCCCCTACGAGGTGCTGATCCTCACGATGGACGCAGCGCGCAACGACCCCAGCAAGAACGGCGACGACGGCCGCCCACGGGATCTCTTCCCGTACGTGGTCATCGCCGGCGGCGTGCAGTGAGCGGAGGGACGCATGGCTAGAAAAAAGAGTCGCCGCCAGCCCGCAGACGCGGGCCTCACGATTACCTCGATGATGGACATGATGACCATCATCCTGGTCTTCCTGCTCAAGAGCTACCAGACCGACGACGTCTCGGTGGCTCCGTCCGAGGATCTTCAGATCCCCATCTCCAGCGCGGAGAAGACCCCCAAGCTCGCCGTCAACGTCGTCGTGTCCCGCAAGGACATCGTCGTCGACGGGGGGTACGTGCTCGACATCGAGCGCGGGATCAACGAGGAGACCGGCGAGGAGGAGCTGTCGATTCCCGCGGACGAGAAGCGCGGCCAGCTCATCTCCTCCCTCTACGACATCCTGATGGAGAAGGCCCAGACGGCCAAGGACATCGGGGCGAGATCCGGATCCGACGAGCTCGACTTCAAGGGAGAGATCCTCCTGCAGGTCGACAAGCGCATGCCCTTCGCGGTTGTCCGCGAGGTGATGTTCACCGCTGGTCAGGCCCAGTTCGGGAACTTCCGCTTCGTCGTCATCAAGGGCGGCGCCTGACGAGCTGCCCTCCGCGGCCCGCCGCACGGCGCGCTGCGAACCGTCGTCCATTTCCTTCCGAACGACCCCTGGGGCCATCGCCCCGGGGGTTCTTCTTTTTGAGGGGAGGGGCTTCGCGGGAAGATTGCCAGCCGTGCTGCGCGACGTAGGCGGGCACGGGGCCCCTGGCGGGCAGTTGACCCAACAGGACTGCCCAGTGGGGACCGATGGTCTCTACGATCGTGGGCCTCGTCTGGAGCGACAGGCCCCGTGGTCCGAAAGGGAAATCGACACGGGCCCCGGAGTTCGAATCCATGGCTGGGCAGTCGCGCCAAGGCAAGGTGCTGTGCATTCGCGTCATCCAGGGCAAGAACGTCCTGGACAAGACGATCGATGCCGGCGAGTCGGTCACCGTCGGAGAGGGCGCGAAGAACACCTTCGTGTTCCCGCAGACGAAGCTCGGCGCTGACTTTCAGCTCTTCAAGGCCGTGGGGAACGGGTACGTCCTGCGCTTCACGGAGGCGATGCGGGGCAAAGTCGAGGCCCGCGGTGCCGTCGTCAAGCTGCCGCAGCTCTACGCCGACGACTCCGTGGCGAAGAAGGGAGGCGTCGCCCAGCTCCCGCTCACCGAGCAGGACCGGGGCAAGCTCAAGATCGACAGCGTGACGGTGCTGTTCCAGTTCCTCCCGCCCCCGCCGGCGCAGGCGCTCAAGCCCATCCAGCAGATGGACTTCCGGCCGCGGCTGCTGTCCGACGACGACCCCATGTTTCTCGGGTTCCTCGCCATCTGGACCGCGTTCGCGACGATGCTCGTGATCTGGGTCTGGAACACCGAGCCCAAGGAGTACAACCTCGAGGAGATCCCGGACCGGTTCGCCAAGGTGATCATGCCCGAGGAGAAGAAGGCCGTCCTCGAGCCCGACGAGCCCGACGACGAGCAGGTCGACGAGGAACCGATGGGCAGCACCCCCATCGAGGAGGTGCCCCAGCCCGAGGCGGCGCCCCAGCCGACAGAGAAGCCGACGGAGGTCCCGAAGACCGAGGTCGAGCAGTTCAAACAGCAGGAGCAGCGCAAGGACGAGATCGTCCAGAAGTCGGCGCTGCTCCAGATGCTCGCCACCACCGGAGAGTCGTCGGGCGGCGTGGTGAGCAACGTGTGGGCGCCCGACGACGAGGGCACACCCGATCTCGACGCGGCCCTCAGCGAGAAGGAGGTCGTGGCGGATTCGGCCAAGCTCCGCGACACCACCACGAAGGCGGGCACCGAGGCCGTCGACGTCGAGGTCGGGGGCGTGGGAGGCGGCAACGCCAAGGCGGAGGTCTCGGGGCCAGCGGTGTCGGTCAAGCCTCGCGTGCGCGCCGAGACCGGCAACATCGACGTGTCGGGCGACGAGGGCGAGGTCAAGGACGTCGTTCGCAAGTACACCGGCCAGCTGACCTACTGCTACGAGAAGCGCCTCAAGGCGGTCCCCACGCTCGAAGGGCGCATCGAGGTCGGCTGGACCGTGGCCTCTGGCGCCGTCGTGGGCTCCCCCTATGTCATCTTCAACGGCACCGGCGACAAGGAGCTCGCGGACTGCATCACGAAGAAGATCCGCCGGTGGAGCTTCCCGGCGGACGTCGAGGGTGAGCTGTCCTGGCCGTTCGCCTTCCAGGCCAAGAAGTGAAGAGGACCATGCACATGTCACGAGCCCTGATGTGGGCGATGCTCTTCGCCTCGCCCGGGGTCGCCCTCGCGGCCGACCCCGCGCCGAGCGTCCCCACAGCCTCGATGAGCCTCGACCAGAAGCTCGCCTACGCGCAGAACGCGGTCTCCGAGATCTCGCAGAGCGTGAAGGGCATGGAGCAGATGCTCGAGAAGGCGCGCGCGAGCAAGGATGCGAAGAGCGTGGGGTACCTGATCCCGCGGGTGACCGCGGCCCGTGCGCTGCTCCAGGTGTCCGAGGCGGCCGTCGTGGCCATGGCAGAGGCGGTGGAGAGCGGCAACGTGGAGCGCGCCAATCACGAGTTCCGCAAGGTCTCGGTCGCCATCACCAAGAGCCGGCTCCTTTTGGCTGAAGCCGAGCGCGACGGCGCCGAACCGCAACAGGTGTCCGGAAAGACCTCCATGCAATTCCAGGACCAGCTTGCCGAGAGCGAGCCCTTCGAGGAGGTCCAGATCAACGATCTGGACGTCTCTGTGGACCCTCCACCGGTGAGCCCCTTTCTGTAGGGGATGGGCAAAGGCGACACGCGAATGATCACACTTACCTTGGCACTGGGATGGAGCCCCGCGACGGCACTCGCCGCCCCGGGAGACCACCTGCGTGCCGGTGAGCTCGAGGTCGTTCCGGATGTCGACCTCGGCGCGGAGTATCGCTCCAACGTGTATCGCCAGGAGGAGGGAGGCCCCGGAGCGGGCAACCTGCTGCTCGCCCCGGGCGTGACGGCGAAGCTCGCGGGAGACGACCACGCCTTCGACGGGAGCTTCGACTGGAGGCTCCGGAAGTTCCTCTTCGTCGGAGATGGAGCCCTCGAGAATCAACCTCCGGGGCGGGTCGGCAACCTCGACCGGTTCAACGAGTTCAGCGGGGCCGCCTCGCTCGACGCCTTCAAGCGAAACGCGGTGGGGTTTCGGCTGAGTGAGCGGGTCGCGCTCCAGAACTGGACCGCCGACGCGCCCTTCGCGGACCTGCCGTACAGCAGCGTCTTTCGGAACGCGCTGAACGGCGCCGTGCGCACCGGCGGCCAGCAGACGTCGGTCGGGCTCCTGGTCGGAGGCCAGTGGACGTTCGACAGCTACCTGGCGCCGGTGGTCGGTGAGCGGGAGGGGCCGATCAACTCCCGCCACGCGTTCGGGCCCAAGGCCGAGCTCAAGTGGAGCTTCCTGCCTCGCACCGCGGTGGTCGTCCGCGGGTCCTACACCCTCAACCGCTGGCAGAACAACTTCCTCGAGTCCGACATCGACCAGCCGGACGGCGCGGTGGCGGTGCCGGACTCCGAGCAGCTCAAGGTGTGGAGCGGCCTCGAGGGTCGGATCACCGAGAAGCTGTTCGTCGAGATGAGCGTGGGCTACGGGGCGGCTCCCTACGACCCGACCAGCGTGCCCGGGACCGCCGGCCAAGCCGACCAGATCGGGGCGAGCGTGGTCGGTGCGCGGCGCTTCCTCGCGAAGGGCCAGGTGCGTTACGACATCCGGCCCTCCACGCCCGGCCGGCCAGGAACGAAGGTCAGCGCGGGCTACATCCGCGACTTCCGCGACTCGTTCTTCACCAACTGGGTGGGGCTCGATCAGGTCTTCGTCGACTTCGACGGGCGGATCGGCCCGGTCCTACCCTCCGCACGGTACGAGGTCCGCTTCGAGGAGTACTTCGGCGAGCTCACGCGGAGTGACACGCTGCACCGGGTGACGGCAGACGTCGGCTACCGACTGCGGGAGTACGCGAAGGTGGCCGTCGGCGGCTGGTTCCACCGGCGCGCATCGAGCGACGCACAGGTCGAGTACGACGACGTCAACGTGCACGTATTTGCGACGTTCCAGTATTGAGCTCGTCGCGAACGCGAGCGGCCCGGCAGACGGTCCCTGGACCCCAAGACCTCATGTGATACATCACTGCAGCCACTGACGCGTCAACGGTTGTGGTAGCGTAGGTGCAGTGGTCGGAGGTTCCGCGTGGGCAATGCCTGGACGCGTTCGCGAGCCCAGTCCGGGGGGGCCCTCCGTGCAGTTCTCGGTGGGCGCCAGCGGGAGGTCCTGCTCCTCGGCGTGCTGTTCGCGAGCACCTTCGCGACCGTCTCGCTGCTGGGGTACAACCCGCTCGACCCCACGCCGCTCCATCCCGGTCCCGGTGATGTGAGCAACCCCTGCGGCCCAGTCGGAGCCCTCGTCGCAGATCTGCTCACGCTGACCTTCGG
>CAYMSU010000195.1:0-10777 GCA_964393165.1 uncultured Enterobacteriaceae bacterium
TTCAGGGGCTAGCGCAGGGACACGCCTGCACGAAGTGCAGGGGATGGACCGACACAAGGTCCCATCCAAGCCGAACGACCCCGGCTCCTCGGCCCTTCACCTGAATGTCGTCCTCGGGGGGTCGGCTCGGCGCCGGATGGGGCCGCTCTACCTAGATCCAGTCTCCTCGATCCGATTCGAGCGCTTGTCTCAGCAACTAGCTAGAACAGGAAGAGGTCGGTCGCGGAGCCGCCACATCCAGTTGCGGGGACATTGCTCCCGTCGACCCTCACCGATAGTCCTCACGCCTCACCCGAGGACGTGGTGTCTCCCAGGACTCCCCAGCTTTCGGGGGTCCAGGCCGCGGGCCTCGTCACCCAGATGGCCGTGAGCACGGTCGCAGGAGGGTGGCTGGGCGCTCTGCTAGACGCGTGGCTCGCCACCGACTGGCTGACGGCTCTGGGCTTCGTCCTCGGATTCGCCATTGGCATGCTTGCCCTGTTCCGGCACCTCTCCAGGTCCTCCCGAGATGACGACGACGACCCAACCCCCCCTTCTGCGTAACGCCGCGCTCAGCCTGCCCATCGCGGTCGTGGTCGGCGCGCTGTGGGGTGTCGAGCACGCCTTCGCGGCGGCCGTGTGTGGGGCGGTCGTGCTCGGCAACCTCTGGATGCTCTCCGTGCTCGCCCCGCGCGTCGTCCACAGCGTGTCGCGGGGCGAGAGCCCCGCCCTGTGGGTCGGCATGCTCGGGCTCAAGTTCGTCGTCCTGACCGCCATCGTGCTCGGCATGGCCCGGTACTTCCCGCCGCTCGGCGTAGCCCTCGGGTTCCTCCCCATGGTGCTCGGCACCCTGGCCACGGGCGTGCAGATGGCCCAGGAAGAGGCCCTGCACGAGGCCGAGCCCACCCCCGACTCCACCTCCGACGAGGGCTGACATGCTCGCGAGCGGGTTCTCCTGGTTTCGCCTGATTCCCGAAGTCGATCGGGACACCATCCTCGAGGCGTACGGGCTCATCGAGCACAGCCTCGTGCCCGGCCGCGAGACGGCGAACACCGCCGTGCACCTGCACGCGTGGCTCGCTGCCATCGTGCTCCTCGTGATCGCCTACTTCGCGCGCCAGGCGCTCGACCGCGCCCGCGCCCGGCAGGGCATCGAGCAGTACTTCAGCGACGACCGGCCCTCGCTGCTCGCTGGGTTCGAGGTCTTCGCCGAGGGCATCCGGTCGATGATGGGCGACCTGCTCGACTCGCGCGACGTGCGGGCCTTCTTCCCGCTCATCGCGGGCCTCTTCGTCTACATCGTCGCGTGCAACATCCAGGGCATCTTCCCCGGCTTCCTGCCCCCGACCGACAACATCAACACCAACGTGGGCATGGCGCTCACCTCGTTCGTGGTGTTCAACTACGTCGGGTTCTCCCGCGACGCGTCGGGGTACATCAAGCACCTCATGGGGCCGGTCTGGTGGCTCGTGCTCCTCATGTTCCCGGTCGAGGTGCTCAGCCTGATCATCCGGCCCATCTCGCTCACCGTTCGACTCACCGCGAACATGTTCGGCGACCACCAGGTCTTCGTGATCGTGAGCGAGCTCATCCCCGTACTGCTTCCCGTGGGCCTGCTGGCCCTCGCCGCGGTGGTCAGCGTGGTGCAGGCCTTCGTGTTCAGCCTGCTGACCGTCATCTACATCAACCTTTCCCTGCCGCACGAAGAGCACGAAGCTCATCACTAGGCGGCATTACCCTTCCACGTTCCTGGTCCGCCGAGGCGGCCACGTCAGGATTCACTCCCGCGGCGCCGGGAGAGGAGGAGAGATGAAGAAGTCCCTGTTGGTCCTGCCCGTCGTGGCCGCGCTGCTGATGGTGGCCGGCACGGCCATGGCACAGGACGGCGCCACCACGTACAGCGTCGATTTCGGCAACATCGGCTCGGGGCTCACCATGGGCCTCGCGGTCCTCGGTGGCGCCCTCGCGCAGGGGATGGCGGCGCGCGGCATGTACGAGAGCGTCGCCCGCAACCCCCAGGCTGCCGGCGCGCTCAACGCCCCGTTCTACGTCGGCCTCGCGTTCATCGAGTCGCTCTGCCTGTTCGCGCTCGTCGTCGCGTTCCAGATCGCCGGCTGAGGTCGTCGACCACGAGCCTGGCTCGTGTGCGGCCCGCTGCTCCGGCAGCGGGCCGCTCTTGCTTGGGCCTGCCTGGGGGCGAGCGGCGTTCGTGCTATGACTGCAGCGAAACGCGGAGAGTGACATGCGGCTTGTCGGAATCCTCGTCGCGCTGCTCTTGATCCTGCCCTTCGGGGCGGAGGCCAAGCGCCGCAAGAAGAAGAAGAACAAGGACGAGTCCGCGGGGCCTCGCATCGGCTGGGTGGCCGTGGGTGAGGCTGGCGGGCAGTGTTACTTCCCGCCGGACTTCGATGACCCCGATCTGAACAAGTTCGACCGCCGGCAGAAGCGAGCCGAGGCGCTCAACGAGATCCTCGGGCAGTGGTCGGGCAACCGGAACGACGGGGTGAGCTTCGATCCGGGCATGGTCGAGTCGGTCCGCACCGTCCTGCTGGGCACGCCCGAGCGCATCGAGGGGTTCGCCCAGCGCAACGCGGAGCAGTGCGAGAAGGCGATGACCGGAGGCGGCGTCGCCGCCTGGGAGACCTGGGCCGAGGGCGCCCGCGGCCGGCTCACCGAGGGCGACTGCCCCACGCCGCCCATGGAGTACACCGCCTTCGACTACCTCCAGATCAACAACAACTGGCAGATCCCGATCTCGGTCTGCAAGAACGACCGCGTCATCATCAAGGGCACCAAGCGCGACCAGTACCGCCTCACGAAGGACGGTCCGTGGATGAACGTCGCGGGGACCGATGGGCCCACCGAGGGGCTGCCGTGCAGCATCGAGGGCTGCAAGCGGGGCATGCTGATCATGAAGTTCCGCCCCGCGGAGGGGCCCGAGGTGATCCTCCCCGTCGGCGAACAGACGGAGTTCACCGCCCCGAATCACGGGGAGATCACGGTGATGGTCAACGACGACCAGCTGAGCGACAACGAGTGGCGCATGCGGGGCCGCGTGCAGGACCACACCTCGATCGAGATCTCGGCCGCGGACCAGTAGCGTCCGGCCGCCATCGCCTTCCCATCGCGGAGTCTTCGTCATGACCCTTCTGGCCCTGACCGCGTGGTGCGTCGTCGCGTCCGCCGGGCAGACCGATCCGAGCACCGTAGACGCAGACGGGGACGGGTCGCCGGCCTCCGAGGACTGCAACGACGCCGACGACACCGTGTCGCCGGAGTTCACGGAGGTCTGCGCGGATCGGCTCGACAACGACTGTGATGGGTTGATCGACGAGAACTGTGACGCTCGGCCGCAGATGGCCAGCCTGCGAGGCGGCGGGGGCTGCCAGGAGGGTCTCGCGCTCGGTCTGCTCTGGCCCGGGCTCCTCCTGCTGCGGCGCCGGAGGCAGCGCTGATGTGGCTCGCAGCCTGGCTGCTCACTCCGGGGGGGCTCGCGCAGCAGCCCGTTCCCCAGGACCTCCCGATCGACGCTGAGCGGTTCCGCCCTGCGCTCGACCCCTACGGCTTCGTCGTCACCGAGTCCGCGACCACGCTCGACAACCTCCAGGTGGGGTTCGGCGCGTGGTTCAACCACAGCCGGGACTCGGCGGTGCTCATCGCCGGCGGGGAGCGCCTGATCGGCCCGGGTCCCGCGAACCCGAACGGCCTGCTCGACCAGCGCAACATGGTCGACCTGCAGCTCGGGCTCGGGATTGGCGGCATCTTCTCGGTGGCCGTGGATCTGCCCGGCGTGCTCTGGCAGGAGGGCTTCGAGCCGGCAGCCGAGGGCTCGCCGGTGCCCGTGAGTGATGTCCTGCCGGCGGCTCTCGGCGATCCGCGGGTGGGCGCCAAGCTCGTGCTCAAGGACATCGACCAGGGGCCCGCCATCGGCCTCGCCGTCCAGGCGGTGGCCACCGCGCCCCTCGGGGAGACCCGCTCGCTGATCGGCGAAGGCACACCCACGGTGTCGCCCATGCTCATCCTCGAGGGGGCCAACCGGCGCAGCAACCAGCGCGTGCGCGACCGCGAGTACAGCGTCCGGGTGGCGGCCAACGTGGGCGCCCGGATCAAGGCCTCCGATACGTTCTTCGACACCGAGCTCGGCACGGAGTTCCTCTACCGGGCCTCCGTCGAGGCGCGGCAGCCCCAGTGGTTCTCGTTCGGCGCCGACCTCGCGGGGGCGATCGGCACCGACGGGGTGGCCACCATGCCCGTCGAGCTCCTCCCGTGGGTCCGGTTCGGCCAGGGCAAGCTCTTCGCCTTCACCGCCGGCGCAGGGTTCGGCCTCAGCCAGGGGATCGGCTCGCCCACCGTGCGCGGGTTCGCCGGCCTGTCGATCTCGGGGCACTTCGACCCCGTGCAGAGCGACCGCGACGATGACGGGGTGCCCAACCGGTGGGACGAGTGCATCAACATCCCCGAGGACCTCGATGGTTTCGAGGACCGGGACGGGTGTCCGGATCCCGACAACGACGTGGACGGACTCCTCGATACGGCTGACGGGTGCCCGCTCGAGCCCGAGGACTTCGACGGCTTCGAGGACGGGGACGGCTGCCCCGACACCGACAACGACAAGGATGGGGTGGTCGACCAGCAGGACGGGTGCCCCTCGGTTCCCGAGGACATCGACGGGTTCCAGGACCTCGACGGCTGCCCCGACGACGACAATGACGGGGACCGCATCCTCGACACCGCCGACGCCTGCCCGAACGCCGCCGAGACCTACAACGATCACGAAGACGGGGACGGCTGCCCCGACGACGACCCCTTCCGCGACGACGACGGCGACGGGATCGAGAACGAGGACGACAAGTGCCCGGCGGAAGCCGAGGACTTCGACGAGTGGCTCGACGAAGACGGCTGCCCCGACGTCGACAACGACCTGGACGGCATCTACGACGTCGAGGACCAGTGCCCGTTCGAGGTCGAGACAGTCAACGGCTACCTCGACGAAGACGGGTGCCCCGACACGGCGCCCAGTCGCGTGGTGATCCAGAAGCAGAAGATCACGATCAGCGAGACGATCTACTTCGAGTACAACCGAGCGGCGATCCAGCCGCAGTCCTACGGCCTGCTCGAGGAGATCGCGACCGTGATGCAGGACAACCCGCGCCTGCGCGTGGTGCAGGTCGAGGGGCACACCGACTCCGACGGCACGGAGTCCTACAACCTGAAGCTGTCCCAGGCCCGCGCGGACGCGGTGGTCGAGTTCCTGGTGGAGGCCGGGGTGGACCGTGAGCGCCTCCGCGCAAAGGGCTTCGGCGAGTCGCTACCCATCGACAGCAATGCCACCCGCAGCGGCAAAGCCCGCAACCGCCGCGTGGAGTTCACCATCCTCGAGCAGGACTGACCCAGCGCTCACACGTGCTGTGGTAGAAGCCCGAAAACGGAGTCCGTCATGTTCCGCTTCGCATCGAGCCTCGTCGCTCTCGGCCTCGTCGCCACCCCGGCGCTCGCCGGATTCGGGGTCTCCAGCTTCCACAAGGACTCGCGCAAGGGCCCCAACTACTTCAACGCGGCCGCGGCGCTCGACGCCAACCCGGAGACCTGCTGGATGGTCAACGCCGAGGAGTCCAACGAGGGCAGCTGGATCTACATCGACGTGCCCACCTCCACGGTCGACAAGCTGGCGGTCTACGGCGGCTGGGGCGAGTCCGAGGAGACCTACCGCGACTACTCGCGCATCAAGGCTGCTCGGGTCGAGATCTTCAACGTCTCGCCAGGCGGCGACCCCGAGCTCGTCGCCGAGACCTCGATCAAGTTCGAGGACAAGATGGGCTGGCAGATGATCGATCTGCCCGATCAGAAGGTGGGGGGCGAGTTCGGCGGCGGCCGGGTCAAGCTCACGGTCACCGAGATCTACAAGGGCGCCGACTACCCCGCGTTGGCCATCGGAGAGATCCGCGTGCACCTCAAGGAGTTCGACGCGGCGACCATCGCGCTCCAGGAGCCGCCCGTGGCGCTCGGTGGCCACGAGCCCGACAAGATGCTCGACGGGAGCACCCGCACGTTCTGGGCGGGCCCCGAGCCCACCGCCACCTTCTCCGTGACCGCCAGCGGCTACGGGATGTCCTCGCTCGGCATCCAGGCGGGCAGCACGGCCTACCACCGGCCCAAGAAGGTCAAGCTCACCGCCAACCTCGCGGAGACCGTCCACGAGCTTCCCGACAAGCCCGGCAAGATGCAGTGGCTGCTTCTGCCGGCGCTAGTGGGGTACACGGGCGGGGCCTGGGGGGAGGTCAAGGTCGAGATCCTGGAGTCCTACCCGGGCTCCTCGCAGCCCGGCCTCGCCATCACCGAGCTGAAGATGATGGCTGGCTCCATCGAGGAGTTCTAGGCACCTCGCCCGCTCAGCGGAGCTCGAGCGCCCGCGCGTAGATGGCCTCGTACTGCCCCGCCGAGCGGGCCCACGAGAAGTCCGTGGTCATCCCACGATGCTGGAGGCGCCGCCACGTGTGGGGGTGGTGCCGGTAGGTCTCGACGGCGAACTCGAGGGCGCGCGCGAATGCGGCCGACGTGAAGGGCCGAAACGCCCAGCCGTTGCCCGAGTTGGTGGCCGGGTCGAAGGAGTGCACGGTGTCGGCGAGGCCACCCGTGGCGTGGACCACCGGCACCGTGCCGTAGCGCATGCTGTACATCTGGTTCAGCCCACAGGGCTCGAACCGGGACGGCATCACGAAGATGTCCGACGCGGCCTCGATCTGGTGCGCCAGCGGCTCGTTGAATCCGACCCAGCCCCGCGCGCGGTGGGGCCACCGACGCTCGACCTCGCGGAAGAAGTGCTCGAACTCGGGCGCCCCGCTGCCCAGCATCATCAGCTGCACGTCGCCCTCGAGCAGCCATGGGGCGATCTCCTGGACCAGATCGATGCCCTTCTGGTGGTCGAGTCGGGAGATGAGGCCGATCAGCGGCACGTCGGGGCGCTCGGGCAGGCCCATCGCCCGCTGGAGCGCCTGCTTGCAGACTGCCTTGCCGGACAGGTCGGAGGCGTCGAAGGTGGCCGGGAGGTGGGGATCGGTCGACGGATCCCACTGGGCGTCGATGCCGTTGAGCACGCCGACGATCCGCTCGGTGCGCAGCTGCAGGAGCGGCTCGAGCCCGAATCCGTGGTCGTGCTGGATCTGGTGGCTGTATGACGGCGACACGGCGACCAGCGCGTCGGCGCTCACGATGCCGGCCTTCAGGGGGTTGAGGCGGCCGTGCATCTCACAGGTGGTCCAGAAGCGGCCGTCGATTCCCAGGCCCCCGAACTCCTCGGGCTGGGTGGAGCCCTGGTGGCCGAGGTTGTGCAGGCCGAGGACCACCGCGGCGCCGCGGTGCAGCCCGTGGGGCCGGTACAGGGCGTCGAGGAACACGGGGAGTAGCGCCGTGTGCCAGTCGTTGGCGTGGAAGACCAGCGGCCCGTCGAGGGGCCGCGCGAGCTCGAGGGCGGCGCGCGTGAGCAGGGCGAACCGAAACAGGTTGTCGCCGTAGGGACCGTGTGCGTCGCCGTAGATGCCGGGGCGGTGGAACGACGGGTGGTCGATCAGCAGGAACCTCACCCCGTCGCGCTCGAGCGCGAACACCCGCACCTCGTGGTGCATGCCGAACAGCCACACGTACAGTCGCTCGGGCTGCTCGACGGCATCGGGCACGTGGCGGTAGCGGGGCGAGACCGCCCACACCTGGTGGCCGCGCTCCGCGAGGGCCGGAGGAAGGGCCCCCGCGACGTCGGCGAGCCCTCCGGTCTTGGAGAACGGCGTCATCTCGGACGACACGAACACGATGTTCACGCTTGCTCCCCGATCAGGACAGGTAGGTGTAGCTCTCCAGCCCCGAGCTGTAGGTGTTCACGAGCAGCCCGCCTTCCTCGGGTGACAGGCGGCCCACCTCGATCGCCTCCTCCACGCGGCTCCGCAGCACCTTGACGAGCCGGTTGCGGTCGTAGCTCACGTAGGCGAGCACCTCGCGGATGCTGTTGCCTTCGACCACCGAGTCGAGCTTGTAGCCGTTGCGCCCGGGCGCCACCCGCACGTGGACCTCGTGGGTGTCGCCGAACAGGTTGTGCAGGTCGCCGAGGATCTCCTGGTAGGCGCCCACCAGGAACATGCCGAGGTAGTAGGGCGCGCCGTCGGGGTTGTGCACCTCGAGCACCGACTTGACGTCGCGACGGTCGATGAACCGGTCGATGCGGCCATCTGAGTCACAGGTCAGATCCGCGAGGATAGCGCGCCGCGTGGGCTCTCGATCGAGCATGTGGATCGGCACCACCGGGAACAGCTGGCCGATGGCCCACACGTCGGGCACCGACTGGAACACCGAGAAGTTGCAGTAGTAGATGTCGGCGAGCTGCCGCTCGAGCGGCTCGATCTCCTCGGGGACCGGCTGCTCGGACCGCCGGGCCACCCGGTGGAGCTGCCGGCACACGGCGAAGTACATCGCGTCGACCTGGGCGCGCTGCTCGATGTCGATGAGCCCCAGGTTGAACTTGGTGAGGCTCTGCTCCCGCAGCTCGAGGGCGTCGTGCAGCGGCTCGAGCAGGTTCTTGCCGGTGATCGACTGATAGACCTCCCACAACTCGGTCAACTCGTCGCAGGCGCCGTCGTCGGGAGCAGGGGGCGCCTCGCCGTCGGTCATCTGGGTGCGGCTGAGCACGTCGAACACGAGCATGGCGTGGTGGGCGATCATGGCCCGGCCCGCCTCGGTGATGATGCTCGGGTGGTCGATCTCCGCCGTGTCGCACGCCTCCACGACCGCAGACACCACGGAATGAGCGTACTCCTGCACGGAGTAGTTCATCGACGACTCGAAGTTGGTGCGGCTCCCGTCGTAGTCCACGCCGAGGCCTCCGCCGACGTCGAGGTACTCGAGAGGAGCGCCCAGGCGCACGAGCTCCACGTAGACCCGGGTGGCCTCGCGAAGGGCATTCGAGAACGCCCGGATCTGCGTGACCTGGCTGCCGATGTGGAAGTGCAGCAGCTTGAGCGCCGACAGTGATCCGAGGTCACGCAGCCGGTGCACCACATCGACGATCTCGCGCACGGTGAGCCCGAACTTCGCCCTGTCGCCTGCCGAGCTCTGCCAGCGCCCCGATCCGCGGACCGTGAGCTTGGCCCGAATGCCGATCGCGGGCTCGATGCCGAGATCCTGGGCGACGCGCAAGATCAGGTCGACCTCTTTGGCATTCTCGACGACGATGATGCAGTTGCGCCCCAGCTTACGCGCGAGCATCGCCATCTGGATGTAGGCCTTGTCTTTGTACCCGTTGCAGATGATCAAGGCCTCGGGGTCCTCGAGCATCGCGAGGACGATCATGAGCTCGGGCTTGCTCCCGGCCTCGAGGCCGAGGTGGTGGGGCGCCGCGTAGTGGACGAAGTCGCCTACGACGTGCGCGCTCTGGTTCACCTTGATGGGGTACACGCCGCGGAACTCGCCGTGGAACCCGTACTCCTCCTTGGCCTGGGCGAAGGCCTCGACGAGCTCGTCGATCCGCGCTCGCACGAGATCGGAGAAGCGAACCAGCACGGGGAGCTCGACCCCGCGCCGGAGCAGGTCGTCGACGAGGACCTTGAGGTCGATGCCCTTGGTCGTGCCCGGAGGAGCCATGACCATGTGGCCCTTGGCGTTGACGTGGAAGTAGCCCTGCCCCCACGACGCGATCTGATAGAGCTCCTCGCTGTCGGACACCGACCAGCGACCCATTCCCACCTCCGTTCTGGTGGGCAGCATTAACCGCACGCCGGTGGGCGCCGCTCGGCACTGCAACCGACGATCAGTCTTCGCTGCTAGTCCTTCGACCGGCCCCGAACATACTGAAGAACGACGCGAGCAGCGACGTGTGGTCCTCGCCGGCGAGCGCCTCCAGCTCCCCGGGATCGAGCAGCACGGCGCCGCAGTTCCCGCACCTCTCGATCTCGATGCCCCGGAACGCCATCGTGTGCATGTCCGAGCCGCACTTGCCGCACTTGAGGTAGTGAAGCTCCTTCAGGGCGGCCCGCTGGGCCTCGGCTTGCTGGGCATCGAGCTTGGCCTTGAGCTTCGCCCGCGCCTCTTGGTCCTGCTTGTGGAAGTACTCCTCTTCGTCAGCCATGTACCCTCCGGGGGGTGCGCCCGAGCAGCGCCCTTACAGCGGTGTGCCGGTGATCGACAGCACCAAGAGTGTTCCCAGTGGTAGCACCACCAGCGCGGCGAGGCCCACGAGAAGCAGTGTGACGAGCACGATCGCGCGCCGCAGCCGCTTCGACCGGGCCTGCTCCTCGCGCAGCGCCGCACGTACCGCGGACGCGGCGACGAGCTCCGGCCGGCCAGGCCCCACCTCGCGGCGCGGAGCCGGCGTGGGGGTGTCGCGGGGGATGTGCCCGGACAGCGGTGCCGGCTCCATGCCCACCTGGGCGGGGCGGCCAGCGTGCGTGGCGCCACACTTGGGGCAGACCAGACGGTTCCAGCCCCGCACCGTTCGGACCTCGGCCGGGCCTCCGCAGAGGGCGCAGGCTCGAGTAGGCGAGGACAGAGGGCGGGCAGCAGGCGTCGAGGAGGTCGGGCGACGACTCAGGGACATGTCACGGCGTGGGTTTCGATGAGCCCACGCACATCTTGACGCACCTCGGGGTCCCTCGCACCCCGGGCTCGACACAAGTACTCGCCAGCCGACGAATTCCCCTGCATCAGCAGGGAATACCCGAAGCCGTAGTTCGCCTCGTGGTGATCCGGATCGCTGTCGAGGACCTTCCGGAAGGCCTCACGCGCTGCTGCCGGATCGCTGTCGACCTGGCTCCAGCCT
>CAYMSU010000196.1:0-10676 GCA_964393165.1 uncultured Enterobacteriaceae bacterium
AGCTGTGGGTCGCCACCGAGCACCTACTGGTCGTGCTCGCCCATTCGGGGCCCAAGGTCCCGCCCGAGAGAGAGCTGGCCGCCGTGTCGAGAGCCCTCGAGGCGCTGGCCGCTCCCGCGCCGGGCGCGCTGCGGGAAGCCCCCCTGCGCGACTGGCTCCATGCCGTGCGTGCCCGCCGCGATGCCGGCCTGGTCCCGCAGACGAGCTGGCAGTATCGCATGCACCGAGCTGCCTACCTGCTGGAGCGCGACAGCTCGGTTCCCGCCTGCACGCAGGCGTTCCACGACGTACTCGCGCCGGGAGCCGTGTCGAACCCCGGGCCCTACGCGAAGGCGGCGTTCGAGTGCGCGGCCGCCCGCCACGAGGCCGGCCTCGCGGCCCAGGCCCTGGCGCTGCTTCCGGAGGTCGAGGGCGCCGTGGGCGTCTACTACGCGGCGCAGCTCGCCCTTCAGGGCCGCTATGCGTCCGCGCTGGCGGTGCTCGGCAAGGTGCCCGCCGACGACCCCCAGGCCGCGCGCGCACGGGAGCTGCTCGACGAGCTGTGCCCTCGCCTCGACAGCGACGACGCGGCGGCCTGCCGAGCCCTGCGCCGGCGCTGACCGAGCCTGCTACTCCTGCGGGCAGGTGGTCGTCGTAGCCTCGGTGAGCGCGTCGTCGAGCGTGCGGGTGACCATCCCGCCATAGCCACCCTTGACCTGCACCTCGAGGTCGTAGCTGCCCGCGCTCGTCTTGCCCTTGCTGGCCGCAGCGTCGCGGCCGATGGCCACCCGGTAGGTCCCCGCAGCGGTACCCACGACGTCGGGCGCGACGAGGTCGGCATCGGGTCCGGTGCACTGGAGGTCGGCCCCTGCCTTGCCGGTCAGGAGGTTCTTGCCGGACAGCGGCTCCCCCGGGCCGAACACCGCCGCCCGCACGGCGGAGCCCCCGGTGACGCCCGTGACGCTCACCGCGAGGTCGATGCCCGCGGGCACGTCGATGTCGAAGACGTCCTGACAGGACGCCAGATCGGTCTTGCAGTCCCAGGTCTCGGCGGCCACGTGGGCCCACTCACAGCGAGCGCCCGGCGCATCGCTCTCGAGGTCGTTGTCTTGCGGCCGGGGGCGGTCGAAGAAGTCGTCCGCGCCGATGACGACCGCGTAGCGGCCTCGGTCACCCGCCGACGGTGGCGAGTAGCGGGTGATGGCGAGCAGGTGGTTGCCCGACTCCGCAACTGTGAACGAGGGCGCGACCAGATCGTCGTCTCGACCTTCGCACACCCGGTCGTCGCGCGTGTTGGTCAGCAGGTTGGTGTCCCCGCTCGAGTCGCCGGGGGCGTACAGCGCGAGGCCCGCCACCGAGTCGTCCTCGACATCGACCACGGAGAGATCGAGGACCTGCCCCTCGGTGAGATCGAGCTCGAACGTGTCCTGGCAGCTCTCGTCTTGATCGCAGTCCCAGTTCCCCTCGAATCGGTACTCGTTGCCGCAGCGGGCCCCGTCTGCCTGGGTCTCGGCGTCGTCCAGCAGGGGCTCCTCACCGATCTGCACCCCGTTCTCCGTGGCCACGGCCAGCGTGTAGGTGCCGGTGTTGCCGCTGCTGGCTCCGGTGTCCCGGCCGATCGCGATCCGCCAGGTACCAGGCAGATCGCCGGTCGCGAACTCCACCGAGGTGCTCTCGTCGGCTCCGGTGCAGAGCAGGTCCTTGTTGCTGCCCACGAGCACGTTGCGACCGTTCGCGTTGGCGTTCGGCTCGAACACCGCGACGCGGACCACCGAGTCCCCGGTGACCTCGGTGACGTCGACCTCGACGCGGGAGTCCCGCCGGAGCTGGATCTCCCAGACGTCCTGACAGGTCTCGTCGTCGTCGCACGCCCACTGGCCGCTCACCTCGACGGCCTGCACACAGTCGTTGGCGGGGTTCTCGTCGCACTGCCCACAGTCGTCGACCGTGGCGGATCCGAAGCAGACTCCCGCACAGTCTCGCTCTGCCTTGTCGCAGGTGAGCACGCCGGTCTCGCCGGTGTCGGTCGCGCCGGTGACCCCAGTGCGATCAGCGCCGTCTCCGCCGCCAGTGCAGGCTGCGAGCCCCAGCCCGAGGACCAGGGTGAGCCTCGTGAGTTCGGGCATGATGATGCTTCTCCCCGGGGGCCGCGCCCCCTCCGAGAGGCATACGTTATCCCCGTCAGGCGCTCTCTCGGGCGTAGATTTCGAGATCCCGGTAGGCCTGATCCGGCGTGCGGATGCCTGCCTCCCGGAAAGCCAGCTTGACCCTCTCGGTCACGTCCGTGACCATGTCCTTTTCGTACTGGACGTCGAACACGTACGCCTTCGCGGTGATGACCGAGACGAACCGCTGGCCGATGAACTGGTCCTCCACGAGCGTCTCCATGGGCTCGTCGAGGTAGGCATAGCGGCACGTCGACGTGGCCTCGCGGACGATTCGTCGGGCCTCCTGGAAGTCCTCGGCGGCCCCCACATAGAAGGGGATGACCACCATCGCGTGCAGCTCCCCTGCGTTGGCCGACGCGACCTCGTCGGTGAGGAACTTGCTGTTGGGGATGGTGACCTGGTTGTCGTCGAGGGTCTGCAGGCGCACCGATCGCAGCCCGACCTCCTTCACCTCGCCATAGAAGCCCCCGAACGTGATGCGGTCGCCGACCTGGAAGGGCCGGTCGACGAGCAACGTGACGCCGGCGATCAGGGAGCCGATCAGGTCCTTGAACGCGAAGCCGACGGCGA
Organism: uncultured Enterobacteriaceae bacterium; assembly: GCA_964393165.1. GTDB lineage: Bacteria > Myxococcota_A > UBA796 > UBA796 > DRPG01. The sequence goes on from CAYMSU010000196.1 coordinate 2,718, forward strand.
CCGAGATCGACCCCGCGACGGCCAGCAGCGCCTCCCCCTCGAGCACGAGCAGGGACGAAGCCATCATCGTGGGCACCGCGAGGTAGATCGCGAAGCGACCGAGCGCCTTGGCTTGCTTGAGGACGAGGCGGCGCTCGGGGAACTGCTCCCCCAGGCGGTCGGTCACACGCGTCCACACGAAGATGCCGAGCGCACCGAGCACCAGCACCAGCAGGGCCAGCGGGAGCCCACGGAGGTCGATGAACCGGATGAGCTGCTGGATGTCCGCGGGCTCGAGGTTGGTTCCGAGCGGCATGGTCAGGCCCCCAGGTGCAGGAAGTGCCGGCGACGCAGCGTGCGCTGCACGGTCCGGCGGTGGCGATCGGGAATGCGGAGCTCTTCGCCGTCGCGGATCAGAAGGCCGCGCGACAGCAGATCCCGCACCGTGGCCCGGACCTCGGACAGCGGGAGGTTCGTGACCTCGACGAGCTCGTCCTGGCCGAGCTCATCGTGGAGGTTGAGGGCCACCAGCACGAACAGGGCTTCGTCCGGGAGCTCGGGCAGCAGCCCGATGGTCAGCGAGGCCCCCATGTGGGCACGCACCAGCTTCGGGTCCTCGGTGCGCTCGAGGCACCGGCTGAACACATCCAGCGCAGCGACCGGGTTCCCGCCCGTCGCTTCGGCGAGGAGCCGATAGAACACGCTGATCGCCCGGTCCTCCTCGAGCTTGGGATCGTCGGAGAAGGCGGTCGGGCGCTCGAGCGACGAGAAGTCGACATCGACCCCTGCGGCCTCCGCCCTCGCGAGGGTGAGTGCCTTGAGCTGCGAGCTGGCCATGGGCCCGAGGTGCACGACCGTGTGGAAGACCCCGCAGTCGATCATCGATCCGGTGGCGGCGAAGTAGTCCCACGCCGGGCCGTGCACGCTCACCACGTAGAAGTGCCGGTGGGAGGTTGCGTTCAGGACGTACAGCAGCGCCTGGATCACGTCGAGGCCGCCCACCCGACGGGCGAACGTGCGATGGACCTCCTCGAGGACGACGGCCCGGCGCTCTGCGCCGTCCAGGACCTGGACCATCTCCTCCTGCGTGCGGGCCACCTGCTCGCTCCCCACGACGGTGCACAGCCAGGCGAACAGCTCGGGGATCGTGCGGATGAGGTGCGGAACCTCCCCGCGAGAGACCGCGAGGCCGCTGCCCTCGAGCAGCCGGACGACCTCGTGGCAGGCGGTGGTCTTGCCCATCCCCCGGTCTCCGACGACCGCGACGAGGCCACGCAGGCCGGTCTTGTGCCACTCCGCGAGGGAGGCCGCGACCCTGCTCAGCTCGTCGCGGTGCACCCGGTCGTCGGGCATGGTCTCGCCCTCCACGATGCGGTCGCGTACCTCCTCCTCGATGGGGCGGTACTGGGCCGGGTCCTGCTCCTTGATGCGGTAGCGGTTGAGGGCGGTGAAGACCCAGGACAGCGAAGTGCCCTCGCGGGCGAACCGCTGCGCCAGCTCGAGGACGAGCAGGAAGGTGAGAACCACCACCTGCACGAGCGCCCGGGGGATGCGGAGCAGGAAGCCGCCTCGCTCGGGGATGAGCCAGCGGGTGAAGGTGCTGGCGCGGCCCATCCGTCGGCGAAGCGACTCGCGGAGCACGGGCTCCCAGCGGAACAGCGTCCACACCACGAGCAGGGCGAGCACGCCTCGCATGCCGCCCTCGAGCAGCCCCGCCAGGGTGTCGAGCTGCGCCACGTCCCAGAGCACCCAGTGCAGCAGGCGATAGACGACGAAGTACAGGAGGAGCCACCACACGGTGGACCGCGCGAGGCGGAAGCCTTCCCGCCGGATCACCACCAGGGCCGGCCGCACGTCGCCCTGGGGCACGACCGCGAGGTCGAACAGCGCCAGCAGGGCTCGGAACATCGACAAATACAGGTAGGCGCGGACGAGGAACTGGACCTCGACGAGGGACGACCCCAGCGTCCACAGCAGCACCTGACCCAAGAGAAGATCGGTCGAGTTCCGGATGGCGCGGGCCATCGGATCGCGAAGGGCCTCGGCATCCGAGGGCCGGAGCTCGGGCCGTGCGTCGAGCGCGCGCTGGGAGATCCCCATGGCCCAGCGGTTGGCCCGGCGTCGCGCCCAGAACCAGACGATGCCGGCCAGCAGCGTCCACGCGAAGCTCTGGCCGAGCGACCGGAGCTCCTCCCACGTGTCGACGAGGCGGCGGGGGTTCTCGATCTGCAGCTCCCGCTGCTTGAGCCCCAGCGTCACGCTCGGCACGAGGAACGCGGCCTCGCGCTGGAGATCCTCGAGGAACCGGTCCTGGTCGGCCGCACGAGAGGCGGGCGAGAGGTGCGGGTACAGGTCGCGCTTCGTCACCCGCGCGTCGTGGACCATGGCGAGGAGCACCTGCTCCTGGCGCGTCGCCAGCCCGACCAGCGTCCGCGACGCCTCGAGCTCGGCGCGGAGGCTGTCCTGCCACGACTGCAGCGTCGCCTGGGAGTCCTCGCGCACCTTGTCGGGCACCGACTCGGGCAGCGACGTGACGAACGCCCGCGCCTCCTCGAGGCGTGGGGCGTCCTCCTCGAGCGCGGTCTCCGAGTCGATCAGCGCCCGGCGAGCGCGGACAGTGGCCTCGAGAGCCTCCGACGCCTCCCCGCGGACCTTGTCGAGTGTGGCGCGGACCTTGGTGTACAGCGCGTCTGCGTCGTCCTGATCCTCCACCGGCCAGCCGCCTTGGTACCGGAGCCCGCGGACCTCCGCGCGCTGGTCGCTGATCTTCACCTGAAGCAGCTTGTTGGCGTCTTCCCGCTCCCGTGCGTCGACGAGCGCCTTCTGACGCTCCGCGGCGCGAGCCTTGGCCTCGGCGTGCAGCCGCTCGATGCGCGCGAGCTGCTGGGCCCGCTCGTCCTCGCCGGCAGCGTCCTCCGCCTGCTGGGCCCGGATCTCCGCGAGCTCCGCCTGGGCCTCCGCCGTCTCGGCATCCTCCGCGACGACGAGGCCTGCCTTGGCGAGGTGTCGCAGCCTGGCCAGCTCGTCCGCGGCCTCCGCACGCGCCACGTCGAGGGCGAAGAAGGCCCGCTGCGCGGCCTCCGCTCCCTCGGGCAGCGACTCCAGCCGCAGCTCGGCAGCGGCGAGCTCGACGGCTGCCTGCGCCTTGTCGGCCTCGAGGGTGAGCAGATCCTCCTCGGGAGCCTCCACCCCCGCGACTCGCTCCCTCAGGGCGTCGACCTCGGCCTGGAGCGCCTCGAGACCCGCCCCCTCCCAGTATGCGCGGAGCGCTTCGGTCACGCGCCGGGCCTCGTCGGGCGCCAGGGAGGGACGGAGGAGGACGAGCCGGTCGGCGCACTCCCAGCCCTCGTCGATGAGGCCCTCGAGATCCGCGCTCGGACTGGGGACCTCGCCCCGGACCCCCGCCAGGCGGAGATCGTGAAGCAGGGCGTCGAGGCGGGCCAGCGCGGCGTCAGCCTCGGCCGCGCGCGCCTCCCAGGCCACCCGCGTGGCCGGCGGGACGTCCTCGGGCAGGAACTGCACGGCGTGGCTCTGCACCTCGAGCGGGGAGCGCGCCCACTGCACGGCGGTGCTGCGCAGCTCAGGGCGTACCTCGAGGCGCGCGAGCACCGAGACGAGGAGCCGCCGCTCGAGCTCGGCGGCCTCGGCCTCGGCCGCGTGCGCCGCGCCGACGGTGTCCCGCCAACGGGTGAGGTGCTCCGCCTCCGTCACCCCGAGCGGAACCGAGCCGACCTCCTTCGCACGGTCGACCTCGGCCTCCGCGAGCTGGGCGAGCCGGCCCCGCAGCAGCGGCGGGTTGCCGAGGGCGGTCCTCGACAGGCGCGGGTAGGCCTCTTCGAACGGGGCCTCCCCTCGGAGGAACTGCTCACGATTCTCGGTCCGCGACGCCGCCGCCTCCTCGCGCGCCACCAGGCGGGGCAGGACTTCCTGCTCGACGCGCGGCCACCCCGCGAGGGCCACGGCGCTGGCGGCCGCCCCCGCAACGTCGGACTCCTCGGAGGGCCCGTCTGGTGAGACGTCACCCGCGCCCTCTGCGCTATCGGTGCCCGGTGCGGCGTCGGGCGCGCTGACCGGCTCTATGGGGGAAGAGGTTGAGGTTGGCGCCTGCGCGAGCGCGACGACCCCGAACAGCACGGCGAAGACGAGCACGAACACGGCCAGCCCCCTGGGTGGGGCCGGAGACTACCGCATCTCGCCGTCGTACCCCAGCGCCTGGACCGCGGGAGCGAGAACGTCCAGCACGCCCTGCAGATGGTCTTGGTAGGCCCGCCACCGGCCGATCGTGGGGGGCTGGCGCGGCGGGCGGAGGGCGGCCCGAGGCGTCTCCCCGACCGAGGACACATCCGGGTCGGCGGCAGCGTCGTACATGGCGTCGTCCCAGCCGAGCCCGAGGCGCTCGAGCACCGGCTCGAAGGTCGCGCGCGGCGAGGCCTGGGCCTGCTCGAAGCGGATCCGTCCCGGGGCCTCGAGGTAGGGTGCAGCCAGGTCCCACAGCGCGTGCAGTCCCGCACACAGGGTCGCGCTCGACGGGAGGTCGGCGAGCGGCGCGAGCGCCTCCGCCCCGTCGAAGTCCGCGAGATAGCCGGCCACCACCGCGTCCCTCGGGTCTCGCACCACCGACATCACCGCCGCCCTCGGGAACAGCCGAGCGATCAGCTCGACGCGCAGCAGGTTCGCGGGCCCGGCGTCGACGACCCTGCGCCCCTCGGGGTCCACCCGAATCCGGACCTCCTCGCGCCACGCCGTCCGAAGCTGCTCGGCGATCTCCGGGTCCTCCGCGCAGGCCAGCACCCGCGCACCATCCTGACCGGGGAGCACCCGGTGGGCAGCGATCTCCAGCACCGGGTCGCGGACGGTCACGATCGAGGGGTGGGCCGCGAGACGCCTACGCACGTCGTCGAGTGAGGGGTCGGGGAAGCCGACGAGGAAGAGCACCGGCTCGGCCAGGTCCTCGACGTCCTCCGACGGACCCGCAGGGCCCGCGAGTCCCTGCGCGCGCACCCGGGCGACTGTCTGGTCGAGCTCGTGAAGCAGCGCCCCGGGGCGCCCCTCTCGAGCGACCGCCCAGTCGAACAGCGCCTGCGCGTTGCCCACCTCGGCGGCCATGAACGCGTCGCGCGGTCGCTCCCTGGCGTTCTCGATCCGGGCGAGGTCCTTCCAGAGCTCGGCGGGGTGATCCGCGGTGCCGTCGAGCAGCAAGGCCCTGGCTTGCTCGGCAGCGCGATCGAGCTCGCCCGCGTGGAAGGCCAGCCGAGCAGCGACGTGGCGCGCCAGGGCGTGCGAGGGGGAGCGACGGAGCACCCCGTCGACCACGCGCCGAGCGTCGAGGCGCCGGCCACCTCGCTCCAGCCGGTCCGCCGTGCGCGCCGCGAGATCCGCGTCGCCCGGGTTGCGGGTGTAGGCCTGCCAGCTGGCGTCGAGCGCGGAGTCGTGGGCGCCGATCGTCGCGAGCGCCCTGGCGATCCGCTCCCACGCGAGCGACGACGACGGTCGCTTCGCGATGGCGGCCTGGACGAGCTTGATCGCGTCGGGTGCGCGGCCGGCCTGAGCGAGCGCGACCGCCATCAGCGTCGCGGAGTCCGTGTTGCGCTGGAGAACCCAGGCCCGGCGGGCGGCGGGCACCGCGTGCTGGCCTTGCCCGATGTCCAGCATCGCCTCGGCGACGTCCTCCCAGGCGGCGGCGTCTTCGGGGGCGGCCTGCAGGTGGTCCCGCAGCCTGCGGATCGTGTCGAGCGGGCGCCTGACGGCGGGCCCGAGAGCAACTTCGGAGGGAGCTTTCATGGAACGTCAATCGGCCGCGAGCCGGATTGCTATAGGCCCGGGTGTCTCGAGGAGGACCCATGGCCGCACAGGTCGTCATCTTCGGCGCCACCGGCGACCTCGCAGCGCGCAAGCTCGTTCCCGCCCTCCTCGGCAACCTCACCGCAGGCGCACTGCCCCGCCCACTCCAGGTGGTCGGAGTGTCGCGCAGCGAGCGCTCGAGCGAGACCTGGCGGGCGGAGCTGCGAAGCGCGCTGACCGACGCCCAGCGGGCCGCCTTCGAAGAGCTCGCCCCCCACATGCACTACGTCGCGGCCGATGCATCGGACCCCGCCGACCTCCGCCGGCTCCGCAACGAGCTCGACCGCCTCGCGGGCCACGCCGGCGGCGACCCGGAGCGGGTGGGGCGGCTCTTCTACCTCGCGCTGGCGCCCCACCTGTTCGGTCCCACGGTCGCCGCGCTCGCCGAGCAGGGCATGCTGGCCTGTCCCCTCGAGGCGACCGAGGGCTGGCGCCGCGTGGTCGTCGAGAAGCCCTTCGGCACTGACCAGTCGTCGGCCCGCGCGCTCAACGCGGCGCTGCTCGAGCATCTCCGCGAAGACCAGCTGTTCCGGATCGACCACTACCTCGGCAAGGAGACCGTCCAGAACATCCTGTCGTTCCGCTTCCAGAACGCGATCTTCGAGCCCCTGTGGACCCGGGAGCACGTCGAGTCGGTGGAGATCTCGGTGTGCGAGACGGTGGCGATGGAGGGCAAGCGCGGCGCGTACTACGACACTGCCGGCGCCCTGCGCGACATGGTCCAGAACCACCTGCTCCAGGTGCTCGCCCTGATCGCCATGGAGGCCCCGGGCGCGCTGCGCGCCGATGACGTGCGTAGCGAGAAGGTGAAGGTCTTCCGCGCCCTTCGCCGGTTCACCCCCGAGGAGGTGGCGGAGCGGGTGGTTCGCGCCCAGTACGCGGCAGGACCGGCCCGCGACCGTGGCTACCGCGACGAGCCCGGGGTGGCGCCCGACTCCACGACCGAGACCTACGTGGCGATCCGGGCGTCGATCAACAACTGGCGCTGGAGCGGGGTTCCGTTCCTCCTTCGCACGGGCAAGGCGCTGCGCTCGAGGTTCACCGAGGTCGTTCTCAACTTCCGCACTCCCCCGGTGGACCTGCTGAACGGGCCCAACCGCGACGCCGAGCTCGGCAAGATCTGCCTGCTGCGACCCAACGCGCTGAAGATCCGGATCCAGCCTCGCGAAGGGTTCGAGTGGTCGTTCCTCGTCAAGGAGCCAGGGCCCGGAATGGTCATGCGGCAGGCGGACTTCGGCTTCGACTATGCCTCACTCGGGGTCGAGGCGATCCCCGACGCCTACCAGCGGCTGCTGCTCGACGCGCTCGAGGGCACCGCCACGCTGTTCCTGCGCGGCGACGAGGTCGAGGCCGCCTGGTCGTTCGTCGACGCGATCCGCGAGGGCTGGCAGACAGTCCGACCGCCGGTGCACCGCTACGCCGCAGGAAGCATGGGGCCGGTCGAGGCCGACGTGCTGTGGCAGGGTTGCGAGGGCTTCTGGAGCTCCAGACCATGACCACGCCGCTCCCACAGGTCCACGTCTCGGCCGACGTGGGGTCCGCCGCGGGCGAGCTCGTCGCGCAGGCCCTGGCTGCCGCGGTGTCGGCCCGCGGACACGCCCGGCTCGCGATTCCTGGCGGCCGCTCCCCTGGGCCCGTGTTCCGCTGGCTTCGGGAGAACCTCACCCCCGACGTGGCCCGCGCGCTCACGGTCACGTGGGTCGACGAGCGCCACGCGACCGACGACACGAACTACGCGACGGCCTGGGCCGAGTGGCTCGAGGCGGCGGATCCACGGCCCCGAGTGGTGTCCTGGGTTCACCCGGGCACGCTCGAGGAGGCCGTCGCGGAGGCCCTGCGCCGGTGGGGAGAGGAGGTCGGAAGCCTCGACGTCGTGCTCCTCGGAGCGGGGCCCGACGGGCACATCGCCTCGCTGTTCCCCGGGCACCCCGGGCTCGCGGTCGAGGCACCGGTGTTCGGCCTGAGCGACAGCCCGAAGCCCCCGCCCGAGCGGATCTCGCTGTCGATGAAGGCCCTCCACACGGCCCCGACCGCCGTGCTCGTGGCCAGCGGCGCCGACCGCGCGCCCGCGCTTCGCGACGCCTACCACGGCGACGCCTCCCTCCCGCTCGGCCGCTTCCGGCCGCCCACCTTCCACTG
>CAYMSU010000197.1:0-10657 GCA_964393165.1 uncultured Enterobacteriaceae bacterium
GGTCCAGCCCACCGACCCCGCGAAGCGACGACACTACGAGGTCGATGGCCTGATCTCGCGGGTCTGGCGTCGTGACCGTGCGCGGGGCCGGCGCCTCGGCGAGGTAACGGGGCAGGCTGGGCGCGTTGAGCCAGCGCCGTCCGTCGGCTGTGTAGCCGTGGGCTCCGGGCCCGAGGCCCATGTAAGGGCCGTCGGTCCAGTACAGACGGTTGTGCCGGCTCTCGTGGCCTTTGCGCGCGAAGTTGGACACCTCGTACCGCGCCACTCCGGCTTGCGTGAGGCGCTCTACGAGTCGGTCGTACATGCGGCGCCAGTCGTCGGGCGGGGTCTCCACGAGGCGCCCCCGCTGCTGGGCGCGCGCGAAGGGGGTGTCGGCCTCGATCGTGAGCCCGTACACGGAGACGTGGGGGGCGCCGAGGTCGAGCACGCGGTCGAGATCGGCGTCGAGATCGGCCAGCGACTGGCCGGGGACCGCGAAGATCAGGTCGACGCTCCACGACGCGAGGGATGCGGCCGCGGTCCTCCGGCAGGCATCGACCGCCTGGCGTGCCGTGTGGGCGCGCCCCAGGCGGCGCGCGACGGCGTCCTGGAAGGACTGCACGCCCACTGACACCCGGGTGAGGCCGGCCGCGAGGGCGGCGGCGAGCCAGTCGTCGGTCAGGTCCTCGGGGTTCGCCTCGGCGCTGACGTCCACCTCGGGCCCCTGTCGCAGTCCGCGGACCAGCGTGGCGAGCCCTCGAGGGGACAGCCGTGAGGGGGTCCCCCCGCCGAGGTACACGCTCTGTTGCGGGCCGGCGAAGGACGGCGACCACTCGGCGAGCTCGCCGAGGACGCGCGTGACGAAGCGCGCTTCCACGTCCGTCTCGATCGGCTCACCGCCCGGCACGACGTAGAAGGCGCAGTACGGGCACCGGATCCGACACCAGGGGACGTGAACGTAGGCGCCCCAGGGCTCGGGGGTCATCGCGGCACCACGGTGACGCGCAGCAGGTGCTCGACATCCCGGCGGGCAAGGGCCTCGCGGACGTCAGCCGGCTCAAGCCTCCCGAGCGACGCCTCCAGCTGATCGAGGCCGTAGTCCCGGCCGTCGAGGAGCCCCTGGGCGAGCACGAACGCCTGCGACGCGACGCGCTGTGCGCGAGCTGCGGCCTGGCCGAGGAGCATGCGGCGCGTCCGCGCCAGCTCCTCGTGCGACGGGCTCTGCTCCGCCAGCCGCAGGACCTCGCGACGGAGCCCCCGCGCAGCTGTGCCGACCTGCGCGGGATCCGTCGCCAGGCCCACGGAGAACACGCCGCCGACAGCATTGACCTCCGAGGTGGCCCAAACGCTGTAGGCGAGCCCGGCGCGCTCACGAAGCGCCAGGAACAGCCGCCCCGCCTGGCTGTCGAGGAGGCTTGCGGCGACCGCGAGTGCGAGACGGTCCGGATCGTTCGCGGCCACGCCGCGGGTGCCGAGCAGGACCGTGGCCTGGGCGGCGCCGGCGCGGCGCACGCGCGCGGAGGTCTGTGGCTCACCCGGGGGTGTGGGTGGCAGCGCGGCGGCGTCGGCCGGCAGGTCCTCGGCCCAGCGCTCCACCCCGCGGAGCACGGCATCGGCGTCTACCCCGCCGGCGACCCCGACCACGAGGCCGCTCGCCGCCATCGCGGCGCGGTGAAAGCTCCGCAGCCGGTGGGCGGTCAGGTTCCCGAGAGAGGCCTGGGTCCCGAGCGCGGGCAGGCGGAACGGATGGCTCGGCCACAGCCCTCGCCACAGGGCCTCTACCGCCACCGTGTCCGCGTCGTCGTCGACCGCCCCCAGGTCCTCCACCATCGTCTGGTGGATCTGGTTCCAGTCGTCTTCCGCGAAGTGGGGGTCCGCGAGCACATGTCCGAGGAGGTCCAGGACCTGGTCGAGATGCTCGGCGGGGAACGTGGCCCCCAGGCCCTGGGTGGCCCTCCCTGCCTCGGCGTCGATGCGCAGCGACAGCTGATCGGCCAAGGCGGCGAGCGCCCGGGGGTCGTAAGGCCCCGCCGCACGGGTGACGGTGCGGGCCCACGCTTCGGCCAGTCCAGCGGTTCGCCCCGTCTCGCGGAGCTGCCCCCCGCGGGCGAGGATCCGAACTGCGGCGACCGGGCTGGGGCGCGCATGCACCGCGATCCGCAGGGGGCCGACCTGCCACGTGGGCGTGCTCCCTGCGCTCGCAGCGCGCAGCGGACGGGCCCGATCTGGCGCCTCGGACGCTTTGCGAACCTGCCCGAGGCGCCCCGCGTCGCGCCACGACCGGTCGAGGACGACGACGTGGGCCTGGTCAGGGCTCATCCAGCGGGCCGCGACCCGGTGCACGTCCTGTGCAGTGACCTGCCGGATCGCATCGAGGTAGCGCTGCTGCGCGTCGAGCCGCCCGGTGCGCGCGACCGACCAGGCGAGCTCCGATGCGACGCCGTGAGCCGTCTCCGCGCCGAACCAGAGGTCGGCCTCGATGCCCTCGCGGGCACGGGCGACCTCGAGCGGGAGCAAGCCGTAGCGCGCCACCCGGCTGACCTCCCGCAGCGTCAGGCGGATCGCCTCCGCGGTGTCGCCGCACATGAAGCCGAGCCCGAGCAGCCCGCCGCCGAGGAGCGGCTGGTGGTCCGCCCAGACGTGGCTGGCGACGCCGTGCTCGAGGTCGAGGAGGACGGGCAGGCGGGCCGAGACCCCCTCTCCCATGGCGAACGCCAGCACGTCGACCGCAGCCTCGTCCGGGTGTCCGACCGGCAGCCCCGGCCAGGCGAGCTGTACGAGGATGCTCCCGAAGTCCTCGCGCAACAGGACCTCGCCCGGAGGCAAGCCGCGAGGGCTTCGCAGGGAGGACCGGGTGCGCGCGACCGGCCAGCCGTCGGTGAGTCGCTCGGCCAGCTGGGCGACCTCACGCAGCTCGACCGGTCCCGCCACCGCGAGTACGGCGCGGCCGGGGTGGTAGTGGGACCGCCAGAAGTCCCTGAGCGCCTCGCGGGACACCTCCCGCACCGTCTTCATGTGGCCGATCACCGGGCGGCCGTAAGGGTGGTCGCCGAAGATGCGTGCCTGTACCTGGTTCACCACGAGCGTGTCGGGATCGGCGTCGTAGCCCCGCATCTCCTCGAGCACGACCTGCCGCTCGCGCTCGAGCTCGTCGGCATCGAACAGGGACGCCCGCGCCATGTCGATGATCACGTCGAGCGCGCCCGCGACCGCATCGCCGGCGCAGGTGGCGTGGATCACGGTCTCGTCCCAGCTCGTCCAGGCGTTCAGGTCCCCGCCGAGGCCCTCGACCTCGGCGGCCGCCATGCCAATCCCGCGGCTCGGGGTGCCCTTGAACAGGAGGTGCTCGACAAAGTGGGCGGCGCCCGCTTGGGCCGACCGCTCGTCGGCGGCCCCGGCGTCGAACCACAGGTGCGCGCTGGAGACCGCAGCGTCGGGCAGCGGCTGGACGGCGACGCGGAGCCCGGAGTCGAGCCGCACGAGGGCGGCGGGAGGGGTACTCACCGGGGGCTGTCGTCGCCCCGGGCCATGGACTCGGGGCAGTCCGGGCGTGCGTTGAACACGTACCACCCGACCTCGTCGGCCCAGTACTCACCTTGGAACGGCCACACACGGTAGCCCTTGCGGCGGCGGAGCTCCCGGATCTGACCGATGTTGTCGCCGTAGTCGAGCGTGCCGGTCGCTGCCGCACGGCTGTACATCTCGCTCTCGAGGTTCAGCAGATCGAGCCTCGTGATCTCGATGTCGGTCAGCAGCTGGTCGAGCTCCTTGCGCGACTCGGCAATTCGGTCGAGGATTCGCTGGCCCTCGACGGTCGTGCGGTGGGCGATGAGCTCGCTGAGCAGCTCCTCGGCCAGGGCCGCGGTGTCGCCGCCGACGCCCTGGGCGGTGACGAGCTCCCGCTCGGCGAGGGACACCGCCTTGACCGCGTCGAGCATGCGATCTTCGTGCTCGAACTGCCGCAGCATCGCGCGAGGGAGCTTCGAGGTGTCGCCCGTCAGGTGCGCCCGGACCTCGCCGAAGGCCTCCTTCGGCGACAAGGAGAGCGCGAGGTACTGGTCTCGGATGGGCTCCCACTTCGCCTGGAACTCGTCGATCTGCTTCGATGCGTCGGGGAACTTGCACATGGTGAACAGGGCATAGGCTCGGAGGAGGTCGGCCTCGGGGTTGAAGTACCCCTCCTCGAAGAACGGCGTCTTGTGACTGAAGAGCATGGCCAGCGCGCCGTTCATGTCGTTGCCGCGGAAATGCGCCCAGGCGCTCTCGAACTGCGCGTCGAGCCAGAAGTCCGAGCTCCGCTCCACCCGGCGGTAGAACACGCTGGCCTGGGTGTAGTTGCCGGCCGCGTAGTAGGCGCGTGCGATGTTGAGGTTGGCCCGGTTGACGAACCTGTCCCCCCGGCCGTTGCGTCGGCCGAGGGCCTCGGCGATCTGCATGGGCGCCACCGCGTCGTCGGGCTGGCCCTGCAGCGAGAGCACCACGCCCCGCAGGAGCTCGATGTCTTCGAAGCCGGGCTGATCTTGCTTGGCGATGCGGAGAATCGCGGTCGCAGGGCCGAGGTTGCCCTCGTGGACGTGGTAGCGGGCGGCCAGGTAGGAGACCTGGTTCCGTAGGGGATCGTCCACCTGGATGCCGAGGTTCTTGCCGAGTGACTCGGCCACGGGGGCCGTCTCCCCGGTCTGGCGGGCAAGCTCGAGGATGCTCTCCAGCTCGGGCGCGGCTGCTTCGGGCTTCAACGCGAGGGCCTTGCCCCAGGCGACCACCGCGGGCAGCTTGAGCTCGAAGTCGAGGAAGCTCTTCGCGAGCATCGCCCAGGCCTGACCGTGCGCGGGGGCCTTGGAGGGATCCGTCACGATTGCCGCGAGCTGGTCGGCGGCGGCCGAGCGGTTGCCCGTGGCTGCGGCCTTCGCCACCTCCGCGAACAGCGCGCCGACCTCGGCATCGGACATCGTGGCCGGCGCGGGGGCCTCGGGGGCCTCGGGCCTTGGCTTCTTGGCGAGCCCCGGCGGGGCGAGGGCGAGCAGCAGCAGGGCGATCACTTTCGGGCTCCCGACAGCAGCAGCAGTCCGAGCATGACGTTCGCGTTCTGCTTGAAGTGCCAGTCCTCGGTGAGCTCGCGATACTGCAGCAGCAGATCGTCGCGGATCTCAAGCTTAAGCGCGCCCACCTTGCCGAGCCACAGCCGTCCGCCGCCCCCGGGCGACAGGGTGGGGGCGACGGTGATGTTCGCGCCGGGGACCACCGAGTCCTCGAGCGTGGCTCCGGCTCGGAGCGTGAAGTACGCGTCGAAGTGGATGACCTTGCGGCCGTTCACATTGAGCTTCGCGTAGAACGGGGTCCACTCGAGGCCGGCGAGAGCGGAGCCGAGATAGCGGTACGCGTAGGGCGCCACGCCGAACGTAGGCGACTCCAGCTCCCGGTAGGTCCCGGTCTTGAGCCCGTACCCCACCCCGCCCACCACCGACACGGCGGTTCGCTCCGAGAGATGCTGAGTGAACGACACGGCGGCATTGGGCGTGGTCGTGTAGGCATCGAAGGGCATGATCCCGACATGCACACCGATCTCGAAGCGGCCCGCCTTCGGGTAGAGGATCTTCTGCACCACCGCGATGTCCTCGTTGCGGATGGTGCCGATGTCGATCGTCTCCTGCGCGAGGGCCGGAGCACTGATCAGGAGCGGCGCGAGGCACGCCGCGAGCCGAGGTCCGAGGGGGAGTGAAGACACAGCGATTCCTCGCAGCATGGGATCACGGGTTCAGAAGGGAAGCTCGCGGGGAATGCCGTCGATCGGCTCGTAGTACACCCGTACCTCGGCTTCGTAGCCGGGGATGGCGTTGCCCCAGAACTGGATGCTGTTGTCGCTGAAGCGATAGGTCCAGCCATCGGAGAACTCGGTGAGCCCGAAGGGCCCTGGGCCGAGGTCCTCCGCGCGCCGCACCGGCCTTCCGTCGACCACGACGGTGATCGAGTCGACCACCGGCACGGACTGGAGCGGAAACGTGGTCGCGAGGTTCGTGAGAAGCTCGCCGAGCTCGGTGAGCGCAGCGTCGAAGTCGCGCGGGTTGCATCGCTCGTCGAGGATGTCGATCGTGCGACCGCTCGACCGAAACGCGAGGTAGTTGTACCGAATCACCCCGAAGTCGCTGCCCGTTCCGGGGCAGCGAAGGTCCGTCTGGGCCTCGTTGAGCGTGGGCCCCACGAACACCCAGGTCATCCGCTTGTCGAACTGGGCAAACAGCTCCTCGTAGGCGGTGGGGATCTCCTCACGATCGAGGCGACGGCTGTTGTCGCCCTCGTCGGACACGACCACCACGATGAGGTTTGCCCCGTCGCGGAGCATGCCCTCGTTGGTGAGCGCGTCTCGCGCCACCAGCTCGGACTCCTCCTTGTCGCCGTCCGGTGCGATGTAGTCGTCGAAGCACGCCCGTGGCGGATTCTCGACCGCGCGGCACATCGCGAGGAACGTGGACTCGAGCCCCTCCTCACGCGCCGAGCCGCAGTTGCCCCAGCCGCTCCCGCAGAGGCACTCCAGGTACTCCTGCGTGAGGAACTGGCCGACCGGGTCCCCGCAGTTGTGGGTGCTGTCCCGCGGCAGCGTGGAGTCGAAGCACGTGGCGTTGCAGGTCAGGCCTTCGAGGAAGTTGTCTACGATCCGCTTGTCGGTCCGCGTGACGAGCGGCCCGACGAGCGCACCCTTCTCGTTGTCGGCCGAGGTGGTCGTGATGGCGAACTGATAGTCGACCGAGCTCGTGACGATCTCGGTGTCTTCCAGGTAGTTGCTCACCGCGTCGGACAGGCCATCGAACGACCGTGTGTCGGAGATCCGCTCGAGCGAGCCGATGAACTTCGCGAAGTTGACGGCGAGCGACTCGGCCTTGTCGAACATCGACTCCGAGTTGTCGATGACGAACAGCACGTCGGCCCGGTTGGTGAACGTCTCCTGCTGGTAGCCGGACACCCGGAAGAGGTCGTAGTCGTTGCAGCTCGTCGACAGCGCGGCAATTGCGCAGGCAGCGAAGACAGGCACTCGCATGACAGGGTCTCCGGAGGGAGCGACAGCCTATCTTAGCGAGGGTCAACCAGCCGTCAAAGCGCGACCGGCCGCATCACACCGGGGACTGCACGAGCCCGTGGATCACGTTGAACGCGTGGGTCACCTGATGATGGGGCCGGATGCCGCGCTGCTGGTGGAAGCCGAGCAAGCCGTTCCAGACCTCGGTGATCGTGGTGCGCAGTGCGCCGTAGTCACGCTGCTCGACGAGGTCGGCGAGCTCCTGGACGGCGGGCGGGAGGTCCTGGCCCTCATAGCAGGCCACGATGCGCGTCACGGCGTCGGACAACCGCAGGTACAGGGCGGGGTCTGGGTCGCTCCGGGGCGACTTGCGCCCGACCATCGGCTCGAGCTCGTCGAGCGAGAGCGACAGCGGGTCGTGCTCGTCCTCCTCGTCCTCCTCGACCACCGCGGACAGCCCGGCCACCGGGGCTGCACCACGGACGAGGCTTCGCGAGGATCGCCCCGCCGTCGTCGGCGACGCTGGGTGGGGCCCCGTGGGATCGTCGGTCAGTGGATCGGTGAGGGGGCGCCGGGGAGGCGGTGCGGCCGGGGAGGTCCGTGTGTCGACGGCAGAGGCCGCGACCTGTCTTGAGGGCGCCTGAGGGGCCGGTTCGGCCGGGTCGGCCAGGTCGGCCAGCTCGTCCGGGTCGGGAAGCTCGGCCGGAGCTGCCGCGTCGAGGCGCTGCAGCCCTCGCTGGGCGAGGAAGTCGTCGGCTTCCCCGAACATGTCGTCATAGTCGGCGACGCTGAATCCCCCCTTGATCTTGGTGGGCCCCGGGTCGTTGAGGCTCTCCATCACGGTGACCCGACCGGTGGCGGCCCCGTCGATCTCGAGCCGAGGGGCGATGATCGCGTCGGCGGCGACAGCCGCGGCGCCGATGGCGATCCGCTCGTCGGCGGAGACCGCTACGCATCGCACGTCGCGACTCGCCAGCAGCACCACCCGACCGTGGAGGTACCCCGCGTCGACCTCGCCCTCGACCCGCAGGACCCCCCCGGCCCGAACGTTTCCGGTGATCCTCGGAATCCGCAGGGTGAGGTCCCCGGCGGCGACGATCGTGTGCAGTCCTCGCCCGAGGTCCTGCTCGATCACCACGTCGCCGGGAAACTCCAGATGGAGCCCCTCCTCGGAGACCTCCAGCTTGAGTTCGGCAGGGAGCGTGAACTGGGGCAGGTTCGCCATCGAGGGGGCTCCGGGTCCGATTGCCGAGCGGGCGAGCTGCTTAGTCCTCGGCCAGGACGTCCTCCGCGCGCTGACCCCCGGCCAGCGCTTGCAGCTCGTCGTCGTAATCGTCGGAAATCTTCGCGACATACTTGAGGGTCCGCTCGAACTCGTCGAAGTCCAGGTGATTGCCGAGCAGGGTGGCCGAGAACGACAGCGTGTTGTCCTCGAAGAGGAGGAAGCTGCCGAACAGGACCTCGGTGTTCAAGCGGAGGATGCGCTCGAGAAGCTTGAGGCTCGGCTCGAAGTCCTTGAGGAGAATCGAGGCGAAACGCACGAACGTGTCCTCTTCCTCCTCGAACAGCGAGATCATCACGACGGTGGAGCCATACTTGAAGAGGTACAGGCCCTCCTGCGAGTGCTCTGGGTCGAGGCCCATGTTTCCGAGGTAGAGATTGACACGCTCTTCGAGCATTTCCATGCGGTTCATGACGCGAGATCCCGGGTGAACCCCGAAACGCTACCTCTGCCACGCCCCCCGCTCAACCGGCCGGTCGCTCTCGTGGGATTCATGGGGGCGGGCAAGACGACGGTGGGCCGGCTGCTGGCGGCCCGGCTCCGGTGGCCGTTCGTGGACACGGACGAGGTCTTGGCGGCGCGCCATGGCCCGGTGGCGGCGCAGCTGCGAGAGGGAGAAGGCGTGTTCCGTGCCCGAGAGGCGGCGGTGATCGCGGAGTGTTGCGACGGGAAGCGGCGGGTGCTGGCCACCGGCGGGGGCGCGTTCGTCGACCCGGATAGTCGCCGTAGGCTGCTCGCGAGCTACGTGACCGTGCACCTCGAGGTCTCGCTCCCGGAGGTGGCCCGGCGGTTGGTCGGTGGGCCTGACCGGCCGTTGTTCGACGCGGGGGCCCCGGCGCGCTGGCAGGAGCGACAGGCCGCCTACGCCGAGGCCCACCTCCACGTGTCGACTGCTGAGCGAGCTCCCCAGGAGGTGGTGGATTGCGTCCTGATGGCTCTGGAGGAGGCTGCGTGCCCGAACGGCGACTGACCGTCGACGTGCCTGGAGCCCGCTACGACGTGCGGATCTCGTCCCAGGGGTTCGACGGGCTCGGACGAGCGCTCGGCGACCTCGGCTTGCGGGACTGCGTGCTGGTGACCGACGAGGCGGTCGGGCAGCTCTGGGCAGAGGCGGTGTGCGAAGCGCTCGGCGGCGCGCCCGAGGTGATCCCGGTGCCGGCGGGGGAGGCCGCCAAGACACCCGAGGTCTGGCTTCAGCTGGTCGAGCGGCTGCTGGCCGTCCCGGTCCACCGGCGAACCGCCGTGCTGGCCCTTGGCGGCGGCGCGGTGGGGGACCTCGCCGGGTTCGCGGCGGCCTGCACGCTGCGCGGGCTTCCGCTCGTGCAGCTCCCGACCACGCTCCTGGCGATGGTCGACTCCTCGGTGGGGGGCAAGACCGCGGTCAACGCGACTCGCGGCAAGAACCTCATCGGGGCGTTCCACCAGCCCTCGCTGGTGTGGGCGGCGCTGCCCACGCTCGAGACGCTGCCGGACGAGGAGTGGACGTCGGGGCTGGGAGAGGTCTTGAAGACCGCGCTCGTCGGCGACGCCGCACTCTTCGAGCAGCTGAGCCGCGACGTGGACCCAGGAGAGGTCGTCGCTCGCTGCGTCGCTGTGAAGGCCCGGATCGTGGCCGAGGACGAGCGCGAAGGCGGCGTCCGGGCGCTGCTCAACGCCGGTCATACGGTCGGTCACGCTCTCGAGACGGCGCTCGGCCACGGTCGGCTGCGGCACGGGCACGCGGTGGCCATCGGCCTCGTCGCGGAGGCAGCGTACGCGGTGGCCGCAGGCGTCTGCGAGCAGCCCGAGCTACCCGCGCGGATCGCCTCGCGAGCGAGGGCCCTGGGGTTGCCGGTCGAGATGCCCGAGGGGGTCGACGACGGCGCGCTCATCGAGGCGGTACGGCTCGACAAGAAGGGGTCCACAGATAGGTTGCGGCTACCCCTCCCGGTCCGCGCCGGGGTATACACCTTCGTGCCGATGGCCTGGGACGATGTCCCCGACCTATGGAAAACGACCTTCCCATGACCTCTTCCTCGCCCTCCTCCTCATGTGTGCGCTTCGTGGTGCCGGCCCTGTTGGTCGCCGGCTGCCTCGACGAAGCGGAGCGCGCCGAGCTGCTGCTACCCGAGCAGGTCGTGGTGGCCTGGGAGGTGGCGTACGACGGGGAAGACGACGGGAAGGGGGCGCTCGTGCCCGTCGATCTGATGGCGTTCCACAGCACCACCGGCCAAGCGCTGCCCGGCATCCCCCTCACGGTGTGGGCAGAGGCGGGCGCGGCGTGGCCGGTCGCGGCGAACGAGATCGTGGTCGTCGACCCCGACGACTGCTACGGCTGCGAGCTGCTGTGGGATGCCGAGCGTGACGAGTTCGCGCGAGCGTTGCAGGAGGGAGAAGCCGACGTC
>CAYMSU010000198.1:0-10654 GCA_964393165.1 uncultured Enterobacteriaceae bacterium
ATCCGCGGATCGCGCAGCGCGTGCGGGCGGCGGCGGAGGCGGCGGGGCGCGGGGAGCTGCTATAGGAGCCCCTGCCAGATCCCTGCCTCGGAGGCCGGTACGTGGCGAGGCGGAGGAGACATGGCGCGGAGTCAGAGGTTCGGGGGCCGCTCGCCGGGCCCCAGCGATCGCACCGCCGCCAGTCCGTCCTCTTCTTCCTCGCTGAGCGGCGGCGCGGCCCGCGCGCGGTCCTGGAGCACGGGCGCCAGCCACCGGAGCTCCCCTCGACGCACCCCGTGCATCGTGAGGTACGACGTGCCCGCGGTGTCCGTCACGCGAAGGCCCGCCCCCCGGGGCATCACCGCCACCCGATCCACCTCGTCCCATGGCAGATCCAGGGCTCGCGCGCCGAGCAGCCCCCGCTGCTCGATCCGCAGCCGGTGGCCGGTGATCGTGACCCGGTGACCCTGGCGCAGCGCCCACCGCACGGCCACCACCGCGATCACCACGACCGCGAGCCACGCCGCGTAGCCGCGCAGGGCCGGCCACGCGAGCCAGGCGAACGGCAGGATCATCCACAGCCCGCACGGCCCCCCGCGGCGGGCCTGCGGCGCCCATACCGTGCGGTCGATCGACGCCTCGACGCGAGGTGGCTCGTGGGGCGACTCGGCGGCGGCCGAGGGGCGCGCGCAGCGCGAGCGACGACCAGGGACGAACATGCGGACTCTCACGTGGGCGGTTCTCGGGGCGCGGCGCGCCGCTCGAGGTCGCGGCGCTCCCGCCTGCTGTACGTATGACGGACGCGCGGGTCGAAGAATTGCAGCCCCTGGTCCAGGAGCGTGACGAGCAGCGCGAGGCCGCCGACCACCAGGAATCCCCAGATCCGCACCAGGTCGAACCAGCCGATCCAGCTCGGCTCGACCGGAACGAGCGGCACGTCGAAGCCGTCGTGCCAGAGGTAGGCGACGAACCCGAGCAGCGCCACGACGAGGCCGCGGCCCACGCGGTCGGCGTACAGGCTGCCGAGCTCCCGGAGCACGGGCCGGGCGGGCTCACGCAGCTTCTGGACGAGCTTGAACAGGGGCCACCCGACCAGGATCAGCAGGGCGGCGGTCTGAACGGCGTCGCCGAGGTAGTCGAGCCCGCCCCCGGTCCGGCCGCCGCTCACGTACAGGCCGCCCTCGAACAGCGCGGCGATCCCGAGCCAGAACAGCACCGCACGGGTGTACGCGGCGTCGTCGAGCCCCTGGTCGCAGTCCAGGCAGACGGTGCGGGACAGCGCATAGCGACGACCGCACGCGTCGCACTCCTTGGGCGGGGGCGGCCAGCGCTCCCAGTCGTCGCCGGTGCGGCGCGCGAGCCGCGGCGTGAGCAGGTGCGGCAGGTCGCGCTCGTAGGCGTCGTCTACGATCTCCTCGAGCTTCTTCAGCCCCTCGCGGTCCCGCGAGCCGGTCACGAACACGAGGTCACGGGCAGGAACGGCGACCACCACGTCGCCGTCGACGTGGGGCGCGAGCTGCTCCCAGACGTGATCGTACAACAACAGGGAGGCCTCGTAGTGGCCCCCGCAGGTGAGCATGATCGGACCGTCGCCGTGATCGGTGAGGCGGGGCCCGATCTCGTGCACCCAGGTCTGCTCGAGTGCCCGCTGGACCGCGTCGGGCGCGGTGAGCTCGGCCTCCTCGAGGCGGTCGACGGTGAGGTAGACCGTGTGGTCGCCGAGGTCGCTGACGAGCAGGCCTACGAGATCCGGGTGGACGCGCACGGTCGCGATCTCGGCGCCCCCGGTGACCAGGCTCCGCAGCCGGTCGACCGGCCGCACGACGATGCGCAGGGAGTTGCGGAGCGCTTCGCCATCTTCGACGTCGTCGGGCATGGCGCATCATGGCACGGGAGGGCCCCCGGCACGGGATAGGAGCCGGGCATGGGCCAGCTCGAGCACCCCCGCACCGGCGCGCGCCGCTTCCTGCGCGACGAGCACCTGGTCGGCCGTCGGGAGACGGCGGATCTCCGGCTCGAGGATCCGGTCACGTCGGGGCTCCACGCCACCCTGCGCTGGGAGGGGCACGGGTGGGTGGCCCGCGATCTGGGCAGTCGCAACGGGGTCTTCGTCGACGGCACCCGGATCGGCCAGCCCACGCGGCTCGTGGCGGGCGCCCGGCTGGGCTTCGGCAGCCCCGAGGATCCGTGGCGGCTGGTCGACGCAGGCCCGCCCAGGCCGTTCGCCGAGTCGCTCGCCGGCGGGGGCGAGGTCCAGGGCACGGCGGGCACGCTGGGGCTCCCGGACGCGGCGGCTGAGCTGGTGAGCGTCACCCGGACCTCGGCGGGGTGGGTGGCGGAGCGAGGCGCCGACCTGATCGCGGTGGCGGACGGCGCGATCCTCGACGCGGGGGGGCCGTGGCGGCTCCACCTGCCCGAGGCCGCCCGGGCGGAGACGACGGAGGCCGCGGGCGCGGGCGCGTACCTGACCGACACCGACGTGGTGCTGCGGGTGAGCCAGGATCTGGAGCACATCGAGGTCGAGGTCGGCTCGGCGCGTCTCGATCACTACGCAGCGAACGAGCTGCTGTACGTGCTCGCGCTCGCCCGCCAGGCCGACGCGGCGGTGCAGGATCCGTCGGAGCGCGGCTGGGTGCACTTCGACGATCTGGCCCGGCGGCTGTCGCTGTCGCCCGACGACCCGAAGAGCGACAACCGCCTGCGGCAGTGGATCCATCAGTGCCGGCGGCGCTTCGAGCGGGTGGGGGTGCTCGACGGCGAGCGGGTGGTGGAGCGGCGCGCAGGCTCGCGCCAGGTCCGGCTGGGCGCGCCGCGGGTGCGCATCGAGGGCGCCGCCTGACCGCCCTCGGGCCTCGCAGGCGACGCGCGAGCAGGGCGACGATGGCCCTGCCCGCCGCCTCCGACGAGCCAGCCGACTACTCGACGGTGAGGATCGGGCGATTGGCCGGCGGGTAGGGGCCGAACGAGGCGCCCACCACGTAGTTGTGGCCCGCACCGACCGGTGTGTCGACGTCGGGGCTGATGCGCAGGTAGATGAAGTCACCGGCGACCGCGCCCTTGGTGACCTCGCCGTTGATGTAGTCGACCAGGAGCTTGTCGGCTGCCTTGTCGGTCTCGACGTCGGAGCCGTCGGGGATCGAGGAGTTGAGGAAGTTGTCCACGATCAGGGTGGCCTTCGCGTCGGGCGTGTCGTCGGCGTGGAATTGATCCAGGATGACCGCGCCGTCCTTCTTGACGTCGGCCGCCGTCCGGAAGTCGAGGCCGTACAGGTCGCCGTTGATATCGAGCGCGCCCTTGTCGTTGTTGAGCACGGCGTCGATCAGGTTGACCTTGAGGTTGGCCGACGTGAATCCGCCCGCGGGCAGGGGACTGGGCAGCTCGAACGGCATCACGAAGGCCGCGCCGGCCGCCGCGTTGCCCATCTGCGCGCCACCGTCGGCGGGGTTTCCGAGGCCGAGCGAGCCCGCGTCGAGGAACCACCCAATCCATGTGTCGTCGAAATCCGATCCGATCTCGAACGTGGTGGGGCGGCACACGGTGTCGATCTTCGGGCCCGAGAAGATGATGTCGTCGACGAAGAAGGTCTCGGCTCCGGCGGTCTTGCCCTTCGTGCCGAAGTTGGGGAACAGGATCAGCCGGTCGTAGTCGAGCTTGAGGTCGGGCTCGGCGCCGCCGGTGAACGTAAAGGTCAGCCACTCCCAGGTCTTGGCCACCGTGGTCGATGCGGTGACCTCGACGGCGACGCCAGGATCGAACTTGTCCTCGACCTTGAGCAGGAACGGGGTTCCCGCCGAAGGTGACCACACCCGGACGAAGATCTGGTTGTCAGTCGCGGTGAAGGGAATGGGCGCGATGCCCTCCGAGCTGCAGGCCGGATCCCAGATGATGGCGGCAGCGAAGCTCTTCGCGTCGTCTGCTCGCGCGAGCCGCAGGACGTCGTTGGCGGCATCGTCGGGGTCCTGAACCACGTCGAGGGTCAGCCCGTTGTCTCCTCGGAGCAGAGGAGGCTCCTTCTCGTCGAAGCTGAAGATGACGGTGCCACTCGGCGGCTTGGTCGTGGTGCCGCCCGTGTCTCCCGTGGTCTCGGACTCCACCGGGTCGTCGTCCGTCGTCTTCTTGCCGGTGTCGCTGGTCTCGTCGTCGTCGCCCGGCGTGTCCTTCACGGCGGTGTCGCCGGTCTTCTCTTCGTCGTCGCTCGTTCCCGCGCATGCTGCGAGCAGCAGTGCGACCGTCATGAAGCGCATTGGTTCTCCTCCCTGGTCATGGCCCAGCTCGCCGTTTGTTCGATGAACAAACAAACGGCGAGAGTCTACTTCAGCACACGCGCCCCCGTCAACGAGGGGCGCCGGAGGGGCAGCCGGTTAGCGTGCGGCGGGACGGGAGGCGTCGATGTGGTGGATGTTGGGACTGGGACTGGGCGCCGCGGCGGCTGACGACGATGCCGCGCTGCGGCGCCAGGTCGATCGCATCCTGGCGCGCACGCCGCTGATCGATGGGCACAACGACGTGCCGTGGCAGGTCCGCTCGCGAGCCAACCTCGATGTGGCCGCCCTGCCCTTCGGCAAGGGCACCGACGAGCTCGAGCCGCCCATGCACACCGACCTCCCCCGGCTGCGCGAGGGCGACGCCGGCGGGGTGTTCTGGTCGGTGTACGTGCCGGTGTCGCTGTCCGGGCCCGAGGCGGTCCGCACCACCCTCGAGCAGATCGACGTCGTGCACCGGATGGTCGAGCGCTTCCCCGACGACCTCGTGCTCGCGACGACGGCGGCGGAGGTCCGCCGCGCCCACCGGCGGGGCCGGATCGCCTCGCTCGTGGGCATGGAAGGCGGCCACTCGATCGGCGACAGCCTCGGGGTGCTCCGCATGATGTACGCGGCCGGCGCGCGCTACATGACGCTCACGCACTGGGACCACACGTCGTGGGCCGATGCGGCGACCCAGCCGCCCGTCCACGACGGGCTGACCGACTTCGGCGTGCGCGTGGTGGAGGAGATGAACCGACTGGGCATGCTCGTGGACCTGTCGCACGTCTCGGCGGCGACCATGCACGACGCGCTGACCGCCAGTGAGGCCCCGGTGATCTTCAGCCACTCGGGCGCCTATGCGGTCAACCCCCACCCTCGGAACGTGCCCGACGACGTCCTCGACCGCGTGAAGGACAACGGCGGGGTCGTGATGGTCGACTTCCTCCCCACCTACGTGAGCCAGAAGGTGTTCGAGCACCGGGCCGCGCGAGAGGGGGAGCGCGCCCGCCTCGAGACCCTCCACCTCGGCGACCCGGCGGGGCTCGAGGCCGCGCTGGCGGCCTGGGAGGGCGCGAACCCGGCGCCCCGCAGCACGCTCGCCGAGGTCGCCGACCACGTCGACTACCTCAAGTACCGGATCGGCAGCGAGCACATCGGCATCGGCTCGGACTTCGACGGCATGCGGGACCAGCCCGACGGGCTCGACGACGTGTCGGAGACCCCCGCGCTGCTCGTCGAGCTGCTCCGGCGGGGCTACTCCTCGTCGGAGGTGGCGGGCATCGCGGGCGACAACGTGCTGCGGGTGATGGAGGAGGCCGAGGCGATCGCGCGGCGCCTGCAGGCGGCGCGCCCGAGCGACGCCACCCAGCCCCCGTCCCAGTCCGAGTCGGAGGGGAGATGATCCTGCTGAGCGTGCTGGCGTGCGGTGAGCGAGCCCCCGAGCGCGCCACCGAGCCCCACAGCGCGGCCACCGAGGCGGTGGTCTCGGCGGTGTGCAACCTCGTGAAGGGGGCGGGGCACGCCTGCGCCGAGCGCACCCGGCAGGTGGTGATCGACGAGGCCCAGCCGGTCACCGTCGAGGTCTACGTCGACGAGGAGGACGACACCCTCGGCCAGATCACGCTGCGCGGCCGGGTGCGCCTGGTGAGCGGCGAGCAGGCGGTGTGGTCGCGGTTCGACCAGTCCGGGTGGGGCGCGAGCGACGCCTACGACCGGGCCGTGCACATGTGGGCGGTGATTGTGGGGGCCCCCCTGGTGGACTGGCTCCTGCGCGATCCGAGCCGGCCCGCGCTCGCGGCGCTGCACCGGCAGACCGCGGGCTGGGTGCCGCCGGTGCCGCCGCCGGTCGGCGAGTTCCGTGCGCTGCAGGGGTGGACGTTTCAGCAGGCGGTCACTGCCGAGCTCGATCACCCTGCCTTGCTGGCCCCGCTCGAGGGCCCGCTGGGGGCGCTCGCCGCAGGCGAGCCCCACGTCGTCGACGTCCGGATCTCGTCGGATCTGGGGGAGCAGGTGTTCGACTGCTACGTCGGGGCCGAGCCGTCCCCCTCGGTGTGCGAGGCCGCACCGAAGGGACCGTGGCCGGCAGGCGTGGGCTGGGCGCTGCGCCAGGCCTACGTGCTCGTGCCGAAGGGGGCGCTGCCGCCGGCGCCCCCGCGCCCGCCCGATCCCGGCACCCAAGCGGGCACTGACGGCGGCGCCGAGTCGTCAGAGTAGCCGGCGGCCCGCGCCGTCCCACGCGCGCACCGCCGCCTGGCCGATCTGCGGCGTGGCGTCGGACGGGAGCCAGCTCCACAGCATCGCGTCGACCGGCTGGCCGTGCTCGCCGAGGGTGACGTGTCGCAGGCGCCCCTCGTGGGTGAACCCGAGCCGCTCGGCCACCGCCCGGGAGCGGTGGTTGTCGACGTCGTGGTGCAAGGTGATCCGCCGGGCGCCGAGCAGCTCGGTGCCCACCCGGCACAGCGCCGCCGCCCACTCGGTCACAAGGCCCTGGCCCTGGGCGTCGGCCGCGATCCAGTAGGCGAGCTCGAGCGTGCCCGGCAGCGAGCGGCGATGCAGGCCGGTGCCGCCGATCAGCTCCCCGCTCGGGCGGCGGACGACGTACGGGTAGTCCTCGCCGGCGAGGAACTGCCGGTGCATGTCGATCGCCCAGGCGAGCTGGAGGTCGATGGTGGGCACCCGCCGGGCCCACCCCATCCAGGGCCTCAGGTGGTCGTGGTTCCTGCGGATCACGTCGATCTGGTCGAGCACGTCGCGCGGACGCACAGGCTCGAGGACCACCCGGGCGGTCTCGATCCGGAACGGCGGCGGACGCCCCTCCCCGGTCGGGCCCCGCAGATCCGGCCACCGCTTCATGGAGCCGGCGGTCGTTCGCCAGCTCTCGAGGTCGGGGTCCTGGGGGAACGCGACGCGGTCGGACGGCCGGCGCTCGCCCACGACGAGCAGGCGGGCCTCCTCGGGGCCGGGGTTGAAGAAGCAGTGGGCGATCCCCGTGCCCGCCGGCAGCGCCACGAAGTGCCCCGCGCGCAGGGGCACCTCCTGCCGGGGCTGCTCCGAGGGCCACCACCGCAGCACCGGTGCCCCTTCGAGCACGTAGACGAGCTCTTCCTCGCGCAGGTGGGCGTGGGGCCGGCTGGTGCGGCGCCCCGGGAGCAGCCGATCGACCCAGGCCCCGAGCCGGTGGGTGCCCGCGGCCCGCCCGAGGTCGCGCCCGAGGCCCAGTCCCTCGGCGTCGAAGGGATGCGGATAGCGCCCCTCCGACGCCGCGACGTCGGACTCGTGAACGACGAAGGGCGGCTGCATGGGCCGCTAGCTTACCCCCGCGAGGCCGCCGGAGCCGCCGCTGGTCATGGGACCCCCAGCGCGCGCCGCAGGTGCGGATCGAGGTCGTCGGCGTCGGTCAGGAAGGCGTCGTGGCCGTGCACGCTGTCGAGGATCTGCACCTCGGCGCACTGCGGCAGCCGCTCCGCCAGCTCGCGCACGAGGACCTCGGGCACCAGCGCGTCGCGGCAGTACCCGTACAGGTACACGGGGACGGCGACCTGCTCGGGCTCGATCCAGTGCAGATCCACCGACGTGATCAGCGCGCGGTAGGCGGCCGCCGAGAAACGCTCGGCGTAGCGCTCTCCGTTGTACGTGAGGTAGCTGTCGACGAGCGGCTCGATGTCGCCGTCGACGACCTTCGGCGGACCGGCGAAGCGCGCCTCGAACTCCTCGGGGCTGCGGAACGTGGTCATCGCGAGTGCGCGCGCCAGCGCGACGCCCTCGGCGTCGCGCCCGGTGTCGAGACCGAGGTCGAGGATCCGGCGCTGGACCGTGCGCCAGGCGGTGCCCAGCGGGTAGGGGCGGTGGGCTGCGGCCACCATCACGATCCGCTCGAAGCGCGCCGGCGCGACCACCCCGAGGGCGAGGGCCACCATGCCGCCGTAGGACGCCCCCACCGCGACGGCCTGGTCGATCCCGAGGTGATCGAGCACCGCGACGACGGCCTGGGCCTGATCGCGGGGGTCGACCGTGCGCTCGGTCAGATAGTCCATGCCGATGAGCCGGTAGGTGTCGGGGTCGAGCGCCTTTCCGGGGCCGACCATGCCCTTCCACCACTGCGGGGCGGCGCGGGCCGACACGCCGCCGAGGACGACGAGCGGGGGCCCGTCGGGGTTGCCGTGGTCGGCGAACCGGACCATCGCGTCGTGCAGCTCGCCCCCGTGGTGCAGCGCCAGCGGGGAGGGGAGCGGAGCGAGGTCGTCGACCCGCTCGTGCTTCGGTAGCGTACTCATCGGCTCCACTCCGGGCTGCGACTCCTCGCGGCGAGGCGCGCCGCGTCGAGGTCCAGCGCGGCGGCCGTCCCCCGCGCACCGAGGCCCGTACCTTCGTGGACGACCGAGCGCTGGCTCGGCAGGGAGTACACGTACGCGAGATGCGTGGGCGGGATCGCGAGAGGCGAGCTTCTCGCTAGCTCCTCGTACCGTAGGGTGAGCGGGCCGGAGGGGCCGGCGCGCCCGACCAGCCGGGTCGTCGTGCCTCGCGCGGCGCGCGCGCGGACGAGCGCGGGGTCGACGGTGCGGAGATCCTCCACCTGGAGGGTGGCGGGGTCCACGGGGTGGCCTCGCAGGGCGCCCGCGACGAGGGCGAGCTTGAGGACGGCGTCGGTACCGGCGAGATCCAGCTCGGGATCGGGCTCGAGCACGCCCCGCGCCCGCGCCGTCGCGAGCCCGTCGGCGAGCGTCCCGCCGGCCTCGAGGGCCTCGAGGATCACGGTGGAGGTGGCGGAGCCCGCCATGGCGACGGAGGCGCCGCTGGCGCGGAGCTCCGGGAGCGCGGCCGCCAGCTGGGCGCCGGTGCCGCCGAGCACGGCGTTCGCGCCGATCCGGGGGTCGTCCAGCAGCGACGGGTCGGCGACGAGGGCGTGCTTGCTGGCCAGCGCGACCCGCTGCCCCCGGGCGAGCCACCCGCGGATCCGCACGGCGTCGGCGGCCCCGCGCGCGGGTTCGGTGGGCGTGGCGTCGAGGACGATGGCGGCCCGGGGCGAGGGCTCGCAGTGGCCGCTCACTACGGCGTGGTCGAGCCAGTCGACGAGGGCCCGGCCGCCTTCCTTGTGGCCGGCGAGGGCCTGGGGCGGCAGGCCCCGGGGGGCGAGGATCGAGCCCGTGCGGTCGGTGGCCCCGACCACCGAGTAGCGGTGTGCGAACTCGTGCAGCCAGGCGCGGCCGACGGCGCCCACGCCGAGGAGGTGGGTCGGGGAGGGCCCCGAGGAACCGTAGGCGTCCAGCGTGGACGCGAGGGGGACGGTCATGATCGGCTCCGTTGGCAAGGCGTATCCCCAGGAGCGTCGCCAGCGGAGCCATCGGCCGGACTCGATGAGCGAGGCTGGCTGACCGACCCTGGCGTGCATCGTCGACCTGCGGCTCGGCCGGCGGGTCGGTTAGAACGCGGGCATGCGAACCGAACTTGTGTTGCGGGCCACGCGCGTGGTCGTCGGGGCGGCGCTCGCCGCCGGGTGCACGGGGCCCTCGAGCTTCGTGGGCGAGATCGAGGGCACCGACGCCGTCGTCGGGGTGGTGCTCGAGGGTGGCGTCGGGCGGATGTACGCCTGCGGAGGGCCCGCCTCGCAGGCCGACTACCACCACTGGTACGAGCTCGAGGCCGACGGTGAGGGGTGGTCGGGCGCGGTCGGCGCGCGCGAGGTCGTGCTCGAGCCGGCAGCCGGCGGGGGATTCAGCGGCTTCCTCACGGTCGACGGCGAGCCCGCCGGCACGCTCGCGCTGAGCCCAGGCGGGGCCGACGAGGGGCCCTGGATCCCGGAGTCCGACGTCGGCGACGAGGGCTGCCTCGCGGGCGCGGTCGTGTTCGACGGCGGGAGCGGGCTGCAGGGCGTCTACTACTGCCTCGACGAGCTCGTGCCGGGCAAGGCCACGTTCACCGCCCAGGTGGTGCCGGTGGGGGCGGTCGACCCGAGCTCGGGGCGGATCCCGGTGCGCGTGGCTGACGAGGCCGACCTCGAGTTCGCGATCGTGCCCGCCTCGCCGTGACCGCTCCGCTCATCGGGCGCCGGGTCGACGTCGAGGCGGCCCAGTCGTGCATTGCACAGGGCGCCCGACTGCTCACGCTGTGGGGGCCTCCTGGCGTAGGCAAGAGTCGGCTGGCCCAGGCGCTGGTCGAGCCGCTTCCGCCCACCGGCACCCGGTGGGTATCGCTGGCCGATGCGCACGGGGTCGAGGGGCTCGAGGCGGCGGTGGAGCCTGCGCTCGAGGCGGTCGACGAGGGCTGGATCGTGCTCGACAGCTGCGAGCACCTCGTGGAGTCCGACGAGGAGAGCGCGGCGCTCGCGACGATCGCAGGGTGGCTGCGGGCGCGCGAGCGGCTGTCGCTGCTGGTCACCAGCCGCCGACGGCTGCGGCTCGCCGCCGAGGTCGCGGTGGGCCTGGGCCCACTCG
>CAYMSU010000199.1:0-10643 GCA_964393165.1 uncultured Enterobacteriaceae bacterium
CGTTCCTCGCCGACCAGATCGCCCGCCCCCTGGGCGTGCCGGCGTTCCTCGGCGCTCCCCGGCCCCTCTCCAGCCCGCGCGCCACCGTGATCCCCGTGCGTGTGCGAGAGGCGCTGGCCAACCAGGTCCCTCGGGCCATCTCGGGCCAGGCCCCGGAGGGTCGGCTCTTCCGCCAGGTGCTGCTCGGCCCGTACTCCCTCGGGGGGCGGGCGTTCCTCAACCCCGCGATGCCCCGCGGCTTCGGCATGGTCAACGACCCGGCGCTGCTCGCCCTCGAGCTCCCCTGGATGAACGGCCTCGCCTCGGCCGGCGCCCTCGCTCGGATCTACGCCGCCCTCGTGAGCGACGTCCAGGGCGACCGCCTGGTCTCCCCCGACGCGGTGCGGGCGCTGCGGCCGCGGCAGACGTGGTCGGCCGAGGACCGGGTGCTGCGGAAGCCGTCGGGCTGGTCGCAGGGCTTCGTGAAGGAAGAGCCGCACCTGTACTCGCCCAACCTCGCGTCGTTCGGTCACTCCGGGGCCGGAGGGGTGCTCGGCTGGGCCGACCCCGACGAGCAGCTCGCCTACGCCTACGTCATGAACCGGATGGACTGGCGCTTGCGGTCTCCGCGCGCCCTCGCGCTGTGTCACGCGGTCTACGCGTCCCTCTGATCACGTAGGCTTCGACTTGGCTTCCGCCGGAAGGTGTCAGCAGATGGTACGCGAGGGCGGGCCCAGCGACTATCATCGCCCGCGCCGGCGACGGCCGACGGGAGGCAGGAATGCAGAACCCATTCGCGATCACGGTCGCGGAGAACGTGGTGAGGGTCGACGCGCAGAACCGCCGCGGCAAGGTCAAGTTCACAGTCACCAACCGCATGCAGGACCCCATCACCGCGCGGTCGACGGTGATGCCCCGGGAGCCGGCGCAGCGGGAGTGGGTCGACGTCGACGTGGAAGAGCGGGAGTGGCAGCCGAACAGCACCCACCAGGTCGTCGTCACGGTCCGGGTGCCGGAGAACGTCGAGCCCGGGGAGTACTCGATCCGGCTGGTCGTGTCCGACATCCACCTGCCCGATGAGGTCTACTCCGACAGCCCGGCGATCTCGGTGCAGGTCCCCGAGCCGCCGCCCCCTTCCGAGAGGAAGCCCTTCCCGTGGTGGATTCTCGCCGTCATCGGCGGGGTGCTGCTGCTGATCGGCATCGTCGTGGCGGTGGTGGTCGCCACCAGCGGGGGCGACGACGACGTCGCGCAAGCCGAGCCGGAGCCGGAGGTCGTGGTGGAGGAGCCGGTCCCCGCCGAGCCGGTCCCCGCCGAGCCGGCGCCCGAGCAGCCGGCACCGGAGCCCACGCGGCCCACCCGGCCGATTCGCGACCGCGACCGGGTCGAGATCAAGCCGGGCGTGATCGACGCGGTGGTCGCGGGCTCCACCCAGGTCTCCTACGTGTGGGGCAACAACCCCACGAGCGGCAGCTACAACGCCTCGTCCTCGTACCTGCGCGGCCCGTCGGGCACCGGGCAGATCCGCCGCACCGCCACCGGCCGCTACAGCGTGAACCTCGGCGGCGTGACCTCGGGCAAGGGCAACGTGCAGGTCTCCGCCTACGGCAGCGCGTCGAACCACTGCCAGGTGGTCAGCTGGGGCGGCTCCGCGAACGTGGCGTGCTTCAACACCGCGGGCAACCCGGTCGACAGCCAGTTCACGGTGCTCGGCACGGCGGCGGGCAAGGGCGCCGACAACCTCGCCTACGTGTGGGCCGACAACCCCACGTCCAGCAAGTACACGCCGTCGGCGGGCTACTCCTACTCGCCCGGCGCCACCCCGAGCATCACCCGCACGTCGCCGGGCGTGTACCAGGTCAAGCTCGCCGGGAAGCTGGCCACGAGCGGGGCCACCGTCATGGTCACGGCCTACGGCTCGGCGCCCCGCAACTGCCAGGTCGTGAGCTGGGGCGGCGGCACGGTCAACGTGCGGTGCTTCGATCTGATGACGAACCAGCTGGCCGACTCCACCTACTCGCTGCTCGTGGCCCGCGGCGGCTCGACGCCCCCGTGGAGCTTCGCGTGGACCGACAAGCCGACGACCGCGAGCTACCAGCCGTCGTCGAGTTACGGCTACAACCCGGGCGGGGCGCCGAGCGTGCGGCGCACGGGTACCGGGCGCTACGCGGTCACCTTCCCGGGCGGCACGCTCCACCAGATCCAGGTGTCGGGCTACAACTCGGCAGGCGTGAACTGCCATCCCGTGAACTGGAGCTCCACCACGGTCAACGTGGCGTGCTTCAGCCTCGCGGGCAGCGCCACCGACTCGCGGTTCACCGTGCTCGGCGTCCGCAAGTAGCCTGCGGGTGAGCCAGCGGCGCCACCG
This sequence comes from uncultured Enterobacteriaceae bacterium, assembly GCA_964393165.1. Classification (GTDB taxonomy): domain Bacteria; phylum Myxococcota_A; class UBA796; order UBA796; genus DRPG01. Next base: position 2,348 of record CAYMSU010000199.1, read on the forward strand.
GCACCTGAGGGTGGCGCGGGGGGCGCCCGCGGCCACCGCCGCGGCGGCCCGCGGCTGGGTCGGTCGGCTCGACCCCGCCCGCGTGCTCGCGGTGGGGCCGGGCACCGACGCCCCCCGCCACCTCGGGGGCACCTACCAAGCCGTCGTCCTCGACCTCCACCAGGGGCTCGACCCGGATCGCCTGGCCCAGGTCCAGGGCCTCGTGGTCGGTGGCGGGGTGCTCGTCGTGCGCCTGCCGGAGGAGGCGCCGGCCCACCCCGCGCTCGCCGCCTGGCCCTACGGGCCGCGCGACGTCGGCACGCGGCTGTGGACGCGGGTCGTCGAGGCCCTGCAGGCCGCCGCCGAGGTCGGCGGCCCGGTGGCCCCCCCGCCCCCCGTCGGCGGGGGCACGCCCGAGCAGGCCGCCGTCGTCGGCGCGCTCGCCGACGTCCTCTCGGGGGCGTCGGACGCCGATGCCGTCGTGCTGTCCGCGGATCGGGGCCGCGGCAAGTCGAGCGCGCTCGGCCTCGCGGTGCGTCGCCTGGTCGACGCTGGGATGTCGCCGGCCGACATCGTGATCACCGGGCCGCACCCGCAGGCCGTCGCCGAGGGGCTGCGGTTCGCGGGCGCAGGCCTGGGGTTCCGTCCGCTCCTCGCGCTGCCCCCGGCTCCCCGCGTGGTGATCGTCGACGAGGCCGCCCAGCTGCCGATCCCGGTGCTGCAGGCGCTGGTCGCCCGCCTCCCGCGGGCGCGCTTCGCGCTCGCGACCACCGTCGGCGGCTACGAGGGCACCGGTCGCGGCTTCGCCCTGCGGTTCACGCCGTGGCTGCACGAGATCCGCCGGGTGCGCGCCCTCGCGCTCACCGCCCCGATCCGCTGGGCCGCCGGCGACCCCGTGGAGGCGGTCGTGCGCCGCGCGCTCCTGCTCGACGCGGACCCCGCGCCGGCGGCGGCCGTGAAGGGTGCGGGCCCCGGCTCGGGCCCCCTCGGCGAGATCTCGAGGGAGCGCCTGGCGACCGATCCGCAGCTGCTCGAGGACGTCTTCGGGCTGCTGTTCCACGCCCACTACCGGACCACGCCCGGGGATCTCCACCGCCTGCTGGACGCGCCCAACCTGGCGGTGCACGGGGCGTGGCACGCGGGGCGTGTGGTCGCGGCCACGCTGGTGGCCACCGAGGGAGGCCTGCCCCCGGAGGTGAGCCGCGCGGTCGCGCTCGAGGGCCCACGGCTCCGCGGGCACGCGCTCCCCGAGACGCTGCTGTGCCACGCGGGTCGCCCCGAGGCGGGGACGCTGCACATGGTGCGCAGCGTGCGGCTCGCGGTGCACCCGGCGGCGCGCCGGCGGGGGCTCGCCTCGGCCCTCGTCCACCACGTGCACGGCGCCTACGCGCCAGACCTCTTCGGCACGCTGTTCGCAGCGTCCGAGCCGGTGATCCGGATGCGTCAGGCCCTCGGCTATGCCGTGGTCCGGCTGGGGGGCGCGCGCGGGGCGAGGACCGGCGAGCCGTCGGTGGCCATGGTCTGTCCCCGGTCCGCGGCGGCGGCCGCGCTCGTGGGGGCGCTTCGGGAGGAGCTCGCCCGGGAGCTTCCGCACCAGCTCGCCCTGCTCGAGGTCGAGGGGTGGCCCCGCGACGCAGGCCTCGCGGCGGCGCTCGCCGAGGGGCTGCCGGCCCCCGGGCCGTGGCCGGCCGCGGACCTCGACCGCGCCGTGGAGCAGTTCGCCCACGGGCCGCGACCGTACGAGGCGGTGTCGGGCGCGCTCGCCGCCTGGGCACAGCGCCACCCGGAGGCCCTCGAGGGGCTGTCCGCGCCGCTCGCGGCCGTGGTCCGCGCCCGGCTGGGGCAGGTCCGATCGTGGGTCGACGTGACGGCGGAGGCCGGCCTGCCGTCGGTACCAGCGGCGATGCGGGCCCTCAAGCGCGCGTTTCGCGAGGCCCGGGCGGTTGCGACCGGGGCCCGGGAACCGTAAGTCGACGGGCATGCAGACACTCGCGCGGACGGTGCGGCTTCCTGGTGCAGTGCTCCTCGGCCTCGGGGCGATCCTCGGCACGGGGGTGTTCGTGTCGTGGGGGCTCGCGGCCGAGCGAACCGGCCCGTCGGTGGTGCTCGCGCTCGCCCTGGCGGGAGTCGTCGCGTCGTTCAACGGGCTGTCGAGCGCGCAGCTCGCGGCCGCGTTCCCGGTGAGCGGCGGCACCTACGAGTACGCGAACCGCACGATCGGTCCCGCCACCGGGTTCACCGCGGGGTGGATGTTCCTCGCGGCGAAGAGCGCGTCGGCGGCTACCGCAGCGCTGGGCGTCGTCGGCTACGGGCTCGAGCTCGCCGGGCTCCCGCCGCCCGGGTACGGCCTGCGGGTCGGGCTCGCCGTCGGCGTGGTGGCGGCGGTCACCGGGCTCGTGCTGGCGGGGCTCCGCCGCAGCAACCAGGTCAACACCGGGGTCGTGCTCCTCACGGTAGGCGGCCTGCTGCTGCTCGTGGGGGTCGCCGCGCCGGTGGCCCTGCAGGCAGGGCCGGAGCCGGCGAGCCGCCCCCCGTTCCTCGCCCACGGCGTCGAGGGCCTCCTCGGCGCCACCGCGCTGTCCTTCGTCGCGTACACCGGGTACGGGCGCGTCGCGACCCTCGGCGAGGAGGTCCTGGAGCCCCGGCGCACCATCCCCCGCGCGGTGATTGCCACCCTGGTCGTCACCGCGGTCCTCTACCTGCTGGTCTCGGCCACCGCGGTGGGCGTGCTCGGGGCGGGCGAGGTCGCCGAGGTCACGCGCAACACCGCGGCACCCCTGCAGCACCTGGCGACGACGGTGGGTGGCCCCGGGCTGGCCGGAGTGATCTCGGTGGCCGCGCTCACCGCGATGGTGGGTGTGCTCCTCAACCTCGTGCTCGGACTGTCCCGGGTGGTCCTCGCGATGGGTCGCCGGGGGGATCTCCCCGCGGTGTTCGCCCGGGTCGACGCCGGGGGCACCACGCCGGGCCCCGCGGTCCTCGCCGTCGGAGGCCTCATCGGGGGGCTCGCGTTGCTCGGCGAGGTCCAGATCACGTGGTCGTTCTCGGCCTTCACGGTGCTGGTCTACTACGCGCTCACCAACCTCTCGGCCCTGCGGATGCCGGCCGAGGCCCGGCGCTATCCTCGCTGGGTGTCCGTCGCGGGCCTGGTCAGCTGCCTCGGGCTCGCCTGGTGGGTCGAGCCCGAGGTCTGGGCCGTGGGGCTCCTGCTGCTCGGCGTCGGCCACGTGGTGCGGGCGATCGCGCGCAGGCGCTCCGACCTTCCCTGAGGTCGGAGATCGTGCCATGTTGGTCGCATGGCAGATCTCTCCACGCTGACCCCCGAGGCGCTCCTGTGGGCGGGGGTCGCGCTGCTGGCGGTCGCGATGGCCGTGCTCGCCGCGGTCGTCGTGGCGGTCGGGGTCTCGTGGTGGTGGGCGTCGCGGCGGCGGGGGGCAGGTCGCGCGGTCGATCGGCTCCCCGCGCTGCGCGACCTCGGGTACGAGGCGGTGGGGCCGGGCCAGTGGCGCATGGAGCTGCCGCGCACCCAGCTGTGCTTCGAGGAAGCGCCCGACGGGGGCTGGCGGTGGACCGTGGCGCTGCCTCGCTACAACACCCTCGCGCTGCGCATCGCGGAGCAGGGCGCGCCGGGTCCGGGCCTCGGCCAGCTGTTCGAGTCCCGCGTGCCGGAGCTCGACGAGCGCTTCGTGCTCAGCTCGCCGCTCCCCGCGCAGACGCTGGCGCTCGTCATGAGCCCCAAGGTGGGGCACGCCCTGCTGGCGATGCCCTGGCTGCGCCTCGAGCTGTCGGGCGACGAGCTCGTGATCGGCGAGGGGCGCGAGGGGCTGCGCCGCCTCGCGGCCCAGGCCCCCGGGAGCTCCCCGGTGGCCCTCGAGGTCGAGCTGCACCAGCGCGTCACCGCACTCGTGCTGGCGATCCTCGGCACCCTGTACTCGAGGCTCACGGGCACCCTGCTTCCCGAGCACCGCTGAGCGCGGCCGCGCTCACGCCACCACGGGCCCGTTCCGGTCATTCGTCTGGGAGCTGGTCGGGGTTGCGCATCCACGAAGACGACCACGAACTCCTCCCCGCCGAAGCGGGCGACCAGGTCGGAGGGCCGGACCGCGTCCTGCACTGCCTTCGCGAAGGTCCCGAGCGCGCGGTCGCCCGCGTCGTGGCCGAAGGTGTCGTTGAGCCGCTTGAAGTGGTCGAGATCCGCGAGCGCGAGCGCGAACGGGCGGCGCTGCTGCACGATCCGCCGGATCTGGACCTCCAGCGCGCGGCGGTTGAGCAGCCCGGTGAGCGGATCGGTGGTGGCCTGGAGCTGCACCTGGGCGAACGTACGCACGGTCGACATCCGCGCTGCCGCGGTGCTCGCCACGTGCTCCAGGCGCTCCACGAACCCCGGGGGGATCCCGCGCCCCTGTCGAACACCGCGTGGGCGACCCCCATCGAGTCTCCGAGGAACGTCAGCGGCACGCAGGCGGCCGCGCAGGGCTCCGGCCGGTGCTCGAGGTAGGGGCACGCGTCGAGTGCCTCGCTGTCCTCGAAGAGCGTGGTCCGCCCTCGCTTGAGCGCGGGGCACTGCCAGGGGCTCTCCACCGGGCAGCCGGGGCCGCCGAGCTCGGGGTGCGTGGCCCCCACCCGCATGTGGGCCTCGCTCGAGTCCGCGAGCAGGATCTCCACCGGGGCGTCGGCGCCCAGCGCGGTGGTGGCCCGGGAGAGCACGCGGAGCACGTCGGACTCCTGCTCGATCAGCTCCAGGGCCCTCGTGACCCGCCGCTGGAACTGCTGCAGCGCGACGTCGCGCTCCCGCTGGGCGTGCGCGACCGAGAGGCGGTCGTGCTCTCGCTCGAGCAGCCGAAGGCCGGGGCGGAACACCCACCCCCAGAGGGACAGGAGTCCGCCGAGCTGCACCGCGAAGAGGCCGACGACCACGCTCGCGGTCCACTGCGCCTCCTCGGGGCCGGCGCCGAGCAGGGCGAGCACGATCCCGCCCTGCACGACTGCGAACCCTGCGAGGGCGGCGAGCGCCAGCGCCTGGCGGCGCCGCAGCGGGGACAGAGGCGAGCTCGAGTGCGGATTCGGCACGCAGACCTCGGGGTCGGAGGGCCCTCTCGGATCATCGATGCCCGGCGCCCTGGCCTAGACCGGCACCTACGCACAGAGTAGGTAGGCTGGATGTCTCACCGCATCGTGACGGAAGAGCAGGCGCTCCTCGACGAGGTGCGCACCCTCCTCGAGGAGGAGCCCTACGAGGCCTCGCCCTCCGAGGCCGACATCGTCGCCGAGCTCGTGCGGCTCCGCGAGGAGATGCCCGGGGCCAAGGCCGAGGACCTCGGGGCCCTCATGGAGCAGTACAACCGGAACCACGCCCTGCTCGAGCAGGTGCGGGCGTCGCGGGATCGGCCGCGGATCGACCCCGACAGCCCCTACTTCGCCCACCTCCGGCTGGCCGAGCCGCGTGGTGAGCGCGACGTGTTCCTCGGCAAGGCCACGCGCATCGCCCGCGGCATCCGGATCGTCGACTGGCGCCACGCGCCCATCTCCCGGCTCTTCTACGCCTATCGCCAGGGCGAGGAGTACGAGGAGGAGCTCGGAGGGCGGGTTCACGCGGGCGAGATCACGGCGCGGCGCACCCTGACCATCCAGCGCCGGGAGCTCGAGCGCATCGACGCGCCCGAGGGCACCTTCGCCCGGGATCCGGAGGCGCCCGGGGGCTGGCGGCACATCCCTCCCGAGCGGGCCCGCCTCGCCGGGGGCCAGGGCGCGGCCATGCGCGCGCACGACGCCGGCGCGGCCCTCGACCGCCGCCTGGGCACGGATCTCGAGGGGCACCGCCGGCGCCGCGACAAGCGGCTGCCCGACATCGCCGGGCTGATCGATGCGGAGCAGTTCGAGCTGATCACCCGGCCGTCGTCGGGCTTCGTGGTCATCCGGGGCACCGCCGGATCCGGCAAGACCACGGTCGCGCTGCACCGCATCGCCTACCTGGCCTACGGCGACGAGGCGGTCGACTCCCCGGCCACGCTCTTCGTGGTGTTCTCGCCCGCGCTTCGCGAGTACGTCTCCCACGTGCTCCCCGCGCTCGGGGTGAGCCGGGTGCAGGTGGAGGACTTCCGGGGGTGGGCCACCGCCCAGCGGCGCCACCACTTCCCGAAGCTGCCGCGCCGGCAGCGCCCGGACACCCCCGAGGTCGTCGTGCGGCTCAAGCTGCACCCCGTCCTGCTCACGCTCCTCTCTGACCAGGTGGAGCGGGTGGCGGGACCGAAGACCGCCGAGCAGGCCCTCGACGACGTGATCAGCGTGCTCACGGACCGCGAGGGGCTGCGCGCGGGGCTTCGCGACGCGGGGGTGGAGACCTTCACCGAGGCCGAGCTCCTCAAGGCCACGACCGACTGTCGGGACCGGTTCGACGAGGTCGTGGCCTGGGCGGAGGGGGATCGCGACGTCGAGGCGGCGCTCGATGCGGAAGACGACGCGCTGCTGCTCCGGGCCTGGCAGCTGCGGGTGGGCCCGCTGCGCCGCCGCCGGGGGGGCTCGCTGCGGTACCGGCACGTGGCGATCGACGAGGTGCAGGACTTCTCGCCGATCGACGTCCGCGTGCTAATCGACTGCCTCGATCGCCACCAGAGCATCACCCTCGCCGGCGATACCCAGCAGCACGTGATGAAGGAGGCGGGGTTCACCTCGTGGGAGGGGTTCTTCGACCACCTCGGGCTCGAGGGCACCGCGGTGAGCACCCTCAGGGTCGCCTACCGGTCGTCGCAGGAGGTCGTCGAGTTCGCGATGAAGCTCCTCGGGGACCTGCGGGAGGACGACGAGCCGCCGCTGGTCACCCGCCACGGGCCGCCGGTGGAGCTGTTCCGGTTCACCGATCACGGCGCCTGCGTGGCGTTCCTCGCCGACGCGCTGAAGGACCTGCTCCACCAGGAGCCGCTCGCGTCGGTGGTGCTGCTCTGCCCCACCCCCGAGGTCTCGGCGATGTATGCCCAGGGCCTGCTTCGGGGAGAGGTGCCGCGCCTGCGTCGGGTCACCGAGCAGGACTTCACGTTCGCGCCCGGCGTCGAGATCACCGAGGTGGCCACGGTCAAGGGCCTGGAGTTCGACTACGTGATCCTGGTCGAGGTGAGTGCTTCGCACTACCCCGACACGGCGGCGGCGCGGCGGCTGCTGCACGTGGGCGCCACCCGCGCCGTGCACCAGCTGTGGGTCACCACGGTGGGGAGCCCCTCGCCGATTCTCGCAGAGGCCTTGGAGGACACGTGAGCCCGGCGGAGAAGCGGATCGAAGACCTGGAGATCAAGGTCGCCTTCCAGGAGAAGCAGATCGCGGATCTCGACGAGGTCCTTTGCGACCAGCGCACCGAGGTCGATGCCCTCCGGCGGGCGCTCGAGGCACTGACCGACGCGGTCGAGCGCACGCTCGGGGCCCCCGACGACGAGGGGGGCTCCTCCGACGGGCAATAGGGCCGTTACGCGCCACGGGCTCCTACCCCAGGCGCTCGAACCCCTCACAGGTGACGCGCACGGGGCGGTCGAGCAGCTGCTCGGCCTGGGCATCGGCCAGGGTCGGGGCGACCTGCTCGGCCTCGTCGGGGGGCAGGAACACCAGGCTGTCGCGATCCGGGATCGCGACCGCCACGGACTCGCCGGGCTCGAGGAGGTCCGGGATCAGCAGGATCCGGGCCGCCTCGTAGGAGTCCATGGCCTTGTACGCGTGCATGCGGGGGGCATCCACCTGGCTGCGGACCACGTCGGCGGGGAGCCGGTCCCGCAGGTTGTCGAGCGCCCGGGCGTGGGCCTCCTCCTCGCTCAGGCCCAGCGGCTCGAGCTCCGAGCGGGTGACGTACTGCACGCTCGTGGGGAAGTCGAAGACCACGGCCTGGTACAGCCCGAGCCCCGGAACCTCGCGGACGAGCAGGTCCCGATCGGTGTCGCTCGCGCTCACCCACTCGGGCGTCACGAGCCGCACGAGCAGGCGCTCCGCCCACCCTTCGTCGACGTGCTGGCGCTCGAGCACCTGCTCCAGGGTCTGCAGCCAGCGATCGTAGGCCTCCTGGCGGTCCTCGACGTCGGCATCGGCGCCCAACCGGCGGGCCATCCGCGGGAGGTTCATCACGACCGGGTCGTCTTCTCCTGGCTGCCGGATCAGCAGGGCCCCGTCCTCGGAGATCTCCAGGCGCAGCTGGGGCAGCCGGTGCGCGAGGAGCACCGGGAACTCCCGGTAGACCAGCTCCACGAGGGCCACTTCTTCTTCGTCGAGCCCGCCGTCGTCGGGCTCCCCTTCGCCCTCGAGCCCCAGCCAGTCGACCCACCAGTTCCACCACGTCACTGCA
>CAYMSU010000200.1:0-10635 GCA_964393165.1 uncultured Enterobacteriaceae bacterium
GTCCACCTGGCCGCCCTCGCCGAGCAGTGGCCGGCAAGCGACGCGAACCAGGCCGCGAGGCGGGTCCGCGCCGAGCTCGCGCTGTTCGGCGCAGATGCTCCGCCGGTGACCGTCGAGACCTGGATCCAGGGCCTCGAGGTCGACCAGGCCGCGCCCACGCTGTGGGTGTTCTTCGAGGCGTGGTGCCCCCACTCCCGGTCCGTCCTGCCCGCGCTCGCCGCGCTGTGGGACGAGTTTCGCGGAGCCGGCCTGCAGGTGGTCGGGATCGCCTCCCGGCAGCGGGGCAGCTCGGCCGCCGCGGTCCGCGAGCAGCTGAGCGCCCACGCGCTGACCTTTCCGGTGGCCCTCGAGGAGGGCGACGACGCCCGACGGGCCTACGCGCTGTCGGGGGTGCCGGCGGCGGCGCTGGTCGCCGACGGCACGGTCGTGTGGCGCGGCCACCCGGGCTCGCTCACCCCATCCATGGTCTCGGCCTTCCTCGAGGCGCACGCCGAGTAGGTTAAGGAGCCGGCCCTTCGGTCGGAGGAACCCTTGGCTACGATGCGCGCGCTCACGTTCGACGCGTCCCAGCAGGACTGGGCGTCCTCACGGGGCATGGTCCTGCGGGAGGTCGAGCGGCCCTCCCTGCAGACCAGCCAGGACCGGTCGTGCGTCATCGTCAAGGTGCACTACGCCGGCTTCTGCGGCACCGACCGCGGGATCTGGTCCCGCAAGGCGATGGGCGACATGGTCCTCGGCTCGCTGCAGGAGGAGGGCCAGTCGGTTCGCATCTTCGGGCACGAGCTGCTCGGCGAGATCGTCGAGGTGGGCGACAAGGTGGCCCACAAGTACGGCTACAAGGTCGGCGACGTCGTGAGCACCGAGTCGCACATCGTCGATGGCGTGTGCTACCAGTGCCGGCTCGGCGAGCAGCACGTCTGCACGAACGAGCGGATCATCGGCGTGTCGATGGACGGGTGCTTCGCCGAGTACGTCAAGCTGCCGGCAAAGGCGCTGTGGCCGACCGATACGTCGAAGATCCGGCCCGAGGTCGCGGCCTGCCAGGAGCCGTTCGGCAACGCGGTCCACGCCTGCCAGGCCACGGACCTCGCGGGGCGCAACGTCGCCATCCTCGGAACGGGCACGATTGGGCTGTTCGCCGTGCTCGTCGCCAAGGGCATGGGCGCGCGGCAGGTCATCGGCGTGGAGCCGGATCCGCACCATCAGCAGCAGGCGCTGCGCCTGGGCGCCGACCACGTGCTCTCGCCGGGGCCGGTCGACCCCGAGGCGCCCTGGGCTGCCGATCCCGCGCTCCGCGAGAGCATCCTCGAGCTCACCGAGGGCGTGGGCGTCGACGTGGCGATGGAGATGTCAGGGTTCAACAGCTCGGTGAACAACGCGGTGAAGGTCACCCGGCGCGGGGGCCACGTGGTGCTGTTCGGCCTCAAGAACGGCAACGCCACCATCCAGGACTTCCACCGCGTGATCATGAACGGTCTGCAGCTCCACGGCATCGTGGGCCGCCGGATCTTCAGCACCTGGGAGATGACGCGGGCGCTGCTCGAGAACGAGAGCAACGGCATCCAGAAGGCGATCTGGGAGGTCATCCTCAACCAGGGCGAGGAGACCGTGGTGGACCTCGCCTCGTTCGACCCGGGGTCGTTCGAGGACCTGATGCGGCGCTACACCAAGCCGCTCATCCGGGCGTAGGCGCTGCGCCAGGCTCCACGGGCTGGTTCGTGGGCAGGCTGATCACGTCGCTGCAGGCGCGCCGCACCACGAGGTCGCCGACGGCCCCCAGCAGCAGTCGGGACAGGCCCACCCGGTCGCGGTTCCCCACGAAGGTCACGTCGTAGTCGGCCGACTTGGTGGACAGCACGTCTTCGGGGTTGCCAGCCTCGATGATCCCCTTGCCGCGCTGGGCCGCGGGGACCGTCTCGAGCAGGGCCTCGAGCTTGGCCAGCAGCGGCGCGCTCCGCGCACGCCACTGACGCTCGGCGGCCTCGCGCACCGACCGGTCCGCGATCTGGGGCAGGCCTGCGCTGTCGACGTACAGCGCGTCGAGGGTGCCCCCCAGGGCCGCCACCCACCGGGCGGCCAGCGAGAGCAGCCGCTCGGGCGCCTCTCCGGCCACGTCGACCCCCACGAGCAGCCGCGGCGACGCACCGAGCCCGTGCTCGCCGCGGGGCACGAGCACGGGACAGGCGGCCGAGCGCAGCACCCGCGTGGCCATCGGGCCCCGGAGCAGGCGCACGAGCGCGGGGAGCTCGCGCGAGCCGACCACCAGCAGGTCGTAGTCCCGGGACAGCGCCAGCAGGCCCTCCGCGGGGGGCGCCGCCTCCACGCTGGCGCGCCCGCGACAGCCCTCCGGCAGGTCCTCGAGCAGGTCCGCCAGCTGCTGCCGGTCCTCCGGGCGAGGCTCGCCCGGTCCGCTGAAGTAGACGAGGTCGATCGTCGTACCCAGCGCCGAGGCATACCGGGCCGCTCGACCGAGCAGCCACCCGTGCCCCGGGGAACGCAAATCGACGCCGACCAGCACCGCCATCTCGGGCCTCCGGCACGATCTTAGCACCGTCGGCGACGCACTCCCATGGGCTTGACCGTGCGCCGACGTCTGCTTACAGACCAAACGTCCGAAGGTTCAGTAGTTACTGAACGTACCGCATCCCGCACCGCGGTGAGGTCCGGCATGGTCCGCCGGGTGCCCGTGCAGAGCTCCCGGGCCACCTACCTGCGCCTCGCCGACGATGCGTCTCCCGAGCTGATGCGCGAGCGCATGGCCCGCCTGCGCATCCTGCGCGACGTCGGGGCGCAGGGCCTGAAGCTGCTCGACGGGAGCACGCCCGAGCGGCGGCGTCGCCTGCAGCGGTTCCACGACTTCTACTCCTTCATGGAGCGGGAGTTCAAGCCGATCATCGACCGATGGGATGCGGAGCATCCGAGGGAGGACACGTGACCTGGGTTCTCGTTGCGCTGCTGGGAGGGGCTCCGGCCCTGGGCGAGGCTCCAGACCCCACTGTCGAGGAGCTGCTCCGGGCGACCGACGACACCAACCGGGGTCAGTCGAGCGTGGCGACCATCGAGATGGAGGTCAAGACCTCGCGCTACGCCCGCACCACGAAGATGAAGGCGTGGAGCAAGGGCACCGAGAAGTCGCTCATCCGGATCCTCGAGCCGGCCAAGGAAGCGGGAATCTCCACGCTCAAGGTCGAAGACAACCTCTGGAACTACCTGCCGAAGGTCGACCGGACCATCAAGGTCCCGTCGGGGATGATGGGCTCGTCGTGGATGGGCTCGCACCTCACGAACGACGACCTGGTGCGCGAGGCCCGGCTGTCCGAGGACTTCACCTACGAGCTCACGGGCAAGCCGGTCGACGGCAAGGGCAACTACGTGGTGACCTGCGTGCCGAAGCCGGACGCGCCGGTGGTGTGGGGCAAGGTCGTGGCCGAGGTCCGGCCCGACAAGGTGCCCGTCAAGATCGACTACTACGACGAGGACGGTGAGCTCGTTCGCACCATGGAGTACAGCGACGTCGAGGAGGTCGACGGGGAGCTCGCGCCCATGACCTTCAAGCTCGTGCCCCACGACAAGCCCGGGGAGTTCACGCGCATGACGTTCTCGGAGCTGTCCCTCAACGTGGGCCTGACCGACGATCGGTTCAGCCTGCAGTCGCTGAAGAAGTAGGCGCCATGCAGTTCCTCGTCTCGGTGGCGTGGCGAAACCTCTGGCGCCACCGCTGGAGAAGTCTGCTCACGGCCTCGGCGATGGCCGTGGGCGTGGCGATGTGCATGGCGAGCATGTGCTTTCAGGATGGCATGTTCGCCCAGATCTTCAACGTGATGGTCGAGCAGCGGCTCGGCCACGTCCAGGTGCACCACCCCGAGTACCCGGCCACGCGTGTGCTGCACGAGACGCTGCCGGAGGCCCGCGACCTGGTCGGCCAGGTCGACGCGCTCGCCGGCACCGAGGTCGTCAGCCCCAAACTCAACGGCTTCGCCCTCGTCGGGGGGGAGAAGAAGTCGGCGGGCGCGATGCTCGTGGGCATCGAGCCCGCCCGCACCAAGTCGGTCGCCAACCTCGACGAGCGGGTCGTCGAGGGCCGGTACCTGTCCGACGACGCAGCGTCGGAAGTGATCGTCGGCCACAAGCTGTTCGAGGACCTCGAGATTGCGCTCGGTGACGCCGTGGTGGTCGTCACCCAGGCCGCCGACGGCTCCCTCGGCAACGTCTTGTACGACGTCGTCGGCGTCTTCAAGACGGGTGACGCGCAGATGGATCGGGCGGGCGCCTACGTGCACCTCGCGGATCTGCAGCAGCTGCTCGTCCTCCCCGATCAGGTCCACCAGATCACGCTGCTGACCGACGATCCGGATCGGATCGAGGGGTACGCCGACACGGTGCGCGACGAGATCGGGGCCGACACCGTGGAGGTCGAGCCGTGGTGGGTCGCCAGCCCCCAGACGGCCCAGCTCATGGACCTGCGGGACGCGGGCGCCCTCATCGTGCTCGGGATCGTCTTCGGAGCCGCCGCCTTCGGCGTCCTCAACACCATGATGATGAGCGTGTTCGAGCGCACCCAGGAGCTCGGTGTGCTCCGCGCGCTGGGCCTCAAGGGGGGCCGCCTCGTCGCCCTCGTGATGGTCGAGTCCGCCTTCCTGGCGCTCGTGGCCTGTGGCATCGGCCTCGTGCTCGGCGGCGCGCTCGACTGGTACATCGTGACCTACGGCTTCGACATGTCCGGCGCCGCCGAGGACGGCTTCTCGTTCAACGGCGTCATGCTCGACCCGGTCATCCACGGCGAGGTCCGCGTCGACTCGATCGTGCTCGTCCTGGTCGCGGTGCTCGTTGTCAGCATCGCGGCGTCGGTGTGGCCTGCCTGGCGGGCTGCCAGCCTGCGCCCTGTCGAAGCCATCCGTGCGGAGTAGCCCATGAAGATGTTCACGCTCGCCCTGCGGAACCTCTTCCGCAACGGCCGCCGCACGCTGATCACCCTCGCCGCGGTGGCGTTCGGGCTGGTCGCGATCCACTTCACGATCACGCTGCAGACCGGCCAGTACGACGCCATGATCACGAAGGGGGTGAGCACCCTCGCCGGGCACGTGGTCGTCCAGGCCGACGGCTACCAGGAGGAGCGAGACTCCGACCTCGTCGTCTCCGACGCGCAGGCCATCGAGGCGTCACTGCGCGAGACCTTCCCCGACGCGGTGATTGCCCCCCGGATCATGCTCGGGGGGCTCCTCAACAGCCCCACCAACTCGATCGGGGTCGCGCTGCAGGCGGTGGCCCCCGAGGCCGAGGCGAAGGTCCAGGAACTCGACGACAAGCTCGTCGAGGGCGAGTGGCTCAGCGACGACCGCGGGGTGCTCGTCGGGGCTGCGATGGCGAAGTCGCTCGGCGTCTCGGTCGGCGACAAGGTGGTCTACATGGGGCAGCACGGCGAGTCGTCGGAGATGGCGAGCCGGATGCTCCGGGTGCGGGGCATCTTCCGCACGGGTGCGGCGGAGATGGACGGGTTCGTGGCCATGGTCCCGATCGCGGCAGCTCGCGACCTGCTCGGCGGCGTCGACGTGGCGCACCAGATCACCGTCCACCTCGACAACCCCGAGGGGGCGCGCGCGGCCACCGACCGCGCGGCCGCGCTGCTCGCCGACCGCGACGGTCTCGACATCCTCCACTGGAGCGAGGCGATCCCGGAGCTCTACGCGCTCATCGAGGTGGACCGGGCCTCCGGCGACGTCGGCCTCGTCATCCTCGGGATCATCGTCGCCATGGGGGTGCTCAACACCGTGCTGATGAGCGCGCTCGAGCGCACCCGCGAGTTCGGGGTGATGGCCGCGCTCGGCATGAAGCCGCTGCAGCTCGGTCGCCTGATCCTGATCGAGGGGCTGCTCCTCGGCGCGATCGGCTCGGCCGCGGGGTTCGTGCTCGGCCTCGCCGCGTCGTACCCGCTCGTCGAGTACGGCATCGACTTCGGGGCGCTGACCGGCACCGACACCATCGAGAGCGCGGGGGTCGCCATCGATGCCGTGATGTACGGCGACTACAACTTCCTCCGGATGGGGAACTACACGCTCGGCGCCATCGCTCTGACCACCCTCGCTGCGCTGTATCCGGCGTACTACGTCGCGCGGCTGAAGCCTGTCACCGCCATGCGGCACCACTAGGAGGTCGCCTTGTCCATCGTCTCGGTCCGCGGACTGACCCGCGAGTACCAACAGGGGAAGATCACCGTCAAGGCTCTCCAGGGCGTCGATCTCGACATCGAGGAGGGCGAGTTCACCGCGCTCATGGGGCCGTCGGGCTCTGGCAAGACCACGCTGCTGAACCAGGTGGGGGCGCTCGACGAGCCCACCAGCGGCTCGGTCGTGGTCGACGGGCAGGAGCTCACCAAGCTCCGCTCGGGCGAGCTGTCGGATCTGCGCCTGCAGCGGCTCGGGTTCATCTTCCAGTCCTACAACCTCATCCCCGTGCTCTCGGCCTACGAGAACGCCGAGTTCGTGCTGATGCTGCAGGGCATGCCCCGGGAGGAGCGGGAGCGGCGGGTGCTCGACACGCTCGCCTCGGTCGGCCTGAAGGGCATGGAGCACCGCCGGCCGAGCGAGCTGTCCGGCGGCCAGCAGCAGCGCGTGGCGGTCGCCCGGGCGATCGCGGGGCGCCCGGCCCTCGTGCTCGCCGACGAGCCGACCGCCAACCTCGACTCCAAGACCGGGGCCGATCTGATCGACCTGATGAAGGATCTCAACGAGTCGCACGGCGTGACCTTCGTGTTCGCCACCCACGACCCCAAGGTCAAGGATGCGGCGCGGCGCGTGGTCTGGCTCGAGGACGGCATGGTCAAGCGGGACGAGCGGAAGTGAGCGCGGGCTCGCTCCTCCTGCTCGTGGCGGTCGCGGCGGCCGACGACGGCGAGCCCCCCGAGCCGAAGGTCGAGGTCTCGCTGCACGGCGACGCGAAGCTGTTCTTCGTGGGCGCGCTGCCGCAAGACCTCGACGCCACGGGCACCGGCGTGGCCGACGGGCGCCTGAAGCTCGCGCTCCGAGGCAAGCGGTGGCGGGCGGAGGCTCATCACAACGTCACGTGGTTCGGTGGGGGCGCCGGGAACCCGCTCGGCGCGGGCGCCGGAGCCGGGGTCGGGCTGCTCGCGCCGGAGCTCGTGCAGCTCACGTGGACCGCTCCGGTCAACGGCGACTCGCTCACCATCCGCGGCCGGACCGACCGGCTGTGGTTCCGCTACTCGGTCTCGGGCCTCGACGTGACCGCCGGCCGGCAGCCGATCACCCTCGGCTCGGGCCTGCTGTTCACGCCGATGGACATCGTGAACCCGTTCTCGCCGGCCATCATCGACACCGAGTACAAGCCCGGCGTCGACGCCGTCCGGGTGGATGCCTACGCCGGGATCAGCTCCAGCCTGTCGCTGATCGCCGCGTGGTCGGGCTCGCAGCCGGTCTACGACGACGCGAACATCGGGCTGCGCGACGTGATCCTCGTGGCCTACGGCCAGACCACCGTGGGCGTCACCGACCTGCTGCTGCTGGGCGGCGTCGCCCGGGAAGAGGGGGTGGTCGGGGCGGGCGTGATCACCTCGGTGGGGCCCGTGGGGCTGCACGGCGACGCCACGCTCACCTTCCCAGCCGCTCCCGAGCGCGAAGACGAGCCCTTCGTGCGCGCGGTCGTCGGGGCCGACTGGCGGCCCACGACCACCACCACCTTGAGCACCGAGCTGTACTACGCTGGCTTCGGCGGAACGGATGCCGACGAGTACCTCGACATCCTGCTGTCGCCGCGGGTCGCGCGAGGCGAGGTCTGGCAGGTCGGGCGCTACTACGCGAGCTTGGTCGTGGCGCAGGAGATCACCCCCCTCGTGTCGGTCTCCGTCGCGGGCATCGCCAACCTCGCCGACCCGTCGGTGTTCGTCGCGCCGTCGCTGTCGTGGTCGGTTGCCGACGAGGCGGCGCTGTCGGTCGGCGCCTACGTGAGTGCCGGGGGCGCGGCGGACTTCTCCGACCCGCAGGCCCCCGAGCTCACCTCGGAGTTCGGCACGTACCCGCCCTCGGCGTTCGCCCAGCTTCGCGCCTACTTCTAGGCAAGACGTGGACGATCGCTCAGCTTCTGGTGCGATGATCCGCTGAGAGCGGAGAACGCCCAGGAGGACTCGCGTGTCCGTTCCCCTCGATGCCACGTCGCCGGCCGGCCCGGTGCGCCCGGCCCCCTCGATCTCCTCGGGGACCCATGCCGATCCGCGTCCCGAAGGGGCGCATCGCTCGGAGCCTAGCGAGCCCTACGTGGTCGAGGTCCACCGCAGCCGCGAGGAGGCGGCCCCGCGGGAGCCCGCCAGCGTCGCTCTCGACGAGCTCACGAACATCACCCAGCAGCAGATCGCAGGCGGCCAGGGGCTGTCCATCCTCCTGCTCGAGGAGGCGGTCGCGTCCACGGGCGAGCTGCTGGACGAGTAGGCCTTGAACATCGGCGCGATTCGGGGCACAGACTACCCCGATGACCCACCTCCTCGTGCCGTTGCTGTGGTCCCCTCCTGCGCTCGCGGAGCCTCCGATCGAGGAGATCTGCGTGACTACCGCGCGGACCGCCCAGGATGTGCGGGTCGACGAGCCCCCTAGGCAGGTCACTGCGTATCGGGCACAGATCGTCGATCCCGTGGACGGGCAGCCGCCCCCCACGGTGACCCTGCCCGAGCTGCTGCGGGCGGGTAGCCTACCCATGCGGGCGCGGAAGGGTGCGTACCCGGGGGACTTCGACTTCCAGGTCGGCGCCGTGCAGGATCCGACCAGGCCGGGTCGCGCGGTGCTCGGGGTGCGGGCGGTCGCGCCCGAGGCGGGCCTGGCCCCGCTGCGCCTCACCTTTGTGCTCGACACCTCGCCGTCGATGCGAGCGGTGTTCATGCGGGAGCTCCCCGCGCTCCAGGATGAGCCGGCGGACGGCACGTACCGGCCGGTCACCCGCCTCGAGCTGTCCAAGGCCGCCCTGCGGGAGCTCCTCGACCGGCTGCCCGATCGCGCAGTGGTGGCCGTGGTCGGTGTCGATCGGGGGCGGGCCGAGCTGCTGCTGCCGCCCACGCCCATCGAGCAGGCCCCGCGGATCCATCGGGCCGTGCTGCAGGCGGGTCCCGTGCGCACGAACCAGGCCAAGGCGCTCGACACCATCGAGAAGGTCACGATCGAGGGCGGAGATCCCTGTGCCGACACCCGGATCCTGTTCCTGACCGACGAGAACGCGCGCCTGCAGACGGAGCTCGACGAGGCCCAGAAGCGCGTCAAGCGCTGGTTCGCGGAGGGTGCCTCGCTGTGGACGATGTCCATGGGCGTGCTCGACAGCGACACCACCGACGCGGCCGCCCTCACCGCGCGGGGCGGAGGCCTCCACACCCGCGCCGACACGGTCACCGACGCCGTGCGCCAGCTCGTCCAGTCGCTCCGGGTGTCCGGCGTCGTAGGCAAGCAGCTGTCGGTCTCGGTCGCCCGGCAGCCCGAGCAGGTGGCCCGGGTGCGGCGCGTCGACGGCGGCCCCGCGAGCTGGACCCGCGCGGAGGTGCGCGCCGCCGAGGAGCTCGAAGCGACCTACGTGCTGGAGCGTGCGGCCGCGTCGTCGAGCGGCTCCGACGCCGTGTCCGGACCGGCCGTCACCGTGGAGTGGAAGGTCGTCTCGCCGTACCCGGGGGAGTGGGCGGTGGCCGAGACCTTCGAGGTCGCGATCGTGCCGGCGGCGAAGGCGCCCCCGTGGCTCCGGGATCGGCTGGTGGCCGTGCTCGTCGGCGAGGCGCTGGTGTCCGGCACCCCGGACTGGCGGGCGCTCGCCGACCTGGCCGACGAGCTCGCCGCCCCCGTGGGCATGGGTCGGGAGATCGCGGCGTGGGCCGACTACCGGGCTCCGGCCCGACCGAGCGCAGAGGAGGGCGGCCTGCCCTTCCTGCGCCCCACGCCGAGCGAAGAGGGGCCCCGATGAGCGTATGGCTGTTCGCGATGGGGGGCCTCGCGCAGGCGACCGAGGCCGCTGACGCACCCCCTCCCGTGGTCGCCAACCCCGCCTGGATGGACGTCCTCGTCGCGCTGTCGGGCCGCGACGGGCGGCGGCTCACCGCCGAGGCTGCGACCGCCGCGCTCGAGGAGCACTGTGCTGCCGGCGTCGAGGTGGCGTGTGGCGCCGCCTGGGCCCAGCCCTTCGACCTGAAGGCGGCGGCCGAGGCCCTCGGCCCGGCCTGCGAGCAGGGCGTGCCCTCGGCTTGCGTCGTGGTCGGGTGGGCCACCGGCGCACGCGATCCGGAGGCGGCGCTGAAGCGCTACCGGCGCGCCTGCGAGGCGGGGTTGCCGCGCGCATGCACCGAGGTCGGCCTGGCGATGGCCGAGGGCCGGGGCACCCCCCGGGACCGCCAGGGGGCCTACAAGGCGCTGGTGCCGGTCTGCCGCGACGGGGAAGGCCGGGCGTGCATGAAGCTCGCGGAGCTGTCGGCGCCTGCCGATCGGGGGCCGCTGTGGGCGTATGCCGCCGAGGTAGGCACGCCCTGGGGCCTCGAGGCGATGGGGCGAGACCTCGAGGAGGGCCCAGAGGCCCGCGAGGCGCTCGACCTGGCGTGCGAGAAGGGCCGCCCCTCGGCGTGCACGGAGCTCGGGCGCCTGCTCTGGGTCGCGCAGACCGAGGCCG
>CAYMSU010000201.1:0-10602 GCA_964393165.1 uncultured Enterobacteriaceae bacterium
GTCCTCTGGGTCCCTGGCACCGACCACGCCGGCATCGCCACCCAGTGGGTGGTCCGCCGCCAGATCGAGGCCGAGGGAGGCGACTTCTGGGCGCTCGGGCGCGACCGCTTCGTCGAGCGCGTGTGGAAGTGGAAGGCGGAGGCCGGCGGCACCATCAAGAATCAGCTCACGCAGCTCGGCGTGTCCTGCGACTGGTCTCGGGAGCGCTTCACCCTCGACCCCGACCTGCAGAAGGCCGTCGCCGAGCACTTCGTCCGCCTGTACGAGGAGGGGCTCGTCTACCGCGGCCAGCGCCTGATCAACTGGGACCCGGTCGACCAGACGGCGCTGTCCGATCTCGAGGTGGAGTACGACGAGGGGGTGGCGGCCGAGCTCTTCAGCTTCGCCTACCCCATCGACGAGGCCGATGGGGGAGGGGAGATCGTCGTGGCGACGACCCGACCCGAGACCATGCTGGGCGACACCGCGGTGGCGGTGCACCCCGATGACCCCCGCTACCAGCACCTGATCGGCAAGTCGCTGTCCCACCCCATCGTCGACCGGAAGATCCCGATCGTGGCGGACGCCATTCTCGTCGACCCCGAGTTCGGCACCGGCGCGGTCAAGGTCACGCCCGCGCACGACTTCAACGACTTCGAGGTCGGCCTCCGTCACGACCTGCCGATGATCAACCTCCTCGAGAAGGACGGCACGCTGAACGCCGAAGCCGGGCCGTTCCGCGGGCTGTCCGTCAAGGACGCACGCGCCGCCGTCAAGGAGCGCATCGAAGAGCTCGGGCTGTTCCGCGGATCCCAGGACCACACGATGAACCTGGGTCGGTCCCAGCGATCCGGCGCGGTCGTGGAGCCGATGCTCTCCACCCAGTGGTTCGTGCGGATGAAGCCGCTCGCCGGGCCGGCGCTGGCCGCCGTCGAGCACGGGCACACCCGCTTCGTGCCCGCGCAGTGGGAGAACACCTACTTCGCGTGGCTGCGCGACATCCGCGACTGGTGCATCAGCCGGCAGCTGTGGTGGGGTCACCGGATCCCCGCGTGGTACTGCCAGGACTGTGGCCACATCATCGTGGCGCGCAGCACTCCGGAGATCTGCGACCGATGCGGCGGGGACACCCTCGAGCAGGACCCCGACGTGCTCGACACCTGGTTCTCGTCGGCGCTGTGGCCCTTCTCGGTCTTCGGCTGGCCCGACAAGACCGCCGACCTCGCCCGCTACTACCCCACCGCGGTCCTGATCACGGGCTTCGACATCATCTTCTTCTGGGTCGCCCGCATGATGTTCGCCGGGCTGCACTTCATGGGCCAGGTCCCGTTCTCCGACGTGTACATCCACGCCCTCGTCCGCGACGCCAAGGGCCAGAAGATGAGCAAGACCAAGGGGAACGTGGTCGACCCCCTCGAGGTCATCGACGAGTGGGGCGCGGATGCGTTCCGGTTCACCCTCGTCGCGTTCGCCGCCCAGGGTCGCGACGTGCTGTGGGACGAGAAGCGCGTCGAGGGCTACCACCGGTTCCAGACCAAGATCTGGCAGGCGCTGCGGTACTGCTTCATGAACGCCGAGGGCTACGACCCCCGCGCCCCGATGGACTTCGGCCCCTACGAGCAGTGGTGCCGCGCGCGCACGAGCGCGGCGGTCGACCGGGTGCGCCGGGCGATCGAGGACTACCGGTTCAACGAGGCGGCTTCGGAGATCTACGCCTTCGTCTGGGGCGAGTTCTGCGACTGGTACCTCGAGCTGTCGAAGACGACGATCTACGACGCGGAGGCGACTCCGGCGCGGCTCAACGGGGTCCGCCACACGCTGTTCTCCACCATGGGCGCGATCGTGCGCCTGCTCCACCCGATCATGCCGTTCCTCACCGAGGAGATCTGGTCCCGCCTCCCCGGTGCGGAGGGCTTCGTGGCGGTGGCGCCCTACCCCCGGGCCGAAGACTTCGCGGTGGAGGGTGGGGAGGAAGTCCTCGAGGCCATCGCGGAGCTGCAGGACGCGATCACCGAGGTCCGCCGCATCCGCGGAGAGATGGAGATCGCGCACAAGGTAGAGCTGAAGCTCTTCGTAGCGGACGACGCGCTGTACGGGCGGCTCCGCGAGCATACGCGCGCCCTGTGGGATCTCTCGCGGATCGAGCTGGTGCACACCGACGACGCGCCCAAGGCCGCGGCCACCGGCGTGGTCGCGGGGAAGCGCCTGGTCATTCCGCTCGAGGGGGTCGTCGACCTCTCGGCCGAGGTCGCGAGGCTCGACAAGGTGCTCGCGAAGAGCGACAAGGACGTGGCCCAGCTCGAGAAGCGCCTGTCGAATAAGGGATTCGTGGACCGAGCGCCCGCGGAGGTGGTCGACGAGGTGCGGGAGAAGCTCGCCGCGGCGATCGCGCGGCGGGACACCCTGCGCGCCAGCCGCGACCGCCTCGCCGAGGCCCTGTGATGGAGCAGCACGACGCACGGCGGGTGGCCGTCGTCGCCCTCGACGAGGACGTCGGCCCGGGGGATCCGACCACCCGCGCGACGATCCCCGCGGGGCAGCAGGGGCACGGCGAGGTGCTCGCCAAGTCCGACCTCGTGGTCGCCGGGCACGTCTACGCCGCAGCCGTGTTCGAGGAGGTGGGCCATCGCTTCGGCGGCGAGGTGCGGTACGCGCCGCGCCATCCGGACGGCGCCGCGGTTCCCGCGGGCACGGTGGTCGCCGACGTCGACGGTGACCTGCGGGGCCTCGTGATCGGCGAGCGGGCCGCGCTGAACCTCCTGATGAAGCTGTGCGGCATCGCCACCCAGACCCGGCGCCACGTCGACGCGGCCGGCGACGACGGCCCGGCGGTGGTGGATACCCGCAAGACGACCCCCGGCCTGCGGATCGCCGAGAAGTACGCGGTTCGCTGCGGCGGCGGGCGCAACCACCGCCATGCCCTGTTCGACGGCGTCATGGTGAAGGACAACCACATCACGGCGGCCGGCTCGCTGTCCGCGGCGGTGGCGGCGGCCCGCGGCGCCGCGCACCACCTGGCGCGCGTCGAGGTCGAGGTCCGCACCCCCGAGGAGCTGCTCGAGGCCCTCGAGACCGCCGCCGACGTGATCCTGCTCGACAACATGGGCGATGCCGAGCTGGCCGACGCCCTGCGGGTGGCCCGCGAGCGCAAGCCGCAGGTCGTGCTCGAGGCCTCGGGCAACATGACCGCGGAGCGGCTCCCCCGGCTGCGGGGCCTCGGGCTCGACTTCGTGTCCGTGGGCGGGCTGATCCACCAGGCGGTGTGGGCGGATCTGTCTCTGAAGATCACGTGAGCGGCGGCGGCGGCGACGCCCACCCCGCTCGGCCGGCGATCGTGTGGGTCGAGCAGACCACGTCGACCAACGACGAGGTGCGTGAGCGGGCGAGCCGCGGGGCCCCGCACGGCACTGCCGTGGTGGCGGCCCACCAGACGGCCGGGCGCGGCCGCCTCGGCCGCCGCTGGCTCGCCGAGCCAGGCGCCGCCTTGCTGATGTCCGTGCTGGTGCGGCGGCAGATCCCAGGGGCGCGGGCGCCGCTGCTCTGCCTGGCGGCTGCGGTGGCCGTCGCCGAGGCCGCAGGCCCGGCCTACCGGATCAAGTGGCCCAACGACGTGCTGGCGCCCGACAGGCGCAAGGTCGCGGGCATCCTTGCGGAGGCCGACGCCGCGGAGGGCTGGCAGATCCTCGGGGTGGGGCTCAACCTGACCGGTGCGCCGGCCTTGCCCGAGGCCACGAGCTTGCACGAGACGGATGACCGAGCGCGGGACCGCCGAGCGCTGGCCCACGCCGTGATCGACGGGCTCCTGTCGCTGGTCGAGGACGTACAGGCGCGGCCCGCGCGGGTCCTCGAGCGCTGGCGCGCACGCGCGATCACGCTGGGCAGGCGCGTGCGCGTGGGTCGGGTCGAGGGCGTGGCCCTGGACGTGGATCCCGACGGCGCCCTGTGCGTGCTCCCCGACGATGGGCGCCCCACGCGAATCCTCGCCGGCGACGTGGAGATGGTCCGCGGCTACCGGTAGCGCTCGAGGTCTCCCTCACGAGCTCGCCGGGGCCCGAGCTCGGCCTCCCAGTCGCGCTGGTGCAGGGCGAGGTCGGGCGCCGAGATCCCGGTCGTGTCCTGAACGAAGAAGGCGATCTGGTGCGGCGCGAGCTGCTGGAGTCGCTTCGCTGCGCTCTTGGGGATCGCCACCACCTCCTCGTCGCCGGTGGGGTGGACGAGGAGCGCGAGCGCCGCCTCGCCGGCTCGTAGCTGGTGCGCCAGCCCGCTCGAGAGCTGCACCTCGCTCACCCTCGGCGACGCCGGACGGCGGAACCAGAAGCGGTGGCCGCGCCCGAGCGCGAGGCGGTTGCCCTTCAGGAGGTTCTGCACCTGCAGCGCGCGCTCCCGCGCCTCGCGGGCCGCCTGGCGAGCCTCGTGCGCGGCGCGCCGAGCGGCGTCGGCCGCCTCGGCCTCGGCGGCCTGCCGAGCCTCCGCCTCGCGCTCGAGGTCTCGCTTCTTGGGGCGGTGGGCGGCGGCTTGCTTGCGCTCCTGCTTGATCTCGCGCTCCACCTTGCGGGCGCGCTTCTTGCTCACCAAGCCCTTGGCTACCAGCTGATCGCGTAGAGACATTGGAGCTCCCGGGATCTTCTCAGCTTGCCACACCTGCGACGCCGAGGGGACGTCAGCCGACCTCGTACAGGTTGATGTACCGGTTCCCGAGGATGGAGATCCGCCCCAGCAGCGAGAGCTTCAGATCTCCGTCGAAGTGCTTGGCTCCCACCTCCGTGATGAGGGGGCGCCCGCGGTGCGCGCTCAGGTTCATCATCCACCGCGCGAGATAAAACGGCCCGGAGAGCTCCCAGCCGTCGCCCGGCCGGCGGGTGCCCGGATCCACCCGCGCCACGCCGGGCGCCACCCCGGCCGACAGCCGGTAGCCCGCTCGCTGGGTGCTCTCCTTCAGCGCGACGATGGTCTGCAGCGCCTCCGCGAGCGTGTTCCGCAGCTCCCCTCCCACCCAGCAGAGCAGCATCGAGCCATCCGACTGCTCCCAGACCTCGCCCGCCGCGTCGCCGAGCACGCCCGTCCACTCGGACGAGAGCTGCGCCAGGCTCCGCCGCGGGGCCGTCAGGGTGCGGGGAGGGGGAAACGCCTCGCAGGCCACGACCACCACGCTCGACGGCTCGAGCTGCCCGGTGCGCCGCTCCGAGCGCCGCTCGTCCTCCACCACGGTGCGCACGTAGTCGGCGAGGTCGTTGTTGGTGGCCCGGTGCCCCTCCCGCACCATGAGCACGCCCAGGTCCTCGAGCATGGCCGCCGCGGTGGCGTACCGGCGCTCCGGCCGGGCGGCCAGCGCCTTGAGCAGGATCCCCTCGAGGTCCGACGAGATCTCCGGCCGGTAGCTGCGGGGGGAGGGGACCTCCGCCCTGCGCACCCGGGCGATCGTCTCGTCGCGCGTCTTCGCCTTGAACAGCCGGCGACCGGTCAGCAGCTCGAACAGGACGATGCCGAGGCTGAAGATGTCGGAGCGCCCGTCGAGCCCGCGCCCGTCGACCTGCTCGGGGCTCATGTAGGCGTACTTGCCCCGAATCACGTCGTGCAGCGACTTCGCCTGGAACGCCGCCCGACTGATCCCGAAGTCCGTGATCTTCACCTCCCCCGAGAAGCTCACGAGGACGTTCTGGGGGCTGATGTCGCAGTGCACGATGTGCAGGGGCGTGCCCTGCTCGTCGTGGCGCTCGTGGGCGAACGACAGGGCCTTGAGCACCTCGGCCGTCAGGAACAGGGCCAGGGGGAGGGGAAAGGGCCCGCGGTTCTTCGCCCGGGACACGAGCCGCGCGAGGTCCAGCCCGTGCACGTACTCCAGCGCCATGAAGTACTGGCCGTTGACCTCGCCGAGCTCGAACACCTGCACGATGTTCACGTGCAGGAGCTGCACCGCGATCTTCGCCTCGTCGATGAACAGCGCGATGAACTCGTCGTCGTTCGCCAGCGAGGGCAGCACCTTCTTGATGACCAGGATCTTCTCGAAGCCCGCGAGCCCCACCGCGCGGGCTCGGTAGACCTCGGCCATGCCCCCGGTCGCGATCTTCTCCAGCAGGTGATAGTCGCCGAACTGGCGCGGGGTCGAGGACAATCCAGCTCCACCGTGGACAGGCAACGTGCCACACTGGTCCGATATTGGGTAGGTCCGGAGCGAGGTGCCAGGTTGAACGCGTTCGACGACCTCGTGAAGATCGTCGCGCGGCTGCGGGCCCCCGACGGGTGCCCCTGGGATCGCGCGCAAACCCCTGAGTCGCTGTCCCCCTATCTGATCGAGGAAGCCTACGAGGTGGTCGACGCCATCGATCGGCAGGATCGCGAGGCGCTGAAGAAGGAGCTCGGCGACGTCGCGTTCCTCGTGGTCCTGATCTCTCGAATCGCCGAGGAGGCACACTGGTTCGAGCTGCCGGACGTCCTGCAGGGCATCACCGAAAAGATGATCCGCCGCCATCCTCACGTGTTCGACCCGGACTTCGACGCCGAGTCGGAAGAGGCGACCGGAATCGGGGCCTGGGAGCGGCGCAAGGCGCGCGAGCGCCCCCCCGACGAGAGTGTGCTCCAGGGGATCCCGCGGGGAATGCCGGCCCTGCTCAGGGCCCACCGCGTGAGCGACAAAGCAGCTGCGGTGGGCTTCGACTGGCCCGACCGGGCCAGCGTGCGCGAGAAAGTGGCCGAGGAGCTGCAAGAGCTGGACGAGGCCCTTGCCGAAGACGAATCGGCGCACATGACGGAGGAGTACGGCGACCTGTTGTTCACCCTCGTGAACCTCGGGCGCCACCTGCCCGTGGGTGCCGAGGAGGCGCTGCGGGCCGCCACGGCGAAGTTCGAGGCGCGGTTCCGACGCCTCGAGGCTTCGATCCGCGCGGAGGGAGGCTCCATCCGAGACATCGATGCGCACGAGCTCGAGGCGCGCTGGCAGGCGCTGAAGGAGCGACCGTGATCGGCTGGCTCGTCGTCCTGTTCACGGTCGTGCCGGCGCTCGAGCTGTTCCTGCTCCTGCAGATCGGCTCCCTGCTGGGGCCCACGGCCACCTTCCTGCTGATCCTGCTCACCGGCGTCGTGGGCGCGTGGCTGGCCCGTCGAGAGGGCGTCGGCGTGCTCATGGACCTGCGCCGCGAGCTCGATCGGGGCCTGCCCCCTGGCGACCGCCTCATGGAGGGCGTCATGGTGCTCGCCGGGGGTCTGCTGCTCGTCACCCCGGGGGTGGTCACCGATCTCGTCGGCTTCTCGCTCATCTTCCCGGTCACCCGGCGCCTGCTCGCGCCCCGCCTGGTCCGCTGGCTCACCCGCAACGTCGACGTGCAGGTTTTCGGCGATCTGGGCCAGGCCGAGCCGTCCGCTCCGTCCGAGCGAGCGCGCGCTCGAGAGGAGCGCGAGGCGCCCCAGGTCCGGTACCGCCAGCCCCTCCGGCCGCCGGAGTCGCGCGAGTCCCCGCCTCGCAACCCGTTCTCCAACAAGTTCGACGACCTCCCGTAGGGTAGCGCCCATGTCCGATCCCGAAGACCACGAGCAGCAAGAGCTCGACGCCCTCGCGCGCCGGTTCCTGGGCGCCCTGAAGCGCAAGGACGAGGGCGACGTCGACGGGGCCGAGGAGGTCCTGCGGGACCTCATCAAGGCCGAGCCGCGGCTCGCCGAGCCCCACCTCGAGCTCGCCCGAGTCCTGCTCGACACGGGTCGACTCCCCGAGGCGGAGGCGCACGCGCGCGAGGGCCGGACGCACCTCGACCAGACCGGGCCGTGGACCCAGGAGGTGCCCCCGAACGTGCTGCAGGCGCTGTCGCACGCGCTGCTGGCGGAGATCCTCCGCCGGCGGGCCGACGAAGACGACGTGATCTTCGGCGACCCCGCCACCTTGCACGCGATGGTCGAGGAGTCGAAGGCGGCCTTCGCCAAGGCCGCGGAGCTCGATCCGAGCGACGAGTACAGCAGCTACTACGCGTTCTTCCTCGGAGTAGGAGAGGACGATCCGACCGGACTCGAGCCCGAGGGCGACGGGTGACCGATCTGTACGCGCTGAGCCGCGAGGAGCTCGACCAGCAGATCGCGAGCTGGGGCCAGCCCCGGTTTCGTGCCGGACAGCTCTGGCGGTGGATGTACGAGGCGGGTGCGCGCTCCTTCGAGGAGATGACGGATCTGCCGAAGGCACTCCGCCGCCGGCTGGCCGAGGAGGCAGTCCTGGGCACCCTCGCCGTCTCGGCGGAGCAGACGAGCCAGGACGGCACCGTCAAGCGGCTGTACCGGCTGCGAAGCGGTCACCAGGTCGAGAGCGTCGTCATGCCGTACCGCGACGGCCGGCGTACCGCCTGCATCAGCACCCAGGCGGGCTGCGCCATGGGCTGCACGTTCTGCGCCACGGGGCAGATGGGGTTCGGCAGGCACCTGACCGCCACCGAGATCGTCGAGCAGGTGGTCCGTGCTCGCAACGACCTGCTGGCCCAGGGGGAGCGGCTGTCCAACGTGGTGCTGATGGGCATGGGAGAGCCGTTCCACAACTACGACGCGTCGCTCGCCGCGATCCGCCGGATCATGGCCGACCTCGGCATCGGAGCGCGCCACATCACGGTGAGCACCGTGGGGCTGGTGCCCCAGATCCGCCGCTTCGCCCAGGAGGGACTGCAGGTGAGGCTCGCGGTCAGCCTCCACGCCGCGACCGACGATGCCCGCGGGGAGATCATGCCGGTGAACCGGCGGTGGCCGCTGGAGGAGCTGCTCGCCGCGTGCCGCGACTACGCCGAGGCGACCGGGCGCCGCGTGACCTTCGAGTGGGCGCTCATCTCCGGTGTCAACGACGATGTGGACACCGCGCGGGCGCTGGCTCGCCGCCTCCGCGGGCTGCCTGCCCACGTCAACCTCATCCCGCTCAACCCCACGCGGGGCTACGCCGGCGGGCCCACCGCCGACGAGGCGGCCGCTCGGTTCGCGGCCACCCTCGAGGCCGCCGGGGTCCCGGCCACCGTGCGGGTGCGGCGGGGCATCGACATCGACGCCGGGTGCGGCCAGCTGTCCGCGCGCGCCTCGTGACCGTCGAGCGGCAGCCCGCGCCGGCGGATCGGGCGATCCTGGAGGAGGTCGTCGTGCCCGCCGACGCCCCACGGTACCGCCTCGATCGCGCCGCGATGACGTGGCTCGCCACGTTCCCCACCCGCGCCAGCGCCCGCAAGGCGGCTCGGCGCGGCGAGCTCGCCGTCGACGGCGTGATCAGCGAGCCCAGCCGGTGGGTGGAGCGCGGCGCGCGCATCGCGTACCTCGAGCCGCGCCTGCCGGGCGCGCCCCCTCTGCGGGGGGTGCCCCTGTCGGTCGCCTACGAAGACGACGTGCTGGCGGTGGTGGTCAAGCCGGGAGGGCTCGCCACCAGCGGACCTCGGCCCCGCACGCTGGAGCGTGCGCTTCCGCTCGCGCTCGGGCGGTCCACAGCGCCGGATCGCCTCGCCGCGCCGCGGCCCGTCCACCGCCTCGACGCTCCCACCGCCGGCCTGGTGGTGGTCGCGAAGACGCGCGGGGCCCACGCGGCGCTCGGCTGGGCGTTCCAGCGGCGGGAGGTGAGCAAGCGCTACCGGGCGCTGGTCGTCGGTCGCCTCGAGGGGGAGGGCGTCATCGATCGCCCCATCGACGGCCGGGAGGCCCGCACGCGGTACGCGGCTCGATCCCACGCCCGCGCGCTCAAGGGCGACTGGCTCACCCGGGTCGATCTGTTCCCCGAGACGGGGCGCACCCACCAGCTGCGGCGCCACCTCGCCGGTCTCGGCACCCCCGTCCTCGGCGACGCCGCCTACGGGCGTCCCGGCCTCATCTTGAGGAACAAGGGGCTGTTCCTGTTCGCGCTGGAGCTGCGCTTCGCGCATCCCATCACGGCAGATCCGCTCCTCGTGCAAACGCCGGAGCCCGGCAAGGTCGCGTCGACGCTCGCGCGAGAGGATCGGCGTTGGGCGCGCTGGCACGGCGCCCCCTAGGCCGGGGCTACGCCGCCGCGTCGAGCAGCGCCTGCCGGAGTGCCCCGGCGGCAGGGGCGAGGCGCTCCCGGCCCGCATGCAGCAGGTAGAGCGTGCGCCCGAGCGGCGTGCGCGGATCGTCGAGGGCCACGAGCCGCCCCTCGGCGACGTCGCGCTCGACCGCGGCCGCCGACAGCAGCGCGATCCCCATGCCCGCCAGAGCGTGCGCCTTGACCGCGACGAGGGAGTTCAGCTCCATCGCGATGGTCGCGTCGGGGAAGTGCTCGTCGAGCAGCTCCCGGTGGTTGGCGCCTCGCGGGAACGTGAGGTGCGGCGCGTCCGTGCCCACCACGGAGGGAGCCCCCACCAGCATCAGGGGATCCTCTCGCCAGGGCTCGGCCCCCTCCGGATCGCTCACGATCGCCAGATCGAGCTGGCCCGCCGCCACCCCCCGCCGCGCACGGGCGCTCGGGGACTCCTGGAGGAACAGCTCGATGCCGGGGTGCGCCGCCCGGAAGGCCGTCAGGATCGGCGGGAGCAGGTAGGTACACGCCGTGGCCCCGCCACCCAGGCGCACCCGCCCCGTGCGCAGCCCGAGGATCTCGGCCACCGCCCGCTCGCCCTGCGGCACCGCGCCGAGCGCAGCCTCCGCCCAGGGCTGAAGGGCCCGACCGGC
>CAYMSU010000202.1:0-10574 GCA_964393165.1 uncultured Enterobacteriaceae bacterium
AACAGGTAGGCGTGGTGGATGCGATCGCCCTGGATGGCGTTGCGCAGGGTGCGCGTGACGTGCTCCTGGCCGACGATCTCGTCGAACGTGGCAGGACGGTACTTTCGCGCGATGGCGAGGTAGGACAAGCGCTCTCCGCCGGGTCACGGGGTCGGTCCTCTAACGTGTCAGGCGGTCAGGCTGCGCATCCAGGCGTCGAGGATGAAGAGGGTCCACAGCCGGATCCCTGC
Organism: uncultured Enterobacteriaceae bacterium; assembly: GCA_964393165.1. Taxonomy (GTDB): domain Bacteria; phylum Myxococcota_A; class UBA796; order UBA796; genus DRPG01. The sequence goes on from CAYMSU010000202.1 coordinate 231, forward strand.
GGCGTTCGAGCGTGCCACGTCCTTCCGGAGGGTGTCGAGCGCGCCGGGGTTCCACAGGCCCTGGGGATCTTCCTGCAGCAGCCGGAACCGACGCTCCATGAACAGCCTGCCCGGCCCCGACAGCCAGGTCCCGAGAGGCGTGGGGAGGCTGCGCTTGGGGCGGTCGAGGAGCGCGGCGGGCAGCTGCCCCACGAGCAGCTCGCGCAGGGGCCACCGCGACCGGAGGCGCCCGCCAGTGCGCCGGACCTTGGCGAGCCCGGGCAGCGAGGCGGCGAGCGACACGATCCCGGGGTCGAGGAGAGGGTAGCGCACGTCGAGCCCGGAGGCCGCGGCAGTGCGGTCCACGCGAGGCAGGGCGCGCTCGCCGAGCGTGGAGCGGAGGTGGCCGTAGAGGACCGTGTTGATCGGGTCGGTGCCGAGGTCGAGGTACCAGGGGGCGAGCACGTCCTGGCGCACGTCCGGGCGTACCCAGCGGGCCTCGCGGAGCAGCCGCCGGCGCTCGTCGACGGAGAACAGGTCGGCGCCCCCGAGCCCGAGGTCGATGGCGTAGCGCTCCGGTGGTGTGCCGAAGCGGCGGGTGGGACCGGAGAGCATGCGGTCGAGAGGCCTCGTGAGCACGGAGGGGAGCGGGGCCACCATCGCGGCGATCCGCAGATCCCGCGCGAGCCCCTCGAGCTGCCGGCCCCCGAGCAGCGCCTCTCCTCCGTTGCCCGACAGCACGACCCGCACGTGGGCCCGCGCCGCGCGCGCGAGCAGCAGCTGCAGGACCACCGCAGGGTGGCCGACGGGGTGACCCAGGGCCCGCACCGCCTCGTCGAACGCACCGGCGAGGCCCGAGGTGTCGACGGTGACCTCGTGCTGCTCGAGCTCCAGGAGCCGCGCCACGCGGCCCGCGTAGGGGGACTCCGGGAACCGATCGTCTTCGAAGGCGACCGTGAACGTCTCGATCGGTCGACCGGAGGCCGCAGACGCAGCGGCGATCGCCGTAGAGCCCAGGCCTCCGGACAGGTAGAGCCCCGCGGGCACGCCCTCGGGGGTGCGGCGGCGGACCGCCTTCGCGAGCCCCTGCCGTAGCTGCTCCACCACCTCCTCGTCGGCCGGGGCGGGGGCTCCGGGGGCCGCGAACCGAGGACGCCAATACCTGCGCGCCTGCGCCCATCCGTCGCCGACCTGCACCACACAGCCGGGCTCGACCTGCTCCACCTGGCGCACCAGGGTGCGCGGGGCGTGGACGACCTGGAACGACAGGTACTCCGCGACCCGCTCGGGGGCGAGCGCCCGGTCGATCCAGTCGACCGCGAGGAGGGCGGGCAGCTCCGACGCGAACGCGACGCGGTTGCCGCTCCGGGCCCAGAACAGGGGCCGCGTGCCCATGGGGTCGCGCGCGAGGGCGAGCTGCTGGGCCTCCCGGTCCCAGATCGCGACCGCGAACTCGCCCTCGAGCCGCGGCAGCGCATCCCGACCCCACGCACGCCACGCGGCCGCCAGCGCGGCGATCTCGGACGCGGTCTCGTCGACGCCCACCTCGGCTGCCAGCGCGCCGTGGTCGTACAGCCACCCGTCGAGCATGACCACCACGTCGGGCTCGACATGCGGCTGGGCGATGGGGACGGCGCGCACGGCTCGCCGGTGGTGCGCGAGCGCCACGGGGCCCTCCCCGAAGCGACCCTGCCCGTCGGGCCCGCGGTGCGCCAGGCGCTCGGCCATCCGCCCGACCGCTGCGGGGTCGGGGGCGGCTCCGTCGAACTGGACGAGGCCGGCGAGCCCGCCCATCAGCGGCGCCCTTGGCCCTTCCGACGCCGCGGGGGAGGGGGGCCCTTCTGCGCGCGCCCGCCGCGGGGCGGAGGGGCGGCCTGGCCCGACGGCGGCTGCCCCTTGGGCAGGGACAGTCCCACCGGCTCGATCGAGAACGGCGAGCCAGCCACCACCATGTTTCGGCCGGCGATGCCAAGGATCAACACGAGGAATCCGAGCCCCAGCGTCGCCGGGGAGGTCGTGGGGAGGGCCCGGAACTCGCCCTCGCCGTCTTGCAGGAGCAGGTGCAGGGCCCACGCCGACTTGCGAGTGGCCGCCGCGTCGTCTGGGAGATCGTCGGGCGGGATGGCGAGCGGGTCGACGGACAGGCCGAGCGGTCGGACCCAGTCGGCGGGCCAGGTGCGCTCGAACGAGGAGCCGTCTGCCTCGACGATGAGCACGGTGAGGTTCGACGCGTCGTCGGTCTCCGGAGGCCGGATGCTCACCGCGTGCCCATCCCAGGCCGCGAACCAGTCGCTCGCGTAGAGGAAGACGAGCACGGAGACCGCGAGCATCAGGGCACAGAATCGGAGGAACCGGCGCATCGCCACGGGCACCTCGTCGGGTGAGGGAGCGGGCAGCGTATCCTCCTGGGGGAGGTCGGGCTGTTGGCCGGAGCCCCCACTGCGGCTATGTCGGCAGGAACGCACTTCGGTGGAGGGAAGGGGTGAAGATTGTCTGCGCCTACTCGGGCGGTCTCGACACGTCGGTGATGGTTCCCTGGCTCAAGGAGCACTACAACGCCGAGATCATCACCTACACGGGAGATCTCGGGCAGCCCGGGGCCGACCTCGAGGCCACGCGCGCCAAGGCGCTCGCGACCGGCGCTCACGAGGCGGTGGTCGACGATCTGCGCCAACGCTTCCTCGAGGAGTTCTGCTGGCCGGCGCTGCAGGCCGGCGCCCTGTACGAAGGGCTCTACCCCATGCACACCGCGCTCGGCCGGCCGCTGCTCGCGCAGCGCCTGTGCGAGGTGGCCGAGGCCCACGGGGCCGATGCGATCGCCCACGGCTGCACCGGCAAGGGCAACGACCAGGTCCGGTTCGAGGTCGCCGCCCAGTGCCTCGCGCCTCACCTTCGGGTCATTGCGCCCCTCCGGGAGTGGGACCTGCGCACCCGCGAGCAGGAGATCGCCTACGCCGAGCAGCACGACATCCCCATTCCCGTCACGAAGGAAAAGCCCTACTCGATCGACGAGAACCTCTGGGGGTGCGCCATCGAGTGCGGAGAGATGGAGGATCTCTGGTCGGAGCCGCCGAGCGACGTCTGGCGGATGACCCAGGATCCGTCCGAGGCGCCGCGCGGGTCCACCGAGCTCGTCATCGGCTTCCGCGACGGCGTGCCGGTGTCGCTCGATGGCGCGGAGATGCTCCCCGTGCCCCTCGTCGAGCGGATGAACGAGCTCGCGGGGAGCTACGGCGTGGGCCGGATGGACATGGTCGAGAATCGGGTGGTGGGTCTCAAGAGCCGGGAGGTCTACGAGGGGCCCGGCGCCCTGTGCCTCCATCTCGCCCACCGCGAGCTCGAGCGGCTGGTCCTCGACCGGCCGACCGCCCACTACAAGGTGAGGATGGCGGCCGACTTCGCCGATCTGATCTACGACGGGTTGTGGTTCGGGCCCCTGCGCGAGGCGCTGCAGGCCTTCGTGAGCAAGACCCAGGAGCGGGTCACCGGCGACGTGCGCGTGCGCCTGTCGGCCGGGACCTTGCGGGTGACCGGCCGGCGGTCGCCCTTCTCGCTCTACGACGAGGGCCTCGCCACCTACTCCGACGGCGACACGTTCGATCGCGAGGCCGCGGAGGGCTTCCTCAAGCTGTACGGGCTGTCGTACCACACCTACGCCCGGGTCGGCCGGAACCAGGGGAGGCCCTAGGTGCCGCTCTGGGACGGCCGGTTCGCCCGCTCGCCGAGCGAGGCCATGGTCGCCTTCTCCCAGAGCCTCGACGTGGATCTGCCGATGGCCGCGGAGGACATCGCGGGAAGTCGGGCTCACGTGCAGGTCCTGCGCGAAGCCGGGCTCGTGACCGAGGCGGAGGCCGAGGTCCTCGACCAGGGGCTGGCACAGGTCGGAGACGAGCTGGCCTCGGGCGCCTACCAGCCCGGCCCCGAGCTCGAGGACGTCCACATGGCCGTCGAGGCACGCCTGACGGAGATCGTGGGCCCGGTCGGCAAGAAGCTGCACACCGCCCGGTCCCGCAACGACCAGGTGGCCACCGACGTCCGGCTCTGGCTGCGGACTCGCCTCGAGCGGCTGCAGGAGGCGCTCGCGGAGCTGGTGTCGGCCCTCGTGGAGCGCGTAGAGGCCGACGGGCAGGTGCTGATCCCGGGGTTCACGCACCTCCAGCGGGGCCAGCCGATCCTGCTGGGCCACCACCTGCTGGCCCACGCGTGGGCCGCCCGCCGGGATCACGAGCGGGTGAGCGACGCGCTGAAGCGGCTCGACGCGTGTCCGCTCGGAGCGGGCGCGATGGCGGGCACCCCGCATCCCATCGACCGTGCGCTCTCGGCGAAGCTCCTCGGCTTCTCCCGTCCCGCGGACAACGCGATGGACGCGGTGGCGGCTCGCGACCACCAGATCGAGGCGGTCAGCGCCTGCGCCATCGTGATGGCCCACCTGTCGCGGCAGGCGGAGGAGCTCGTGCTCTGGTCGTCGGCGGAGTTCCGACTGGTGCGCCTGGGGGAGGCCTACTCGACGGGCAGCTCCATCATGCCGCAGAAGCGCAACCCCGATGCCCCCGAGCTCGTCAGGGGAAAGGCGGGGCGCGTGATGGGGCAGCTCCAGGCACTGCTCGTGCTCGTCAAGGGGCTCCCCCTGGCCTACAACCGGGATCTGCAGGAGGACCGTGCCGCGCTGTTCGACGCGGTGCACACCACGCTCGACAGCGTGACGATCCTCGCTGACGTCTGGCGCACGCTGACCGTGCGCGCCGACCGCTACGAGGCCGAGCTCGCGGGGGACTTCCTGCTTGCCACCGAGATCGCGGACTTCCTGGTCACCCGGGGGGTCCCCTTCCGGGAGGCCCACGAGGTCTCGGGGAAGCTGGTGGCCCACTGTGAGCAGCGCGCGGAGGCGCGGGGGCAGCCGCCGAGCCTGGAGCAGCTGCGGGGGGCGGATCTGGCGGCGTTCCATCCCGCGCTCGGCGACGACGTGTGGAGCTGGCTCGAGCCCCGGGCTGCCGCGGAGCGGCGTACCTCGCTGGGAGGGACCGCCCCTGCGCGGGTCGCGGAGCAGGTGGCCGCGCTTCGGAGCTGGCTCACGCGCTGAGCGACGCCGACGACAACCGCTCGTGCAGGTAGACCCCCACGACCACCGCGAGGCCGACGAGCAACGCGGCCCCCGCGGAGAGGAACACGCCGGTGCTGCCCAGCCGCGCGCTCGCCAGCACGATGCCGGTGGGACCGAGCACGCCCGCCAGCGAGGCGGCTGCGGTGCCCAGGCTGGAGACGAGGGAGCGGTTGTCCTCCCGGGACAGGTCGAGCAGCCACGCGCTCGCCGACGTGGTGGCCATGCCCTGGCCCAGCCCCGAGATCACGGCCACCGCGAGGATCGCCGGGAACGCGTGGATGACCGGGAGCCCGAGGTAGAAGCTGGTGGTCAGCGCGAGGCCGATGATCAGCGTGAGCTGGCGCCCGATCCGGTCGGCCAGCCGGCCCAGCCGGACCTGCCCGATGACCATCGCGATGCCGTAGGTGCCCACGACCACGCCGAACTGAAGTGTGGAGAACTGGAGCGTGTCGTAGAAGTGGAACACGAGCTCGGGCTCGACGAAGGCGAACGCGAAGGTCGGCGCGAAGTGCACGAACAGGGCGGCGGCGAGCGGGAAGAGCGGTCGCGGCAGCGAGTCGAGGAGGTCCTGGAGGCCGGCGGGCGCCACCGCCTCGTCGCCGGCGGCCGGGCGGGGCAGGGTCTCCCGGACGAGGACGATCCCCGCCACGAAGGCGACGGTACCGAGCGCGGCGGAGCCGAGGAACGGCGCGGCGAACCCGAGCCAGTCGTACAGCGCTCCCCCGAACACGGGCCCCAGTACGAAGCCGACGCCGTAGCTCCCCATGACCAGGCCGACCCATCGGGCGCGTTCCTCGTCGGACGCGACGTCGCCGACCATGGCCATGGAGGCAGGGACCAGCCCCGCGGTGAGCGCGCCACCGAGCCCGCGGATGGCGATGATCCAGGCGTTCGTCGGCGCCACCAGGTAGAGCAGGTTGGTCAGCACGAACGAGACCAGGGCCACGAGGATGATCGGCCGCCGACCAATGCGATCGGCGAGCCAGCCGGCGACCGGGGACATGACCAGCTGGGCGGCTGCGAACGCCAGGAGCATCAGGCCGAGCTCCTCGACCCCGCCGCCGAGCTCGTCCATGCGGCGGCCGAAGACGGGCATGACGATGCCCACGCCCGTCATCATGAGCGCGACGGAGCTGGCCAGGAGCGGGATGATCTGGCGCGGATGAGGCGGCAAGGGGTCGGCGATGGGGGCACCTCACCTCTAGGAGGTGCGCAGTAACGGGATCCGAGGCCGAAGGGAGGAAGTGGATCCCGATTGGCGCAAGGTGATCCGCCCTTTTTCGTCTTGTCAACGCCTGGTCAATCGCCGACTCGGCGAGCTAGAAGCTGGCGTCGCGACTTCCCCGAGGGATCAGGTGCGGATCGTGATCGACCACTCAGGCGTGAGAAGTGTGGTCTCGCCGATGAGATCGGCTTCTGTCGTCTGGCACACGCTGTCCCGGTCGGCTCGTCTCGTCCTCGCCCCCGCCCGGAGCTCCCGCGAGGATCTCCGACAGCACGTGCTGCACTGGGGCCGGGAGATGTTCGACGCCTCCGGCACCACCCTGCGGATGGTCGACCACGGGCTGCCCGACGGGCCTTGCGTGCTCGTCTCGAACCACCGGTCCCTGCTCGATCCGGCGGCGATCGTGGCGACCTTTCCGGGGCCGCTCACCTTCGTCGCCAAGCAGGAGCTGCGCTCGGTGCCGGTGTTCGGCCGAGCACTCCACCGCTACGGGGTCGTCTTCGTCGAGCGCAAGCGTCGGGCGCGGGCCATCGAGCAGCTCGGGCGGGCCCGTCAGTTCGTCGCCGAGGGGCAGTCGATCTGGATGTCCGCGGAGGGAAGCCGGGGCACCGGACCGCTCCGGCCGTTCAAGAAGGGGCCGTTCTACCTCGCGCTGCAGCTCCAGATCCCCCTCGTGCCGACCTGGATCGCGGGCACGGATGCGGTGCTCGCACCCGACGCCTGGGTGTGTCGGTCGGGCCAGACCGTGGAGGTCCGCTACGGCGCGGCGATTCCGACCGAGGGCCGATCTGCTGACGATCGCGGGGATCGGGAGGCGCTGATGGAGGCGTGTCGGGAGGCGCTGCTCCGGCTGGCGGAGTAGGTTCGACCCAGACGGGGTGTGCGTATGGCTGCGAGCGCAGTGCTTATCGGGCTTGCCGTTTGGTTCATGACCACGTCGGGTGCAGCCGCAGTGCTGTGGCTCCTCGATGGACTCTCGAGGTCCGATCCTCGCGCCTCGAGCCGGCCCGGCCTGGGCGAGGGCGACAGCGAGGGGGCCGACTCGCCCTTCGCGCCGACCAGTTCGTCCGAGCCCGGCCCCTCCGACGGGTTCCCGGCCATGGCCGACGTCCGCCAGGGGTTCGCCATCGAGGGGGTGTTCGAGCCGGTCCGGCGGGCCATCGAGCGCAACCCCGGGCAGATGCTGGTCGGGGGCTTCCTGGTCTTGCTCGCGGAGTGCAACAACTCGGGCGGGGGCGGCAACAGCTCGACAGGCTCCAACAACGAGGACCTCGAGAAGATCATCGAGGGGATGTTCGGGGCCGTCCGGGAGCTCGGCAAGGAGGGCTGGGTGCTCGCCCAGAGCACGCCGGACCTGGACTTCGGCATCCTGTTCGCGGTCGTCGGCGCCGTCCTGGGCGTCGTGGTGTGCTGCATGCTCCTGCAGCTCGCGCTCTACGCCTGGATCGTCCCGGGCTGGGTGCGGATGCACCAGGAAGCGCACCAGAGCGGCGTGGCCAGCTTCAACACGCTGTTCGGGTCGACCGATCGCTTCCTCGACATGCTGGCCTGGCGAATCGTGAATGCACTCGTGGGCCTCGTCCCGACCGTCGTGCTGCTCGGCCCGGTGGCGGCGGTGCTCGCGGAAGCTCCGACCAGCTTCGAGCAGTTCGGCACCGCGTTCCTGAGCCCGGGATTCCTCGGCCTGCTCGTGCTGTCGGTGCTCACGCTCGCGGTCATGGCGTGGTGGGTGGCTCTCGGCACCGCGATGGGCAACTACTTCGTGGTCCTCGAGGGCGCGGGCCCCATCGTGGCGCTCCGGCGCTCGTTCGACGCTGCGCGCGGCCACCGCCTGCAGATCTTCCTGTTCGGGATCGTGTGGAGCTTCCTGGTCACCGCGGTGGGCTGGCTGCTCGGGTTCTTCACGCTGTGCATCGGCCTGATCATCACGCTGCCGATCGCGCGCGCGGCGGTGGAGAGCGCATGGCTTCGCGCCTTCCTCCGCGCCCGGTCCGGCCCCGACGCCCTGGCGGACTGGGCCGGGGAGCGCCCCACGCCGTAAGCGGCCCGGTCAGACCGCGGCCGCCTCCGCGTCGGTCACGGGCTTGTGGGCGTACTCCGCCTCTCCCTCGAGCGAGCTCGGCGCTTGCCAGTTCCGATCGAGGGCCTCGGTGGCGACCCACATCAGCAGGTACACCTTGAAGGCCTCCTCGGGCTCGAGGGGCTCCTCGGCAGCTCCGTCTTCGTCACCGTCGTCCGCGCTCTGGTCGCGAATGAACAGGGCGTAGAGCGCCTCGTCGAGGATGTGAGCCTGGGCGCGCGGGACCTCCCGCGCGCGCGCCACGAATCCGTCGTCGATCGGCAGGAGCTGGTCGACCAGGGCGCCGACCCGCTTCTCGGCAGCACGCACGTCATCCCACGCGACCTTGCGCAGGCGGCCCCCCGCGAGGTCGAACATCCGCACGATCACACCCACGAGGTACATCGCGACGCCCGCCGACATCCCCTCCATCGAGACGACGTTCTCCTCGACGAAGCGAGAGAGGCGGCGCTGCTCCTTCAGCAGGCGGGTGATGGCCGAGCTGTGGCCCTCGGACTCCGTGCCGATGGCCTCCGACCAGGCGTGGACCTGCTCCCGCGGGAGCAGGGGGTTGGACGACGACAACGATGCCTCCGGACTCGCGAGCTTTGCCGCGACGATGAGGCGACCGCTTAACCGCTACCAGTGCGCCTCGTGCAGGGAGATCTGGTACTGGTCGCACGGCTCGTGGCGGGGGAGCCGCTGCCGGACCTCCAGGAGCTCGCCCGGGCCGAGATCGACGAGGGGTACCGTCCAGGTGTCGTCCCCGCAGCCGATGGCGGTGACGGCACGCGCCACGCGACGCCGCGAGCGGTTGTCGAGGCCCACCATGACCTCGACGCGCCCGCCCGGGAAGCGCACGAACGTGGCCGTGAGATCGGTGAACGGCTTGACGTCGAGCCGGCGGTCGAAGCGGGCCCGCTGGCTGAACACGACCTCGCGACGATCGGCGTCGATCGACAGGTTGAAGGCTCCGGCGACGTTGAGGCCGAGCAGCCCGGAGGTCGCTGAGCTCTCGCAGTCGTCGCACGTGGCGATGGCGATGCCGGGGACGTCGAGGTCGCCGAGCCACACGTGATCGAGCAGCACGACCTGGGCCTGCCGCTCCCCGTTTGCGGTGTGCAGGGTGATGACCGGTGCCTCGTCGGTCGGGTAGGCGTTCAGCAGGCGCAGCGTGTCGCGCGACAGCGTGGTGTAGGTGGCGCCGGTGTCGAGCGTCATGTCCACCTCCACCACCTCCCCTGCGTTCTCGAAGGTGATCGGGACGGACAGCTGACGGCCCTCGCCCTCGTAGGGCAGCGCGATCTGCGAGTTGCGCAGCGGAACGGAGGCGGGTGGCGGGGGCTCGACGGTCAAGCGGGCGGCCTCGGCGACCTCCGGAGAGGCGACCGAGGGCTCCTCGGGCAGCGAGTCGGCGATTCGCTCGGGCAGGCCCTGCCCGGAGCCGAGCCCGGCGATGGCGAGCCCGGTGGCCACCGCCTGCCGCCGCTCGCCCGGGAAGTACACCGGGAGCACCAGGAACAGCCCCACCGACCACAACCACAGCGCCCAGCCGAGGCGAAGGCTCCGGCGCGGAGCGGGAGCGAACGCCGCGAGCAGAGGTGGCCCGAAGGTCAGCACCATAGCGGACACGCTGATCGCCCAGGGCTCCGCATGCCGGTGCACGCCCAGCCCGACGAGCATGGAGAACGGCAGCATCGACACGAGCAGCCGCCGGCCCGGCCTCCTCCTCCCCGCGGCACCTCAGCCGGGCCGGCGACCGGGTGTTCTTCAGCGCGTGGAGCGAGTCGACGGGCCGGGAGCTGTGGGTCCTCGAGGATGCACCGGCCCTCGGGACCGCCGCCACGGTGCGCCGCGCCCCGTAGCGGGGCGAGGCCCCGACCTCAGGGGACGACCTGGAAGGGCGCGAACAGCTGCAGGCGCACCTGCTCCGAGCCGTCCACCCGGAACCACACCCGGTACTCGCCGGGCTGCCAGTGT
>CAYMSU010000203.1:0-10560 GCA_964393165.1 uncultured Enterobacteriaceae bacterium
ACCGGCCCACGCACCCGTGCACAGGCAAGAGGATCAGCCCCCGGCACCTGCGGTCAAGCGCCCGAGCCGGCGCTGCCGGCCGCCCTGCGCGCGGATCTCGTCCGCTGTCTCGGCGACTCCCGAACCGCCCGCGGGTCTTCTCCGAGCACCCGGCGCGGGTGGTTCGGGGTCGCCGTCTTCGGCCTTCTCGCGAGCTTCGCGTACGCCGTGGGCTACTTTCGGGAGGTCACCGGCGCACCGGCACCCGGATGGTGCCGCATTCCACCTTGGATACCAAGGGAGCTGGGTCTCGCTCGCGACTACCTGAGCCCCTACCTCGTCACGTTCGCGGTCACCGGCGTGCTCTTCGGCGCGGTCTGGCTGCTCGCCCGGCGGGGGTGGGGCCCGAGGTGGCTGACCCACCTCGCCACGCCGATCGCCGTCAGTCACACTCCCCGAACTCGTTGAAGCGGATCGTCGTGTAGCCATCGATGGCCCAGTCCGGCACCGCCCCCCCTGCCGGCGTGTCCGCCGCCGGCCCGTAGATGCAGCTCGTCGGCATGCGCGAGCATGCGCGAGGACGCCCCCTGCACGAAGGTGTTCCCGACGGAGTCCACGGTCTCGTAGCAGCCCCCCGGCAGGCTCACCCACAGCTGCGCCTCCTGCGAGTCGTACGACACCCGGACGTTGTCCTCGAAGGTGTTCCCGCCCGGATCCCCGAGGCGCCCGAGATCGTGGTCGGCACACCCCTCCGTGAACAGCCCCGAGCCCCGCTGCTCCGACAACGTGGTGTCGCGCACGCGCAGGGTGCCGGTGGCCGAGGTCGACACCGAAATGCCGACGTCGCCGTTGAGCGAGATCGTGGAGTCGAGCACGGTGACGTCGGCTGTACCGCCCACGCGGATGCCGTCGAACTGGGCGTTGTGGAGGGTCACGTGGTCGAGCGTGACCTCGCCACCGGCCAGGCTCACGTTGTGCTGCGAGCTGTCGATCACCTGCACCGGGGTGGTCTTGTCGCCCGTGAGCGTGACCGTGCCGCCGGACACGTACAGGTTGGCGAGCTCGAGGTCGATGTCGGGGCGCTGCCCGTTGCTCGCGAGCTCCCCGAAGGTCCACGTGACCGTGCCCCCGGTCACGTAGACGCCCGCCTCCCGGTGGCCCCGCACCACCGCCCCGTCGGCGACCAGCGAGCCGGTGCCCTCGACCACGATGCCGTAGCCCTCCCCGTCGAGGACCGAGGTCGTCCCCGTGTCGTTGTCGAGCTCGACCGCGCCGTCGCCGCGCACCCGGATGCCGGCCGACACCGTGTCCCGGATCGTGACGTCGACGAGCTCGAGGAGCCCCGACTGCACGTCGATCGCCTCCTGGAAGCCCACGAGCTCGACGCTGCGGATCCGCGAGGGCGCGCCGTCGGTGGGCCCCTCCCAGCCCGCCAGGAAGTCGAGCGAGTCGTCGGTGGCCACGAACCGGGTGCCGGCCTCGCCGCGCAGGGTGGCGTCCCCGCTCCACGCGAGCGGCCAGGTCTCGCCAGCGTCGTCGCGGTAGTCGCCCTTCGCGAGCGCCACGAAGTCCCCGCCCTCGACGCCGTCGGCCAGGGCGAGGGCCAGCGTGCGGTAGGGCTCCGCGGAGGTGCCGCGGCCGTCGGTGCTCGCCGCCGGATCGACGGTGATGGGCGTGATCGTGAGCGCGCCCGTGCCCCCGGGCAGCGGCTCGGTCGACACCCGGGCGCGCACGTCGACCGCCCGCGGCAGCCCCAGGGGCCCGTCGAGCGGGTGCCCGTGGGGGATCTCGAGATCACACTGGACCTCGGTCGCCCCCCGCGGCCCGATGGTGCACGCGAGCGCGCCGTCGACGAGCACGCTCGTCACGTCGCCGAGCCCCTCGCCCTCCACGACGAGGGTCGCCGCCCGGCCCTGCGCGACCTCCGCCGCGACCGACCCGAGGACGGTGACCGCACCGACGCGGGGCCCCGGGGCCACGGTCCCCGTGTCGTCGGTGTCGTCGGTGTCGTCGTCGGGGTTCGGCGCGCCGGTGTCCGCGCTGTCGACCCCGCCATCGGGGCCTCCGTCGAGCGTGGCCGGCCGGGGGATCCACGCACACGCGGCGAGAAGCAAGGGGAGAGCTGCGCGGGACAGCGGACTGGAGCACATGGTGGCCTCACGTCGGGGCGGCTAGCATGCCGTACATCGGGCCCAGGAGCCAGCGGTCCGTCACCCGGGGGGAAGCGATGAGCGAGAGGCCGTCCGTGTCCGAGCTGCCAGCGGCGCTGCAGAAGCACCGCGGCTCGCCGGTCCTGGTGCTCCAGCTCGGCCTGCTCGGCGGGCGCACGGTCCTGCTGACCGACGCGCCGGCCCTCTACGTGCACGACGCCGGGGGCCTGCTCCAGGACGAGCGGACCCTTCGCCTCGATCCGCTCGATCTGTCGCGCGACGAGCTCGTCTTCGCCTCCCGGAGCACCGTCGTGCGGGGCACGCTCAAGGTGAAGCCCCTCGGCGAGCTCTCCTTCGAGAGCGCGACCTACGTGGACGCGGTGGCCCACGGCCTACCGGTCGGGCCCGGGCGGGCCTGCCCGCTGCCGATCAGCGTGGCAGTGCGGTTCACGGGCGGGGCCGAGGCCGTCGCGCAGGCACTGCAGAGCGCCAGCGGCGTGGGGCGTACCGTGCTCGCCGAGCACGACGCGGCCGAGGAGCTCTACGCCCATCCGGAGGCCGAGGGCGGGCGCCTGCTGCTTCGGCGGCGCGGGGAGGTGCTGGTCGATCTGCCTCTCGCCGGGCTGCAGCGCCGGCTCCAGGGCCGCGAGATCGGGATCGAGGCCGAGATCCGGGTGCTCGGGCTCCCCGCCCGGGGCCTCGACCTGTGCTTCCCCACCGCCGTCCTGGCGGCCCGGTTCTTCGAGCGGCTGGGAGCCCCCGCGGCAGCGACCTCCACGCCCTCCGCGCGCGCGGTCGACGCGGTCGACGTGACCGGGCAGTGGGGCTCCGCGGCGCTCTCGGAGCGAGCCGAGGCCGCGGTGGGAGCGGGCCACCTCACGCTCCGCGCGTCCGGCCGGGAGCACACCTTCGGGTTCGCCGACCCGGGCCTGCGGGTGGCGGGCGACGACGAGGCGATGGTGTGGGCCGACGAGCGCGTGGGCCCGCTGCGGCTCACCGGCCCCCTCGTGGCGCGCCTCGCGGAGGAGCCCGGGGTCCGCGACGTCGCCCAGCGCACGACGACGGGCGCGTCGATCCCGTGCACGCTCGACGACGTGCCCGTGCTGGTGGACCTGCACGCCGACGGCGTGGCGGTGCGGGGCCCCGGGGAGCAGCGCACGGTAGCGACGGGAGACGTCCAGCGGCTCACCGTGGAGGGCGGCGCGCTGGTCGTGACCGTCGCGGGGGTGCCGCTGCGCTTCCGGGGCGCGCTCGAGGCGCTCGCCGCGGTCCACGCGGGGCTGGGCGCGGGCCGGCTCGCCGAGCGGTACCGGTCCGATCCGGGCGCGCTGCACCGGGTGCTGGTCGCGCTCGAGGGGCGCTACCTGCTGTACACGGTCTTCGGGCCGATCGCGGAGCTCCACGGGCAGCTCCGCGCGCGGGCGGGCGCCGAGGGGCTCGGGCTCGACGCGGCGGTGCCGGCGCCCGACGACGACGACGGGGGGCCGCTGCTCGGGCCGCGCGCGCTCGAGCTCGCGGCCGAGCTGCTGCACGGCGCGGCGCGGGTCGAGCGGCACCTCGAGCGCGCCGCCCATCGGCTGCCCGCGTACCTGACCGCGCGCGACGCCGCGGTGCTCGCCCCCGGGCAGCGGCCCCCGCTCGCGCTCAAGCAGCAGGAGGGGCCCACCCGGGGGGCGCTCGTCGGGGTGCGGCTCCTCGCCCAGAAGCTCGGGGCGGTGCACGAGCCACTGCGCCACGCGCTCGCCACCGCGGGGGTGGAGGTCGAGGCCGACTACAGCGTGGCTGCGCTGTCCACGCTGGCCGGCGTGCTCAACCCGGTGTTCCTGCTCGCGGGGGCGTCGCAGGCCCTGGCCGCGTCGAACCAGGCCGAGCGCGTGTCGTCCGACCGCGCGGGCGGCGCCCGGCGGGCCGCCACCCGCGCGCTCGAGCGGTGGAACCAGGTGGTGCTCGACCTGCTCGCGCCGGTGGCCCAGCAGGTGGCCGACGGGCTGTTCCCGGTCCGGTGGGCAATCGGCAAGCAGCTCGCCGCCCCCGGCGACGACGACCGGCTGCGCCGCCTGATCGCGCGCGTGTCCCGGCTCGACACGTTCCTGCGCTTCCCGCCGTCGCCGGGGGTGGCCCACCCCCGCGGGGAGGTGGTCGCCGCGCTGGTGGACCGCATCGACCGCCTCGCCGACGGCGACGGCTTCGCCTTGCTCTGAGCCCCCCACGGAGGCCGCGATGACGCTGTTCGACTACCTCGAAGCCTACCTGATCCCGACCGACGGTCCCCCCGAGGCGCCGGCCGGCCCGCCCCCGGAGGCGCCCCCCGAGCTCTCGGCGCTCGAGGCCGCGTTCAGCCCCGCCGACGCCTGGCTGACCGGGGCCGAGTTCGCCGGGGAGGCCCCGATCGGGGGCGACGTGTCGGGCACGTGGGACAGCTCCGGCGAGGGCGCCCACGTGATCTCGGTGGGCACCGAGGTGCTGGACCTCCCCCCCTACTGACGCGCACAGACCGAGCCGCGGCTCAGAGGCAGAGGCACTCGCAGTCCTGGTTGGCTCGCAGGCAGGACTCGCCCGTCTGCGCCTCCCACAGCTCCACCCACTCCTCCGTGCGGAGGTCGAAGCGCCAGGTGTCGTCGAGGTGGTCGCTGCACTCGGCGTGCCACCCCCCGAACACCCAGATGCTGTCCCACAGCAGGCCGACCATGCCGTTGTGGCGCCGCTCGGGGGCCGACAGGTCCATCGACACGTAGTCGGCGGGTACCTCCGTGGCGTTGCCCAGGCACCCGAAGCCCACCTCGGGGTGAAGCTCGTCGGCGAAGCGCAGCTCGCTCCACACGCGCTCCTCGGGGTCGAACGACCACAGATCGTTCTGATCCCCCACGTCGGTGTGGCCGCCGAACAGGATGTAGCGGTCGCCCGTGGGATCGTAGAGCAGCGGCGCGTGCATGCGGGTGCTCGGCGCCTGGCCGCGCCGGCCGTTGTGCAGCCGCTCCCAGCGGAACGTCTCGAGACTCAGCGAGTAGGTGTCGTTGTAGGCCTGCGACGACAGGTCGCCGCGCTGCCCGCCGAAGACCACGAGCTCGTTGCGCGCGGTGTCGTGCGCCGAGTCGAGGAAGCTCCGCTGGGAGGGGGCCCGGCCCGAGGTCTCCAAGAGCGCCCAGCCCCCCTCGTCGGTCCAGGCCCACAGCTCCTCGGTGATCTCGAACACGAGCGCGCTCGTGTTGACGTTGCCCCCCCACACGTAGAACGTGTCGGTCGACGCGTCGTAGGCGCCCTGGCCGTAGTATCGGGGGCTCGGCTTGCCCCGCCCCGAGCCGCCGTCGAGCTCGCGCCAGGTCCGGGTGAGGAAGTCGAACTCCCACAGGTCGTTGAACAGCCGGTAGTCCCCGCTGGCGCCCTCCTGCCGGAACCGCCCCCCGAACAGCAGGGCCCGGTTGCGCCGCTCGTCGACCGCCACGGCGTAGCGCGACCGCTTGCGCGGCCGGGTCTCGCCCGTGGCCTCGGTCCACCCCGTGCCCGGCTGGAAGACCCAGGTGTCGTTGAGGTACTGCGGGCTCGGGAACTGGTTGACCACCGGCCCGTCGTTGCCGCCGAAGATCATGATGCTGCCGGTGCTCCGGCTCACCGCCGCGCGGACCTCGGACCGCTTGGACGGCCGCACGTTGGTGGTGATCTGGTCCAGCTCCTCCCGCTCGATCGGGGTGCCGCCCGGATCCTCGGCTCCCCCCTCGCACCCGCTCAGGATCGCGAGCCACGCCACGGTTGCTGTCAGCATGAGTCCTCCTGGTCCACCCTACCTACCGAGCAGTTCCTGATGCCGGATATTTGAAAGCAACTTTCAACACGCTACGAGGTAACCCGCGGAGCGTGCATGTCCTTCTTCCTCGCGCTGGTGGTCCCCGAGGCCGCCGCCCAGTCGACCGACGATCCGGCGGCGTCGGGGGCGCCGGCCGGCTCCGAGGAGGACCGGGCGGAGGAGGTGGTGGTGGTCACGGGCACCCGCACGCCCCGGCGGCTCGGCGAGGCCCCCGTCGCGGTCGAGGTCGTGGATCGGGAGGCGATCGAGGCCTCGGGCGCGGAAGACGTGGCGGACGTGCTCGATCAGCACCCGGGGGTCAACGTCGCCCGCGGGGTGTTCGGCGCCACCGTGCGGCTGCGCGGGCTGAACGCCGAGCACACGCTGATCCTGGTAGACGGCCAGCGGGTGATCGGCCGCAAGGACGGCACGTTCGACCTCTCGCGGATCCCGATCGACAGCATCGAGCGCATCGAGATCGTGAAGGGCGCCAGCTCTGCGCTGTACGGATCCGACGCCATGGGCGGCGTGATCAACATCATCACGCGGCGGAGCGGCCGGGGGCGCACCGGCATGCTGCACGCCCGCGGGGGCACGCTGGCCACCGCCGACGGCGCGGTCGGCTTCGGCACCCGCAAGGGCCGCGTGGGGCTCCGGGTCGACGCGGGGTACCACCGCAACGGGGCCCTCGACCTCGATCCGTCGCGCGACGACACCGACCTCCGGGGCCTCGAGCAGGTCACCCTGTCCGGCTCGGTCGAGCTCGCCGCGAGCGATGCCGTCGAGCTGCGGGGGTTCGGCAGCTACGCGCTGCAGGACGCGCAGGGGGTCGACCTCGGCGTCCGTGGCGCGCTGTTCGACGCGCGCAACGTCACCGAGGACGGAGTCGGCCGGTTCGTGGCCGGGTGGGAGGTGAGCCCCCGCACCACGTGGACGCAGAGCGTAGGCCTGTCCGTGTACCGCGACCAGTTCGTGAACGACCAGCGGGAGGCGAGCGCGCTCGACGAGTACCAGGACACCCGGGAGACGCTGCTGCAGCTCACGAGCCAGCTCGAGCACGACCAGGGGGCGCACCGCCTCACGCTCGGGGCGGAGGGGTTCCTCGCCTCGCTCGTCACGCCGCGGCTCGACGAGGGCCGCGGGCAGCGCCAGATCGGGGCCGTCTACGGGCAGGACGAGTGGCGCCTCGGCCGCCTGCTCGTGGTCCCCGGGCTGCGGCTGGACGCCGACAGCTGGTTCGGCACCGCCCTCGCGCCCAAGCTCGGCCTCCGCGCCGACCCCGCCGACACCCTCACCGTGCGCGCGAGCGCGGGCTACGGGTGGCGGGCCCCGGCCTTCCGGGAGCTGCTGCTGTCCTTCGACAACTCCGGCGTGGGCTACCGCGTCGACGGCAACCCCGACCTGCAGCCCGAGCGCTCGCTCGGCGCCACCGCGGGCCTCGAGTGGGCGCCCACCGCCGCGCTCTCCCTCGCGCTGAGCGGCTGGTACGACCGGCTGACGAACCTCATCCAGATCGCCACCCTCGACGAGCAGCCCGGGCTCGTGCAGTTCGGCTACGCCAACGTCGCGCGGGCCCGCAGCCGCGGCCTCGAGGCCGCGGTCGCGCTCGACCCGATCACGTGGTTCGCCGTCGACCTGTCGTTCACCCTCACCGACGCCGTGGACCTCGACCAGGACCGGCCCCTCGAGGGGAGGCCCCCGCTGCAGGGCACCGCCCGGCTGCACTTCCGGGTGCCCGTGCGCCAGGGGCCCCGCCTCACCGCCCGGGCCGGCGTATTCGGCCCTCGCCCGTTCTACGTCGGCGCGGTCCAGGCGGGCCTCGCCCCGCCGGGCACCGGAGATCGGGTCGACGCGTCGCCCTACGCGCTCGTCGACCTGCGCTTGATGCAGCCGATCGGCGCCGACCTCGAGCTGTTCGGCGGCGTCGAGAACCTGCTCGACGCTGGGGACCCGCAGTTCCTGCAGGTACCCCCTCGCTTCCTCTACGCTGGCGTGAACGCCCGCCTGCCCTCCCGGAGATGACCGTGCGCACCGTGACGTGGCTGTTCCTCGCCGGCTGCTACCCCTCCCTGGAAGACACCCTCGATCCGGGGCCGACGGAGATGGCGCAGCCCTCTGACGGCGTGCGCATCGACGCCACCGACTACGACGTGTGGGTCGGCCTCGATCTCGACACGCTCGCCTTCGTCGACGACGCCTCGGCGAGCTGGGACCTCGCCGCCCGGCGGTTCGAGATCAAGCTGAACGGGGGCGTGTCGGGAGACGGCGGGGTGGAGGTCGCCGACGTCGATCCGGACGCGCCCGGGCAGATCCCGGCCGAGGGCTGGTACACCGACGAGCCGGACGCGGACGGCGACGGGGTGCCCGAGTACGCGCTGCAGGACTGGTACCTGTACGACTACGAGACCCACGAGCTGTCGCCCGCACCGCAGACGTGGCTCGTGCGCACGACGGAGGGCGGGATCGTGGAGCTCGCCTTCGCGTCCTACTACGACGACGCCGGGACCCCGGCGCGGATCCTGCTGTCCGTCACCGAGCGCTGAGAGGGGGGAGAGACATGCGATGGCTCGTGGTTGTGGGGATCGCGGCGTGCACCGCGGAGGAGGGAGGCCCGACCGGGGACACGGGGGCGCCCGGCCCCGAGGTGCGGGAGCTCACGGTCGACGTCGAGGGCGGGGCCTACGTCGACCTGCTGGAGGGCCGCGCGCTCGGGCTGTCGGCTGCCGAGGCCGACGGCGACGAGGGCTGGCACCTCGCGCTCACCGGGCCCGAGGTGTTCAGCAACGGGGGCTCCTCCGGGCCCGGCTTGTGCGCGCTGGGGCTCCTCGCGGAGCCCGGCACCGACGATGTCGCCGCCCTCGAGGGAGCGCTCGGGGCCCCGCCGGCGTGGGTCGCAGATCGCCGCGTGGATGCGTTCGGTCAGGGCTGGCACAGCTACAACCCCACCAACGGCATCTTCACGGCCGTGCCCGACGTCGGCTACCTCGTCCGCGGCGGAGAGGGCACGAGCTACGCGCGCCTGCGGTTCACCGCCCTCGACTTCCCGTCCCGGGAGAACGAGGGGGTGCAGTCGTTCACGATCACGCTCGACGTCCAGGGCGCCGGGAAGGCGACGTTCGCGGACACGCCGGTCGCGTTCACCGGCGCGATCGGCGGAGCCGGGGGCGACCTGTGCTTCGACTTCGACGCGGCGGCCACGGTCCCGTGCGCCGGCACGAGCTGGGACGTTCTGCTGGGCTTCGAGGACCGCAACTTCTACATGCGACCCAACGGGGGGATCAGCGGCGACGGGCAGGGCGGGGTCTTCGGGCCTCTGGCGTGGGACGCCGTGGGGGCCTACGCCAGCGCGACGACGGACCCAGACGGCGCCGACCTCACCGACCGGTACGAGGCCGACGACGAGCGCAGCCTCGTGCACGACGAGCCGTGGTTCACAGGAGGCGAGCTCGCGCCCACCTACCGCATCTACGGGCTCGACACCGACGGCGCCGACGACGCCGCGCCCCGCGTGGCGTTCCAGATCCTGTCGCTCGACGGCGCGCGTCTGACCCTTCGCACCCGCCGGCTCCGCGCCGACGAGGCCCGCTAGCCAACTCTCAGCTCGAGCCGGAGGATCCGTGACCCCGACACCCCATCCCGACGAGCTCGCGGCCGATCTCGCGGCGCGGGCCGACGATCCCGCGGCGCTCACGCGCCGCTGGCTGCTCCAGCAGTCCACGGCCACGCTGTGCACCACCGCCGTGCACCGCGAGGTCGAGGGCTTTCCGTTCGGCTCGGTCGTGCCCTTTGCGCTCGACGCGCGAGGCCGGCCGTTCATCCTGATCGCCCACATCGCCGCGCATACCGCCAACTTGAAGGCGGACCCGCGGGCGTCGCTGTTCGTGCGCCAGCCCGACGTGCGCGGGGATCCGCAGGCGGGCTGGCGGGTGACCGTCCTCGGCCGCCTCGAGCGGATGCCCGACGACCACGAGGAGCGGGCGGAGCTGCACGCGCGCTACGCCGCGCGGGTCCCTCGGGTGGACGTCTACGAGGAGACGCACGGGTTCGCCTTCTGGCGGATGACCGAGATCGCGAAGGTCCGCTACATCGCGGGGTTCGGCAAGATCTGCTGGTTCGGGGGATCCGAGCTGCTGCGGGAGCCGGCCGGCGGGGGGATCGGCGAGGTCGCGCCCGGAGCCGTCGCCCACATGAACGAGGACCACGGCCACAACCTCCTCGAGATGTGCCGGGGGCACTACGGGGTCGACCCCGCGCGCGCGACGATGACGAAGCTCGAGGCCGACGGCTTCTTCGTGCGCACCGAGGGGCCCGGGCGCACGCTGTTCTTTCCGTTCGGCGAGGCCATCGAGGGTCGGGACGTGCGGCGGGCCGTCATCGACGTGCTGAAGCGCGCGCGGCAGGGCGCTGCTCCGCCCGGCTGAGCCCTACTCCATGCGGGTCGCAGAGTCGCGGTACTCCTCGGGGATGTCCTCGTAGGAGTCGACCACCACGTACTGCTTCTTCGACACGCGGTAGGTCCAGATCTCCGCGGGCGCGTCGGAGGGGGCCGAGGGGGCCGAGGGGGCCGAGGACTCGGTCGCCTCTGGCAGGGGCGGAGGGGGCGCCTCGGCCGAGCCGACGGGTGCTGGGGCCACAGGACCGGCGAGGGCC
>CAYMSU010000204.1:0-10547 GCA_964393165.1 uncultured Enterobacteriaceae bacterium
ATGCGGCGGACCCCATGGCGGGCTCGAGGATCTCGGCCACCGGCGGCACGAGCGCCTCGACGGAGCCAGGCTCGGTCGCCGCCTTCGTGGCCTGGCCCTGACGGTAGGCGGCCGCCTCGTCGCGCGTGGCGAGCAGCCCGCGGAGCACGTCGGGCCGGTAGAACTCGCGGGCCACCCGGTCGACGTGGAAGTAGTCGGCGGCGTCGTCTTCGCTGCGGTTGCGGTGCCAGCCGAGCAGCTGCTCGCCGCCGATCGAGGTCGCGTAGTAGCCCGAGGGGGTGAACGCGATCCAGCGCTCGCCGGTGGCGAGGGGGAACAGGGCCAGGACCTCGGCGCCGTCCTCGGGGCGGTACCACCGCACGGTGCCGTCGAGCTCGGTGGTGACGAGGAACCGCCCGTCGACCGACGCGGCGAGCCCGGTGACGACCTCGCCGCCAGGCTCGACCGACCACTGGCGGGCGCCGGTCGGCGCGTAGCGCTCGAGCGCCCCCTCCCCGCCCACGAACAGCGCGGGCGCGCTGGCCGCGCCCGCGGCGACGACGAACCGGTCGGCGCGGCGGCAGAGGGGCTCGCCGGCCGCGGTGAGCGGGGTGCGGCCCAGGGCCCAGCAGCCGTCCTGGATCTTGGGGACGATGCCGTGGCCGCGGGTGCGCGGCTCGAGGAGCGGATCCGCCTCGCCGAGCACGAACCCGAAGTGCTCGATCGAGAAGCGGCGCTCGGTGGGGGCCACGGTGCCGACGGGGGTGTCGCGCTCGGGGTACGGCAGCGCGATCACCGCCCCGGTCTCCGAGATGCGGGGCTGCCCGGCGGCCTGCAGGCCGGGGAGGGTGGAGCTCGGCACCTCGGCGAGCATGCGCACCGCGCTCTTGCGGATGCGGGCGACCTGGAGGCGCTGGTCGACGGTGCCCCACGCGACGCGCTCGCGCGGCAGCCAGGCAACGGACGCGATCTGGTCCTCGACCAGCGTGCGGACCTTGCGGTCGCCCTCGACGTCGACCTCGAACAGCTCCCGGCGACCGCTCGCGTCGACCCGGAGCCCGCGCAGCCGGGTGCCGGCGAAGGACAGCTCCTGCAGGCGGGCCCGCGCGTCTGTGGCCTGCCCCGACAGGCGCAGGATCTGCCGGCTGTCGAGGGTGCCGGTGGCCTTCAGGTCGGCGACCGGCAGCACCCAGAGGTCGTGGGTGCCCCAGAACGCGATCGCGAGGTACTCGCCTCCCTCGCTGAAGCGGGCGTCGCTGGCGGGGGCCGGAGCCTCGATGGCGAGCTTGCGCCCCTCGAGCTGCAGGAACAGCACGTGGCGCTCGGGCCGCCGCGCGCTGCACGCCACCGCCAGCGCGCCCTCGGTCACGTCGGCGGCCGACAGCCAGTCCCACGACCCGCCGCCGCTCTGATCGAAGACCGCGGCCGAGGTGCCGGCGTCGACGTCGATCCGGTCGACCGCGCAGGGCGGGCGCACGGCGAGGAGCGCCCCCTGCTCGAAGGCGAGCGCGCGCTGATTGCGCGCCGCGGAGTCGTACAGAAGGTTGCCGGCGGCATCGAAGACGTGCTCGGCGGGGCCGCCGACCGCGGACGCCGCGGCGATCCGGCGCGCGTCGTCGTCTACCGTGAGTGCGCGGACGGTCCCGTCGAGCTCGGCGAGGATGGGCGGGCGGAGGACCCCCTGAGGGGCGAGGTCGCGCGTGCGCCAGCGGCGGATCGAG
Organism: uncultured Enterobacteriaceae bacterium; assembly: GCA_964393165.1. Lineage (GTDB taxonomy): Bacteria > Myxococcota_A > UBA796 > UBA796 > DRPG01. The sequence goes on from CAYMSU010000204.1 coordinate 1,701, forward strand.
TGATCGACCGAGCCCGACACGAGCGCCTTGCCGTCCTCGGAGGCATCGAGGGCGGTCACCGGGCCGAAGTGGGCCCCGGGCTCGACGCGGAGGAGCAGCTGGACGTCCTCGGGGGACAGCTCACGGGCGGGCTTCGCGTAGGCCCCCGGGGCGGGATCGGGAACCCGGAAGGCCTCCGCGATCTGGACGGGCTCGGAGGCGTGCGCGACCGACGGCGCGACGATGGACCAGCCGCCAACGATGAGGAGCCATCTGGGCACGAGGGGACCGCTCCGTCCGAGGGGGAGGGGCGCGGACTGTACACCATGGCGCGAACGCGAGGAAGCCTGGGGAATGGCTACTGCGCGAGGGGCGGGGGCGGAATCGCGCCCTCGGTGTCGGGCACGGGGTCGAAGCCGCCGTCGAGCCAGCGCTGGCGCGCGGCGACCACGTCTTCGTGGGTGCGCTCCACGAAGTTCCACCACAGGAGCAGCGGCTCGTCGAGCGGCGCGCCGCCGATGAGCATCGCGACCTCGGCCTCGACGGTGACGTGCTCCCGGCCGCGGCCCGGTACACGAGGGAGCGGGCGGGGACGGCCTGCCCGTCGACCTCGCCCTCGGCGCGCAGCGGCAGGACGGCGTGCTCGAAGGCCGGGTCGAGGGCCACCTCGATCCGGCCCCGGAGCTCGGCGCCGACGAGGGGGTGGAACTCGGGCGCCGGCGAGCGCGCGGGGCCGAGCTGGCCCACGAGCACGGTCGCGTGACCGGCGGCGGCCTCGACGGAGGGGAGCCCGGAGAGGTGGTCGAAGGCGGGGTCGGTGCGGCGGTGGGCCTCGGGGAGCGCGACCCAGAGCTGGACGCCCTCGGCGGGCCCGGTGATGCCGAGCTCGGCGTGGACGATCCCGCGCCCCGCGGTCATCCAGTTCAGCTGACCCGGGCGGATCCGCTGCACGGAGCCGAGGAAGCACCACGGGCCGACGGTGCGGCGGCCGACGGTGGGCAGCAATCGCCGGACCTCGCTGCCGCCCACGTCGGCGGCGCGGGATCGGAGCACCTCGAGCACGGGCTCGTCGGCGGGCTCGCTCTGGCTGGCACGGAGTCTCATGGCGGGGCTCCTCCCGGGTGGACCGCTGCTCTCACCCCGCGGGCGCGCGGGCGAGGGCGTGCAAGAAGTCGCTGATCGCGAGCACGGCCCCGACGCCGAGGACCGCGAGCGCATCAGCGGCGAGCCCGACGAGGCACCCCGAGGAGGTGCCGAGCACGCCGCGAAGCCAGCCCCCGAGCTCGCGGGTGGATCCGAGCAGCCCGAGGGTGGCCGCGCCGAGCACCGCGAGCGCGAGGGAGGCCCCCGGGATCGGCACGACGACGCCGACGAGCGCCCCCACGGCGGCGCCGGTGGCGGCCCCCGCGCTGCCCCCGAGCACGCGGCTCGCGGTGGCGGGCGCCGCGAGCTGCAGCACCACGCCGGCGACCGTGAGGGCGGTGGCCACGAGCAGCGCGGGCGGCGTGACGATCGCGAAGTCGCTCAGCGCAGCGAAGGCCACGAGCCCGAGCAGCGCGACAGCGCACCCCGGAAAGCCGGGCACGGGGGCGGCCAGCCCCCCGAGCAGGAGGCCACCGATGGCGCAGCTCCATGCGAATGTCCCGGCGTCCGCCATCCCCGTTGCCTATCCCGTGCTACCAGGGAGCGATGGAATACCGCGGATTGACGCTCGACCCCTTCCAAGAGGAGGCGATTCGGGCGCTCCAAGCGGATCACTCGGTCCTCGTGAGTGCCCCGACGGGCACGGGCAAGACGATCATCGCCGACTGGATTGTCGACGAAGCGTTGTCCTCGGGGCGCCAGGTGGTCTACACGGCCCCGATCAAGGCGCTGTCGAACCAGAAGTTCCGGGACTACCGGAAGCTGTACGGGGAAGACAAGGTCGGCCTCGTCACGGGCGACCTGGTGATCCGGCGCGACGCCCCGTGCCTCGTGATGACGACCGAGATCCTGCGGAACATCCTGCTCGCGCGGGAGGACACGGGGGATCTGCTGGCGGTGGTGCTCGACGAGGTGCACTTCCTCGACGACCGCGAGCGAGGCACGGTGTGGGAGGAGGTCTTGATCTACCTGCCCCCCGAGGTGCAGATCGTAGGGCTGTCGGCCACCCTGTCGAACATCCGGGACTTCGCGGCGTGGCTCGAGTTCGTGCGCCAGCGGCCGGTCGACGTGATCATCGAGACCGAGCGCGCGGTTCCGCTGTGCTTTCACCACCTGTCGGTGGACACGGGGCTCGTCGACCCGAAGACCTACGAGCGGCGCTACCGGCGCAAGGGCGCCGGCCCCCCCAAGAAGAAGGGGCGAGGGCGCACCCGCGGCGGGCCCCGCCGCCGGAAGACGGGCCACCTCGACGTGTTCCACGCGCTGCGGCGCGCGGACCTGTTCCCCTACCTGTTCTTCGTGTTCTCGCGGCGCGACACCGAGCTGCTCGCGCGTGGCCTGGCCGAGCACATGAACCGCCCGCTGATCGAGCCCGACGACATGGCGGCGGTCGAGATGGAGATCGCGGCGGCGGAGCTCGAGATGAACCACCCGATCGACGCCGATCTGCGGCGGATGTACCGCGGGGGGGTGGCGTTCCACCACGCGGGGCTCCACGTCACGCTGAAGGCCCTTGTCGAGCGGCTCTACGAGTCCAAGCTCCTGCGCGTGCTCTACTGCACGTCCACCTTCGCGCTGGGCATCAACATGCCGGCGCGCACCGTCGTCTTCGACGCGCTGCGCAAGTACGACGGCACCGGCGTAAACCCGATGACGGTCCGGGAGTTCATGCAGATGGCGGGGCGGGCGGGCCGGCGCGGCATGGACGAGGTCGGGCACGTGGTCCTGCGCCTCGACTTCATGGAGTACGAGGAGACCAAGCCGCTGCTCGAGCGCTATCGCCAAGGGGCCCCCGAGCCTATTCGCTCGAGCTTCAACCTCTCCTTCAACTCCATCGTCAACCTGCTCGACCAGTTCGAGATCGAGCGCATCCGCCAGATCCTGGATCGCAGCTTCCTCGCCTGGCACCTCGATCGAAAGGCCCAGTCCACCGCCGACCAGGCCGAGGCGCTGCGGGGCGGGGACCGAAAGGAAGAGAAGGCGGCCTCCAAGCTCGCCGCGAAGGCTGAGCAGCAGCGCTCTCGGGTCTGGGACGTCTTCCGCGCGAAGGTGACGTTTCTGCAGCAGTGTGGGTATCTGGAAGAGGACCTGACCTTCAACGCAGGAGCCAGGGTCCTCCGCCATCTTCAGATTTCCGAGCTGTTCGTCACCGAACTCGTACTCGATGGAGTTCTCGAGGACCTCGAAGGTACGACCCTGTTCGGGGTACTCGCGGGCATCACGAACAGCTTGCCGAGACATGCGCGACCCGCGTTCCGCCCGACACCGGCCGAGAGGGCCCTGGCGCGGACCATCGGACGGTTACGAAATGGTTGGGTTGTCACAGACGGAGAGACCCTGTCCGGCCTCGAGGTGGACTGGGACCCCGATGTCATGCACCTCGGTGCCATGTGGGCGGAGGGCCACAGCCTGCCCGAGATAGTGGCACAGGTTCATTGCGATACCGACATCTCGGGCGACCTCATCACCGGCTTCCGACGGGCGAAGGACTTGGCGGGTCAGCTAATGGACGTCTATCGTGACGTGGCGGAGCGGCGGGCGGTGCTCAAGCAGCTCATCCGGCAGGTCGGGCGAGACGAAGTCGAGGTGGTAGGTTGAGCATGTGGAGGGCCCCGTTGGCCTACCGAAGCCCCGAGGAGGCAGACCTCGACCGGATCCGCACCCTGTTCTTGCAGATGTGCGTCCGTGCGGAGTCCATGGTTCGGCTCGCCCTCCGCTCGGTGTTCGACCGGGATCCGTCGCTCGGTCGCTCGGTCATGCGGGCAGACCGCGAGCTCGACAGCCTCGAGGTGGAGATCGACCGGCTGTGCCTGCACTACCTGGCCCAGCGCAAGCCCGTGGGCTCCGACCTGCGCGCGATCACCACGATCCTGAAGATGGTCACGGATCTCGAGCGGGTGGGCGATCTCTCGGTGAACCTCGCGGAGCGGGGGCTCGAGCTGTCGTCGGGGGTCGGGATCGAGCCCGGCACGGACATGCCGGTCATGGGCGAGATCGCCGCGGACATGGTGCGCATGGCGGCGGATGCGTTCCTGCAGGGCGACGCGGAGCTGGCCCGCGACCTGATCGCGCGAGACCGCGAGGTCGATCAGCTCAACCGCGAGGCGTTCCAGAAGTGGCTGACGGCGATGGCCGCGCACCCTGACCAGGTGGACCGGGCGCTCGCGCTGACCTCGATGTCGAAGTACCTCGAGCGGATCGCCGATCATGCCTGCAACCTCGGCGAGATGGTCGTCTTCCTCGTCGAGGGCCAGGACGTCCGCCACAGCTGACCGCGGGCGCCCGCTCCGCGAGGCTCAGGGGCCCGGGGGACCGTCGGGAAGCAGCACGCTGAAGGTGCTCCCCTCGCCCTCCTCACTCTCGACCGAGATCTGGAACCCGCACGCCATCGCGTAGTGCTTGACGATCGCGAGGCCGAGCCCGGTGCCCCCGGCCCGGCGACTCCGGGCGGCGTCGACCCGGTAGAAGCGCTCGAAGATGCGCTCGTGGTGCACGCGCTGGATCCCGATGCCGTCGTCCTGCACGTCGATGCGCACGCCCTGCTCCACCCGGGTGGCGCGCACCACCACGTGGCCGTCGTTGGGCGTGTAGATCGACGCGTTGTTGGCGAGGTTGCTGACGATGGCGGACAGCGCGTCCTGGTTCGCCCAGGCCTCGAGGCCCTCGGGGCAGTCGAGCTCGAAGCGCTGGCCCTGCATCTGGGCACGATCGCGCGCTGGCCCGGTGGCCTCCTCGAGGAGCGTGCGCAGGTCGTAGGCGTCCATCGGCAGCTCCCGCCTGCGCGCCTCGATGCGGTGCAGGCGGAGCAGATCCTCGAAGAGATCCCGCAGCCGCCGGGTGTTGCGCTCGACCGTGAGCAGCATGTCGACGAGATCGTCGGGGACGCGATCTCTCTCGTGGAGCACGGTCTCGAGGAACCCGAGGATGGCCGTGAGCGGAGTGCGGAGCTCGTGGCTGACGTTGGCGACGAAGTCGGTGCGCGCCCGCTGGGCCTCACGGTGGCCGGTCACGTCCTCGACGCGGAGGAACACCCCGTCGGTCAGCGCGGTCGCGGTGGCCACGAGGTCCGACGACTCGGTGGTGAACGCCTGCTCGGCGGTCCCCTGCATGCGCGCGCCCTCCACCGTGAGGTGGACCTCGACGGCGGGCACGGCCTCGAGCGGGCGGCGCCCGAGCGGCTCCCCCCGGAGCCGGAACATCCCCCGGAAGGCGTCGTTGACCTCGGTGAACCGGCCGCTGTCGTCGAGCAGCGCGACGCCCACGTGGGCGGCCTGGATCATCTCCGTGACGAGCTGGGAGCGCTGCAGCAGCCTCGCCTTCTCCGACACGAGCTGCGCCATCACGGCGAACACGGTCTCCTCGAGGGGCGCGAGATCCGGATCCGGCTCTGGGGAGGGCCGGTGCACGTGGTCGGTGTTCCACATGCGGATGCGGTTGACGAGGTCCTGCAGGCGCTCCTCGAACGGGACCACGAGGCCGTGGTAGGCCGCCACCGCCCCCAGCACCGCGACGACGAGGACCACGAGGGCGCGCACCGCGGTCCCCCCGGCGGCGCCTCCCCAGCCATCGGACACTCCGGCCACCGCGAGCGCGGTGACCGCGACGAGACCGACCACCCCGACGAGCAGACGCTCGCGCAGGCTCACGGGGGGCCTAGCTCTTGCCGGCGGGGGTGAACCGATAGCCCACCCCGCGAACGGTCTCGAGGTGGTGGGCAGCATCTCCGAGCTTCTCGCGCAGGCGCTTCACGTGCGTGTCGACCGTACGCGTGTTCGTGTCGGGCGCCATGTCCCAGACGTCCTGCAGCAGCGTGCCGCGGCTCTGGACCCGGCCAGGGCGCGCCGCCAGGGTCTGCAGCAGCTTGAACTCGGTGGCCGTGAGCGCGACCTCCTCGTCGCCCACGAACGCGCGGAAGCCCGCAAGATCGATGCGCAGCTCGCCGAAGTGGAGGACCTGGTCGGTCGATACCTCGGGCTCGTCGACCAGCGCCGACGCGGCGCGGCGAAGCACCGCGCGCACCCGCAGCAGGAACTCGCGCATCGAGAACGTGCTCTTGACGACGTAGTCGTCGGCGCCGACCTCGAAGCCCACGACGCGATCGATCTCCTCGCCCCGGGCCGTCAGCATGATGATCGGCGTGCCCGCGAGGTCGGGGTTGGCGCGGACCCGGCGGCACACCTCGGTCCCCGGCAGATCGGGGAGCATGAGGTCGAGCACGATGAGCGACGGCCGCTGCTGGCGGACGAGATCAAGTGCTTCGCCGCCGGTCGCCGCCAGGGCGGTCTCGAACCCCTCCCGACGCAGGTTGACGTCGAGGAGGCTGCGCAGATCCCCCTCGTCGTCGACAATCAGGATCGGCCCGCTCGTGTTGGCTTGCTCCACCGTCCCTCCGAGAGCGGCCCCTTGCGGCTCCGCTCACGCGGGCGGCTAACGCGGGCATCTGGCCCATCGCAAGCCGCACTCCTGCCGAGCGCCAGCGGATGGCGAGACGCCCCGCTACTCTCGCGGGTATGCGATGGCTGACCTCGATGTGGCTGCTGGCCGGGGCATGGCTCGGGGTGGCCAGCTCACCCGCCGCGGCCGCGACCTACGATCCCGAGCTCAAGTGGCGCACCCTGCGCACAGAGCACTTCGACATCCACTTCCACCAGGGCATCGAGCAGGTCGCCGACGAGTTCTCGGGCATCGTCGAGGAGACCTACGAGACCCTGCGGGAGGAGCTGCAGTGGCGGCTGCGGGGTCGGGTGGCGCTCACGCTGATCGACCGCACCGACTCGGCCAACGGCTTCGCCACGTCGGTGCCCTACAACGCGATCACCATCTTCGTGACCGCGCCCACCCCCGACAGCACGCTGAACCTGTACGAGGACTGGTCTACGGCCATCTTCGTGCACGAGCTCACCCACGTGATGCACCTCGAGACGAACCACGGGATCGTCCGGGCGGCCCGCGCGGTCGTGGGCCGCGTGGCGTCCACGAACGACGTCTCGCCGGGGTGGATGGTCGAGGGCCTCGCCACGTTCCTGGAGACCCGCCACACGCCGGGCGGCCGCGGCCGCGCGAGCTGGCCCGACATGATCAAGCGCACGGCGGTGGTCGAAGACGCATTCCCCCCGCTCGGCAACCTCGACGGGTTCCAGCCCCTCCCTCCGGCGGGCAACCTGCGCTACCTGTTCGGCCAGGACTTCATCCAGTACGTGAGCGACCAGCGAGGAAGCAACGTCTGGACCAAGTGGATCCACCGCTACGGCAGCTCGATCCCGTTCTTCCTGCCAAGCCGGAAGGTCTTCGGGAAGCGGCTCGTGCCCTTGTACTTCGACTGGCGCGACCACCTGACCGACAAGTACACCGCGCAGGCCGAGGCCGTGCGGGCTCGCGGGGAGACCGTGGGGCGGCAGATCAGCGACCCGAGCGCGTCGTGCTTCGCCCCCGCGTTCTCCCCCGACGGAGAGTCGCTCGTGTGGTCGTGCACGGACTATCGGCGCGGCTCGCGGATCTACCTGAGCGACGACCAGGGCATCGGCGCCGAGCGCATCATCAAGGACTTCGCGGCGGGCTACTTCACGTGGCGGGCCGACAGCAAGGCCTTCGTGTACGCCTCCACGCACATCGTGAACCAGTTCAACGTCTGGTCCGACATCTACATGCACACGCTGGGCGGCGGCACCACCGCGCTCACCTCGGGCGCGCGGGCGCGAGACCCGGACTTCTCGCCGGACGGCACGCGCCTGCTCTACGTCACGAACCGCGCCCAGAACAACCAGCTGCAGGTCCTGACGGTCGACCGTCAGCGCCGCACGCTCACGTCGAACGTCGATCACACCCAGTACTCGACCCCGCGCCACGATCCGTCGGGCCGGGTGGTGGCGCTGTCCGTGTGGCAGGACGGGCGGCGGGACCTGTGGCTGTACGACCCGGAGGGCCGCCCGCTGCGCCGGCTCACGCTCGACAGCGCGATCGACGGCGACCCCGTGTGGTCGTCGGACGGGCAGTGGCTCTACTTCTCGAGCGATCGCACGGGGATTCCCAACATCTTCGCGATCGAGATCGCGACCGAGCGGCTGTGGCAGGTCACGAACGTGATCACCGGCGCGACGCGTCCCACCGTCCACCCGGACGGCGGGCGGCTCGCGTACATGCAGTACTCCCAGGACGGCTGGGACGTGCGCATGCTGGACCTCGATCCCGCCGCGTTCATCGACGCGGGGCGGCTGCCCCGCCCGCTGCGCTACGGCACGCCGCTGGCCGAGCTGCTCGGCCCACCGGCCACGGACGCGCCGACGGCCGCCGTCCCCACAGTCCCCACGGTCCCCAGGAAGGGGCGGTGGGACGCGGAGGAGTGGGACACGCCAGGCGTGGAGGTCCCGGGCCGTCCCCGGCTCGCCCTCTCGCGAGGGCGGCCGGTCGATCCGCTCTCGCACGCGCCGCGCCAGGATCCGGACGTGCTGGGGAACTTCCGCGACACGCAGGTGGAGGACGCCTTCGGCGAGGAGCAGGACTACCCCTTCCGGGTGACCCCGAGGCGGTACAACCCGCTGCCCACGCTGCTCCCTCGCTACGTGCTCCCCCTGCTCCAGACCACGCCCTTCGAGCCGCGGGAGCCGTGGCGGTTCACGTGCCTCGACGAGGTGCTGTTCTGCCCGAGCCTCCTGGTGAGCCTGTCCTCGGCCGCCTCGGATGCGCTCCGGCGGTACGGCTGGGGCGCGTCGGTCAACTACCGGACCG
>CAYMSU010000205.1:0-10542 GCA_964393165.1 uncultured Enterobacteriaceae bacterium
GGTAGGGTCGTCGTCGAGGATCTGCCGCGCGACCGCGGGGTCGAGGTAGTGCAGCAGCAAGCCGGTGGTGCTGGCGGTCATGACCGTCCACGCGGCGGCCGCGTCGCCGGTGGCGAGCACCTCGAGGACCTGCGCGAAGGTGGCCGGAGCCACCTCCTCGCCCCCCACCCCGGCGGGCGCGAGCATGCGGTAGAGGCCCGCCGCCCCGAGCGACGCGCTGAGGTCGGCAGGCACGCGGCGCTCGGCCTCGATCGTGGACGACCGGGCGCGCAGCTCCGGCACGAGCGCGCGGGCGCGCTGCAGCAGGCTCACGGGGCCCTCCGCCGGCGCAGCGACGGCGGCCGGGTGCCGTCGACGTCGTCGAAGCCGTAGGCCTCCGCGAGCTCCGCCACCACCCGCACCTTGCCCGAGTGGGCCATCACGTCGGGATCGTCCGCCAGAGCCGCGACCGCGCGACCCGTGAGCTCCGGCGACTCGGTGACGTCCATCGGGAACGGAGGCTCCGCCAGCGACTGCACCCACTCGGTGCGCACCACCCCGGGCCACAGGCTCACCACGGCGACGCCGTGGGACCGCAGCTGGTGGGCCATGTCCGCCGCCATGCGGTCGACCGCGGCCTTGCCCACGCCATAGGCGACGTCGAGCGCGTACCCGCCCCCCGCGAACGACGAGATGTGGACCACGAGAGGCCGCGGCGCGGCCTGCAGCAGGGGCATCGCGAACACGGTGGCGACGTAGTGGGACCGCAACCCCACGGCGTGCATCCGATCCCAGTTGGCGATGGGCTGCTCCCAGAACGGCCGCTCCCAGAGGGGCTCGTCTGGGAGGGCGAAGACGTTGTTGACGAGCAGGTCGATGCGGTGATGCTGCCGCCCGACGTCGTGGATGACCGAGTGCACGCGAGCGTCGTCGGTGTGCTCGCACCGAAGCGGCAGCGGCACCCCGCCGCGGCTCTGGACCTCCTGTGCGGTCTGGTCGAGGCTGCGGGGCCCCTCCTGGGTGCGCCCGGTGAACGCGACCGTCCAGCCCGCCTCCGCGAGCGCGAGCGCGATGCCCCGGCCCACGCCGCGTGTGGCGCCGGTCACGAAGGCGACCCTGGATTGAGCCAACGACGACCTCCCGACCCCAGGGTGTACCACGGGCTCAGGGACGCGCGGGGAGCACCCGGTCGACCGCCTGGAAGAACGTGGGCCACGTCCACGTGAGGTCCGCCGCCCCCCACCGGAGCGCCTCGATCCGGTTGTCGTCGCCGTGATCACCCGACGACGACACCACCACCGGCACCCGCACGTGGTTGAGCTGCATCCACTCGAGCAGCCGCTGGGCGGCGGAGGGCCCGTGGGGCTGCCACCCCCAGTGCGACAGCACGAGGTCCCAGCTCCGCTCCCGGAGCGCGTGCGCGGCGGCCTCGAGGTCGGGGACCTCCTCGACCGCGTCCCTGCCGAACAGCTGGTGGGCGACGGCGTTGTTGTGGGGGTGGGGATCCATCCACAGCACGCGGGCGCCCGCGAGGCGGCGGGCGAGCCGGCGCACGGGGTTCGTGCGGTCCGCGATGCGCTCGAGGAGGGCGTCGAAGCCGGCGTGGTCGTCCGTCTTCGGGTACCACAGCACGCCCATGCCCTCGTGGCGTCGCAGGTAGAGCGCCTCGGCGTAGGTCACGTCGGTCAGGATCGCGTAGGCCAGCGGGTGGGCCGCCTCCCCCACGTCCGAGTCCACGATCTGGATCAGCTCCGAGCGCAGCAGATCGACGTAGGCGTCGCGGAACGAGAACCCCATGAACAGCACGGTCCGCGTGGCGAACAGGGCGCGCAGGAACGTGAGGTAGGAGGCGTTGGAAAACAGCAGCTCGCGGTAGTCGCGGCGGGCGAACACGAGGTGGTCGCTCGTGGCCGCGCCGTGCAGCTTGAGGATCCGGGGGCCCCGCGGGCTCTCGTGGGACCGCGGGGGCGGCCAGTAGCAGGGGTTCCAGGGCCCCGACCAGCCGTGGCGCAGGAGCTGCCGGTAGGCCGCGGGCCCGGGAGGCCCGCCCTCGAGGAGGGGATCGAAGTTGGTGGTGAGGACGGCGCGGAACGGCGTGAGGAGGAGGTTGCGCTTGCGGGCGAGGAACTGGGCGGGGAGCGGCCCCTGGGGCTCGAGCGCGTCCGCCACGGCCTGGCGGAACAGCTCGGGGCCGAGGCGATCCTGCAGCAGCTGGGCGGCGGCCTCGAGGGCGCGGCTGCTCGGCAGCGGCTGCGACAGCAAGCCGTCGACGGCCAGCCGGACCTCGTCGTAGGGCGGCACGCAGCCGGCCACGCGCTGCACGAGCTGGGCGCGCTCGGGCAGGTTGGCGGCGGCGGAGAACCCCGCCCCCACGAAGGCGACGCACCGACCGTCCCAGACGGCGGCGCTCAGCTCCTCGAGGTGCTGCTCGGTGAGGGCCTGGAGTCGGTCGTGCGCGTCCACGCCAGGGGCCTATCGGGTCACCAGGCGCCGCCCACCCGATCCCCTCCCCCTCTTGCGCCCGCTCGCCGCCCCCACTAGCATCCGCGTCGCCTACGGCAGGAGGGCCCCTTGGCCGACCGTCTCAAGCTCAAGTCCGGCATCGCGCTGATCGGCGCGCTCGTCGGCGCCGGCGTCGTCGCTGGCGTGTACTTCGGCACCCGTGCCGCAGACCTCGACTGGGTCTCCCTCATCGTCGTGACCGGGCTCGCGATCGTGCTCTACATTGCCGGGGCCGCCGCGCAGGCCTCGCGCACCCAGATCAAGACCTTCGCCGAGTCCATCCGCGGCTTCCTCATCGGCATGAACGCCGCGGCCAACTTCACGATCTGGTTCTGGATCTTCGATGGCTCGAACCCGCTCGTCGGCGCGATCCTCGGGGGCTTCGTGGCCCTCGTCAACCTCCTGACCGTGTTCGCCCCGATCACCCAGACCCAGTTCTTCCAGGGAATCCTCGGCTGGAGCAACTGGCTCATGCCCATGAGCTGGCCCATCGTGGCGCTCGGCTTCCTGTTCACGCTGTTCTCGCTGCTGCTCGCCGCGGTCACCGGCTTCCAGGTCCGCTACCTGAAGCTCATGGGCTTCAGGGTCGACTGGAAGACGGGCACCTTCTTCATCAAGGGCGGGCTCGTGTCGAACCTCAACTACCTCGACACCGCCTTCAACATGGGCAACTTCTCGTTCGTCGACATGAACGCGAGCGCCTGGCACATCGATCACGAGGCAGGCCACAACCTCAACCTCGCCACCTTCGGCTGGGCCTTCCACCTCATCGGGGCGCTCGACGAGAACCTGATCCCCGGCCGCGGGGTCTACGCCTACGCAGAGCGCATGGCCGACAGCAACGACCCCACCACCACGCTGAAGTCCACCAACATCCCCATGTGGGAGCACTGACGCGTGTGCTAGCATCTCCCGCCCAGCGCTTGCGGGACAAGCCATGGTCCAACGGGTCTCCTGGTCGAGTATCATCCCATTCACCAAGGAGGCCACCGTGCCCAGTGATCTAATCCGTCCAACCCTTGCCGTTGTCGCACTCGCCACGCTCGCCGCCTGCGCCGGCTCCGGTGGAGGCGAAGACGGCGAGGACACCGGGCAGGCGCCGCCGACCGACGCCCAGATCGACGCGGATGAGGACGGGTTCTCCGCCGCCGTCGACTGCGACGACACCGATGCCAAGATCAACCCTGGCGCCGACGAGGTGTGCGACGGGGTCGACAACGACTGCAACGACCTCGTCGACGAGGAGGACGACAACCTCGACCCGTCGTCCGCGCTGCAGCTCTTCGCCGACGCCGATGGCGACACCTTCGGTGATCCCACCGCGCCCGAGCTCCTCTGCGAGCCTCGCGAGGGCTTCGTCGCCGATGCCAGCGACTGCGACGACAGCTCCGAGCTCGTGAGGCCCGGCGCCCCCGAGGTCTGCGACACTGTCGACAACGACTGCAACGCCGCCACCGTGGAGACCGGGGTGGGCTTTCAGCCCGAAACCGGCGCCCCGCGCTCCTTGTCCGCCCAGTTCCCCGAGGACGAGCCCGTGAACTCGTACGACGGCTACTACGGCTACTACGGCGAGGTCGATCCCAAGGACTGGAGCTTCGTGAAGCTCCGCGAGCCGGGCACCCTGTACCTGTGCCCCGGCACCTACTACGCCTCGATCGAGGTCGAGGCCGACGTCGCCATCGTGGGCGTGGGTGGGTCCGATCAGGTCACCCTCGACGGGGTCGAGGTGTTCCCCGGGGTCTGGGTCGAGGGCGCCCACGACGTGACCGTTGACGGGCTCACGCTGGCCAACACCGCGGATCGGCTCACCACCGACCGCAGCGAGCGCTACGGGGCCGGCCTGCGCTGCGCCGACGGCGCCACGCTCACCGCCGACGACGTGGTGCTCGACAACGGCGGCAGCCGGTTCGGGGGCGCGATCGGCGCGGTGTCCGACTGCAGCCTCACGCTCACGAACAGCACCGTCCGGGGGGGCCTCGCCGAGACCGGGGGGCACCTCGCGGTCGTGAGCGCCACGGCGGTGGTGTCCGACACCACGTTCCTCGACGGGCAGGCCGACGGCCACGGCGGCTCCGTCATGCTCAACCTGGTGCCCGGGCCCGCGCCTGGCCCCGCCTCGCTCACCTGCACCCGCTGCACGTTCGAGGGCAACACGGCCGGCGCCCGCGCCGGCGGCTGGGCCGGCACCGTCGCGGTGGGCCCGGACGCCACGCTCACGATGAGCGAGGGCGGGTTCTTCGACAACGACGGCGACAACGCCGGCGGCTCCATCTACCTCGTGCCCCACGACGTGAAGAGCCCCGGGCCGTCCATCGCCGCGCTCACCGACGTCCAGTTCGTCAACAACGTCGGCACGCCGTTCGGCGACGAGCGCACGGTCGACGTGACCGCCTGAGTCGATCCCGCGACGGCGCAGTTCGACGAGATGCTCCACTACGACTTCGACGGCACCACGAAGACGGTGACCTGCGACGCGGAGGTCGGCTGCAAGGGGGAGGACTTCCTGATCGACCCCGGCGAGCCTCTCGGGCTGTATTCGCTGAGCATCACCAGCACGGGCATCGACAGCAGCGGCCAGGCCGTGGCGTTCGACTTCGAGTATGCCGGGCAGTCCGAGACCTCGCCGCTGCGCCTGTTCGCGGTGTGGTACTCGGCCCTGGACCGCACGGCGCTCTGCGCCACCGAGTATGCCGTCGTGTCGAGCAAGCTGCTGGGAGGTCCGTTCGACTTCGTGACGAGGGAGTCGAACGGCGACCCCGGCGCGTTCTCCACGAGCGCGTGGAATGCCTGGAAGTGGTCGCTCACCGAGGTCACCAACGACTGCGAGGGCGAGCTCGACACGGCCGGCCTGGCCACGATCGGGAGCGTGTTGCCGAGCGACCTCTACGTGGCCGTGGCCCCCGGGGTCGGAGACCTCGCGGACTTCGCGGTCGACGATCTCGGCGTGCCCGCCGACAGCGTGGGGCTGTTCGGGGTCTTCGAGGACGAGAACGGCAACTACGAGGATCCGACGTCCGCCACGGCCTCCGGCCAGTTCGTGGAGCAGCGCGCGTTCCACGCCTACGCGTGGGACGGCTCGAGTGTGCTCGACGCCGACAACCTGGTCGACCGCGGGGGGCTCGACACGCTGGCGACGGGCGACCACGCGCTCACCGACGCCGTGCTGGTCGATGTCTGGGGCTGGTACCTGGTGCCCTAGCTAGGACAGGCGCCCCACGAGCTCCTGTTCGTCAGAAGTAGCAGCGATTCGGCTCCGTGCACGTGCACAGGCCCGCGTCACACACCACGTCGGGGGGCGGCCCGCAGTTGCCCGGGCACGCTGGTTGGGCCGAGCACCCTCGGCCGAGGTAGGCGTCGCGGAAGCGGCTCACGTCGACCCACCCTCGGGGAGGCGAGGCGTCGGGCCAGGGGGGAACCGGCGAGTCGCACAGGTTCACCGCATACCAGCACGCGCCGCTCGGGAACTCGTTGCACAGGCCGCTCACGACCTGGCAGTCCGTGTCCACGTTGCAGGCCCGCCCCTCTTCCATGGTCACGAACAGCATCGTGTCGGTGATGTCGTAGCAGCTACCGTCCTCCTCCGCGAGGTAGAACGGAATCGACTCGCACAACGTGCGGTCGAACGGCACCGGCCCCGACTCCTCGTCATCACCGCACCCGGCCAGAAGCCCGAGCACCACCAACCCTGCGCGCATGCACGTCTCCACGTCGGAGCGCCAGCCTATCACCCGGCCTTCGACCGGACCCGCTCCGGCGGACACAGGCCGGTCCCTACTCGACCGAGGCCATCTCCTCGAGCTCCGACGAGCCCGGAAGCAGGGAGAGATCCGGCACCACCACGATCTCGATCCGCCGGTTCGCGGCGCGGCCCTCCGCCGTCTCGTTCGGCTCCACCGGCCGGTGGTCCGAGTACGACGCCGCCGACAGCCGGTGCAGCGCCACCCCACCCTCGCTCAGCGCCTGCACCACGTTCACCGCGCGGGCCGCGCCCAGCTCCCAGTTCGACTTGAACACCCGGTTGTTGATCGGGACGTTGTCCGTGTGGCCCTCGACCTGGAACTGCCGGTCGGGGATGCTCTCGAGCACCCCGCCGATCTCCTTCAGGTAGGACGTGCCGTCCTCCGACAGATCCGCCGAGCCCGAGGCGAACAGGATGTCGGAAGCGAGCCCCACCACCATGCGCCCGTCCACGATCTTGACCTCGAGGCGCCCCGCGTCGATCAGGTCGGCCAGCCGCGACATCAGGTCCTGGAACTCCTTGACCCGCGCATCCGACGCTGCCTTGCGGCTCTCGAGATCCCGAAGCGCGTCCGCCATCTCCTGAATCGAGCTGTCGAGCTTGCTCTTGTCCTTGATCAGCAGCGCGTTGCGCTCCTCGAGGGCCGCGACCTTCTCCTCGAGCTCCGCCGCGAGCGCCTTCTCGCGCGAGAGCGCCTGCTCGAGCGACTCGATCCGCTCCCCTCGCTCCTTCAGCTTGTCGCGCGCCTCCTGGCGCGCCGCCGACAGCTCGCCCTCGAGCGCGGTGTACTTCTTCTTGCCCACGCAGCCCGTGGCGAGCAGCGTGATCATCAACAAGCCAGTGCCCAGTCGCATCGTGCCTCCCCCTGAAGCTGGCCGTCGACTAAGCGGTGGCGCGCGCCCGCGCTACCGCCTGCTCGGCGGTCGCCCGCTGGTCGGCCAGGCTCCGGGCGAGCAGCGCCTGCCCCCGCGCCCGCACCAGGTTGTGCTCCCCGTGGCCGCCGTACCGCTCGTCGAACGCGAAGTAGGCTTCCTCGAGCGCGTCCTTCGCGAACCGGGCCGCGAGCTCGAGCGCGATCCGCTCCGTGCAGGGCACGAACGAGGCCCACTCGTCGTCGGTCGGCCCCGGCGAGCCGCGGAACCCGAGCGCGTAGCCCTCCATCGCCGCCGCGAACACGTCGACGTCGAAGCGCGCATCCAGGCTGTCCTCGGTGAGCGGGTTGCACCACGACCGCATGGCATCCCCGATCTCCACGTCGAGCGTGCGCCGGGCCACCGTGTCGAGATCGATCAGCGCGACCGCGTCGTCGCCGGTGAACCGCACGTTGCTGATCTTCAGGTCGCCGTGGACCACCCGCACGGGCAGGTTCGCGGGGCCCTGCCAGCGGCCCCAGGCCTCGAGCAGCTCGTCGGCCAGCGCCGCGATCTGCCCATAGAGCCGATGCTCGGTGTGCACCTGCAGCGTGGCCACCATCGCGTCCATGTGGCGCTGGGTGTCGTGCACGTCGGGGCGCACCATCTGGAACTCGTGGGCCAGATCCTGGATCGCGTCGTGCCAGCGGGCCACCAGCTGCCCCGCGGAGTGGGCCTCGCCAGGGTGCGCCAGCTTGTCGATCGTGCGCTCCCCCACCACCGTCATCCGCCGCCACACCCCGCCCTCTTCGTCGGTGTGCCACAGCGCACCGGCCTTCGTGGGCACCAGGAACGGGGTGTCGAGCCCCTTGGCGGCGACCGCCTGGGTGACCGCCTGGATGTCGTGGTGCACGACCGGCTTGAACACCTTGGTGTTCAGCCCCTGGAGCACGGCCAGCACCCTGCCCGACACGCCGCGCACCCAGTACGTGCGGTTGATCAACCCCGACGGGTGGTACTCGAGCTCCGCTGGCTCGTCCCAGTCCCAGGCCTCAAGCAGTCCGAGCATCCGTCCTCCGGTCCGACAATAGCGCTTCTCGTAGATCGTGATGGCTGATCCCCTCCCCGATCCGCGCCTCGATCAGCGCCTCGACCTCGTCGGGAACAGGGCCTGCGCTCACCATCGGGGCGGGAAGGACCGCACACCGCAGGGCGAGCACGTCCTGGGGCCGAGCCCCCTCCCACGCCGTGGGGAGCAGCAGCACGGCGCGCACCGTGCGGCCGTCCACGTGGGCCTGCAGCGCCTCCTCGACCGAGCGGACGTGCAGGGTGCACATGCCCAGCCGGGCAATCGCCTGCGGCGCGGGCTCCGCCGAGCTCCCCACCACCAGGATGGTCCGCTCGGCCTCGAGGCGGGGCAGCCGGAGCCGAACCTCGGTGCGCCCCGCCGGATCGAGGGAGAGCTGCAGCCGCGCCCCCAGGCGCCGGGCCAGCGGACCCGCCTCGGTCAGCCCCGCCCCCGCGCCCGACTCTGCCGGAGACACCGTGCCGGGGTCGCGCACCACGAGGTCGACGTCGAAGCCCTCCACGCGCACCACGACCTCCACGCGGTCGTGGGGCCCCGCTGCGCGCAGGCCGTCCTCCACGAGCAGCCGCAGGCACGGCCGGAGCATCCCGGGGTGCGTGGGGACCACCGCATGCGGCCCGTGCACGACCAGCCGCGTGCCCGTCGGATCCATGCTCTGCGCCACGTCGACCGCCAGGGCGTGCACGTCGACGCGCTCGAACGCCGCGGTCGGCTCCCGGGTGCCCGGAGGCGCCGGGGTGGCCGCGGGGTCGTGGTGGGGGGCGTTGTTCGCGTGGTTGAGCTGCGGTGACGAGGTCGTGGCGTCCTGGCTCATGCATCCTCCGAGCACAACCGGTCATCGGGATGGGGGCCGCCGGGCTTGAACACCGATCGATACGCAGGGCGCCCGGAGGCCCTGTGGACCCGTCCCTCCCCGTCCATCTGCAAGAGCGGTGCCGTGCCCTGTCGGACCGCCCCCCTGGCGACGGCGCGTTCGTGCTGTACTGGATGCGGGTGGCCCTGCGGGCCCACGAGAACCCCGCGCTCGACACCGCCCGGTGGATGTCGCGGGCGCTCGGCAAGCCGCTCGTCGTCGCCCAGGGCCTCACCGAGCGCTACCGCTACGCCTCCGACCGCCACCACACCTTCATCCTCGAGGGGGCCCGAGACGTCGCGCAGCAGCTCGCCGACCTCGGCCTGCGCTACGTGTTCCACCTCGAGCGGCCCGGGCACCGCCCCCGCTGGCTCCCCGAGCTCGCCGCCGACGCTGCCCTCGTGGTCACCGAGGACCTCCCCATCGCCCCGCTGCGCCAGTGGACCCGCACGCTCGCGGAGGGGCCCACCCCGGTCTGGGCCGTGGATACCGCCAACGTCGTGCCCGCGGGCGTCGTCGAGGGCCGCCACCGCCGCGCCTACCGCTTCCGCAAGGCGATCTCCGGGGAGCTCGACGCGCGCTTGCGCATGCCCTGGCCCGAGCTCTTCGACGGAGCGGATCTCCCGAATCAAGAAGCGGATCTCCCGAATCAAGAAGCGGATCTCCCGAACAAAGAGGGTGGGGACCCCTCCGGAGCTCAGGAGATCGACGTGCGCTTTGCGCCGGTCGATCTCGCCTCGGCAGACCTCCCTGCGCTCGTCGCGTCCTGCGAGATCGACCACACCGTGGGCCCCGTGGTGGACACCGTCGGCGGCTCCACTGCGGGCTACTCTCGCTGGTCCGCGTTCCTGCGCCGCATCCGGAGCTACGGAAAGACGCGAAATCATCCGCTGCGCAACGGAGTGTCGCGGATGTCCGCGTACCTGCACTACGGGATGGTCGCGCCTCCCCGCCTCGCCCGGGAGGCCGCCGCGGTCGGCGGGCCCGGCCCCGACAAGTACCTGGACGAGCTGATCGTGTGGCGCGAGCTGGCGAACCACTGGTGTGCGCACCACGAGGTGCACCAGTCGCTCGAGGCGCTGCCGGAGTGGGCGCAGGACACGCTGGCGGCCCACGCGAGCGACCGGCGCGAGGAGCGCTTCGACCGGGAGGCGCTGGCCCGCGGGCGGACCGGCGACGACCTGTGGGATGCCTGTCAGCGGTCCCTGCTGCGGCACGGCGAGCTCCACAACAACCTGCGGATGACCTGGGGCAAGGCGATCCCGCAGTGGGTGGCCACGCCTGGCGAGGCGGTCGACGCCCTGTTCGAGTTCAACGACCGGTACGCGCTCGACGGTCGCGACCCGTCTTCCGTCGGCGGCCTGATGTGGTGCCTCGGGCTCATGGACCGACCGTTCTCGCCGGAGATCCCGGTGCTCGGGGAGATCCGCCCGCGGCCGCTCGACCACCATGCGCGGCGGCTCGACGTCAGCGCCTACGCCGTGCATCACCGTTGGGTAGCGCTCGGCGATCCGGTCGAGGATGTGGAGCG
>CAYMSU010000206.1:0-10522 GCA_964393165.1 uncultured Enterobacteriaceae bacterium
CAATTTATAAACTAAATTTATATGAGAAAAATTCCTTCCGGCGCCGTTCGGGTGGCGATCTCGACGACCGGCCGGAGCGCCTCGGGCATGCGCGCGATCGCGGCGTCGTGACTCTCTGGGAGGGCGAGGTCGAAGGGCCGCCGGCCTGAGACCATCATGTAGAGCGTGGCCCCGACGCCGTAGATGTCGGCCTCGGCTTGTGCGTTTCGAGGGTCCGTGCGCTGCTCGGGGGCCATGTAGGCGAGGGTGCCGAGCGTGTCGCCGGTGCCCGTGATCCGGGCACCACCGCCCGCCATGTGCTTGGCGATGCCGAAGTCGGTGAGCTTCACGACCTGCTTCGCCGCGCCGAGTACGGGCTCCTCGTGCACGTGCAGCTCCGGGAGATCCTGGAGCAGCATGTTGTGGGGCTTGACGTCGCGGTGCACGACGCCCGCGGTGTGCGCGTACTCCAGGCCGAGGAGCACCTGGAAGATCAAAGCGAGAGACTCTCGTGGGCTCCGTGCCCCGAACCTCCGCAGGTAGTCTGCGATGCTCCCGCCGTGGGCGAGCTCCATGACGAAGTAGTAGTGCCCGTCGTCCTGGCCGACCGACAGCACGCGCACCACGTTGGGGTGGTCGAGCGCGGCCATCGTGGTGGCCTCGGCCAGGAAGCGCCGTCGGATCTTCGTGCTCCGGGCCGCGGAGGGCAAGAGCAGCTTGACCGCGCAGAGCTCGTCGAGCTCGAGATCCCTCGCCTTGAGGACGGTCGCCATCCCGCCCGAGCCGACGGGCTCGAGGAGCTCGTAGCGGCCGTGGCCGAGGAATGCTGGCCGCTTGGGGGACATCTCTCTACTCGGGGCGGGGTCCGCGGGCTGCACACGCTTATCCAGTCCACGACGGCCACGCTCGTGACGGCGCCGCCAGATTGCGGTGGATGGGCCCGTGCGGTGTGTCGATATGGAAGGCGTGTTGAAAGCCGGTGTGACCATCGATCGCTACCGCATCGAGGCCCTGGTGGGCCAGGGCGGGATGGCGGCGGTCTACAGAGCCCGTCACACGCAGCTCGACTCGGCTCACGCCATCAAGCTGTTGTTCGTCACCGTGCCATCCTTGCGACAGCGGCTGCTCCGCGAGGGAAAGGTCCAGGCCAACCTGCGCCACACGAACATCGTGAGCGTGACCGACGTGCTCGAGGTCCAGGGCTCGCCGGCCCTGGTGATGGAGTTCGTGGACGGGCCCTCCCTCGACCAGTGGCTTCAGGACCATCGGCCCACGCTCGACGAGGCGCGCTGGATCTTCCGGGGCATCGTCAGGGGCATCTCCGCCGCTCACGACCGGGGGGTGGTCCATCGGGATCTCAAGCCCGCGAACGTGCTGCTCGCGCCCACGAGCGAGGGGCTGGCGCCCAAGGTGACAGACTTCGGCCTCGTGAAGTCGCTCACCACCGGAGAGGCCCACACCCAGACGGGGATGGCGCTCGGGACGCCCGAGTACATGAGCCCCGAGCAGATCCGCGACGCCAGCAAGGTGGATCAGCGCACCGACATGTGGGCGCTGGGCTGCATCTTGTACGAGCTGGTGTGCGGCCAGCGGCCGTTCACCGGGCCAGACCGGATCTCGGTGTTCAACCGCATCGTGGCGGGGGACTTCCAGCCGCCGCGGGAGTGTGTGCCCGACCTGCCCGACGACCTCGACGCGGCTATCCACTCGCTGCTCACCCTCGATCCCGCGCAGCGACTTGCCAAGGCTTCCGACCTCGCCGCAGTGCTCTACCCGCAGGGCACTCCGCCTCCCCCGCCGGGCCAGCTTCGCGTCCCCGAGGGCTGGTCTCCGCCGCTGCTGACCGACATGCCGCTCAGCTTTCGGGACGACGAGACCGACGAAGGAGACGTGACCGCGATCAAGCCTTCGGCCACGGACCTGTTGCACGAGGTCCGGACGGCCGAGCCGGCGCTGAGCCGCTTCCTCGGGCAGACTGGATCCGCGCCGCCGTCCACGCGCGCCACGGCTGAGTTCCCTGGGTACCGGGATCCCCCTCGTGGCTCGCTCGGCTGGTCGATGGTGATCCCGGTCATGGTCGCAACGGCCGTGGGGCTGTTCCTGGCCTGGTGGCTGGTGCTTCCCCAGCCCGAGCCGGCCCCCCCGTCTCCCGCCACCGAGCTCCATCGCTGATCACCGCGGTCGCCAGGAGCCCGAGCTCCTTGGCATACTGGTACATGGTCGCTCGGTCGGTTCTCACCGACGTTACGACCACTCGCATGGTGGTGACGATGCTCGCAGCTGCTCTCATGTGGGCCGCCGTCGCGGCGGCCGAGAACCCCGACGACGCTCCGCTCGCCATTCCGGCGGAGTCTCCCAGCCCCGGCGCCCGGGAGTCTTCGGACGCCGAAAAGGCGACCAGGGTTCCGCCGCTTCCTCCTCCGGCCACGGTCACCGTCCGTACTCCCGGGGACTCTGGGCAGCGCGCCCTCGCCATGCGCGCCTACCGAGACAAGTACCTGTCGGTCACGCGGGTGTCCGAGCTGGTCACCCGCTCCTCCGTCGGCTGGACCTTCAGCACCGCCCCGGGGTTTGGGGTGACCGGCTGGGTGCCGTTTCCCCAGCCCTGGGTCTACCGCGTCGATCGCGTTGGCGTCCGACAGGCGGAGGAGTGGCTGGACGTGCCGAGCACCCTCGCGGCGCTCGGGGATCGCAAGGCGGCGAACAAGCTCGCGGGCAAGATCCAGCGCAACCGCAACGCAACCGCCTTCATGCAGGGCGTGGCCGTCGTGGGCGTGGGCGCCATGGTAGCGGGATTGGTCGGCTCGGATCGCGCGAGCACGTACGATGAGCTCGTCACCTGGCAGCGGGTCACGGGCACGGGCGTGGGGCTGACGGTGGGCGGGCTCATGCTCTCCGCGCTACCGGGCACGCGCGCCGACCGTCTCCAGCACGACCTTCGGACCACGTTCGAGCCCGAGGACCTGCGCCGTCGCGTGCGCGAGCACAACTCGAGCCTGGCCGAGGAGCTAGGCCTCGACCCGGAGACCGCCGTTCGCCTCGAGGGAGGGCCCGGCTCCCGCTGACGGCGGCTTCCCCACGAGGCGCACGACCGCACCGCAGGCGGCCGCGCCGACGGCAACCGACAGCCATGGGCTCGTGCCGAGCGCGACGACCGGGATCGCGCCGACGGCCACCGCGATCCCGCCAACGGTGAGCGCGTAGGGCAGCTGGGTTCGTACGTGCGTGACCACGTCGGTGCCCGCCCCGAGGGACGACAGGATCGTGGTGTCGGAGATGGGGGAGGCGTGGTCGCCGAGCACGGCCCCGTCGAGCACGGCTGCAGTGCTGGCCAGCAGCACGGCGCCCACGGCGCCGCCGCCCATCTCGTGAGCGAGGGGAACCACCAGCGGGATGAGCGCTCCCATCGTGAAGAAGGAGCTGCCTGTGCTGAACGAGGTGAGCGCGGCGAGGAGGAAGACCACCGCGGGGAGCGCCACCGGAGACAGGCGCCCGTCGAGCGCCCCGGCGATGAAGGAGGCCGTGCCCGCCTCCTTGATCAGGCCGCCGAGCGTCCACGCCAGGTACAGCACCAGCAGCGCGGGCAGGACGTTCCGGACCATCCCCCAGGAGCCGGCGGCCACCTCGCGCGGAGAGAGCCCCGCGGTCATCGCGAGGCCCCCGGCGAGCAACCAGGCGACCACCCCCCCGACGAGCATCGCGAAGAAGGGGTCGGCGGCGCCCAGGACCTCGAACAGCGGGGCGGTCGCGGCGTCGGGCCCCAGGCTGCGCCGACCGTCCGAGACCAGCAGGCCGAAGGTGACCAGCACCAGGGCGAGCACGGGGAGGCCGGCATGCCACGGCCCGCCTCGCCCCCGCGCCGCGCTCTCGGCGGCGTCGGGCGGGGGCGGCGGGTTGGCCTCCAGCCGCCGCATCGGGCCGTAGTCCCTCCCCGTCAGCGCGATCGCGGCCACGAAGAACAGCGTGAGGATGCAGTAGAACCGGTAGGGAAGGGCCTGCAGGAAGAGAGCGAAGGCGCTCGGCGCCTCGGCCGAGAGCCCCGCCAGCGCATCGTCGAGCAGGCCCACCTCGTAGCCGACCCACGTGGAGACGACGGCCAGCGAGGCGATCGGCGCGGCGGTGGAGTCCACGAGGTACGCGAGCTTCGCTCGGCTGACCCCGGAGCGATCGCACAGGGGCCCCATCGCGCTGCCGACGACCAGGCAGTTCGCGTAGTCGTCGAAGAACACCACACCGCCTGCGGCGGCGGTCGCGCCCATGGCGCCGCGACGGCCGCGCGCCACCCGCTCGATCAAGCCGACCAGCGCGGCGGTGCCTCCGGATGCTCCCATCACGCCGACGGTGGCGGCTACCGCGACCGAGAAGGCGCTGATCGTGAGGTTGTCGGCGTCCGTGACGACGGCGGAGACGTGCTCGGCGAGCGCCGCCAGCGTGCCCCCGAGCGAGCCGCGGGCGAGGACCCAGGCCCCGACCGTGACGGCTGCAACGAGGGAGGGGACCACGCGGCGGGTGACGAGCGCGGCGGCAATCGCCACGACGGGGGCCAGGAGCGTGAGGCCCCCGTCCCAGGCAAGCAGCGAGTCCAGGATGGCCTCCTCGCAGGGCGGGCCAGGATACTGCGCATATGCGGCCAGCGAAAGCGGGAGGTGGCATGGTCGAGGCATTGCTGGTGACCACCATGGGGTTCGTCATCGCGGTGGCGCTCGGGGCGCGGGTCGCCAGCCGGGTGATCCAGCCGTTCGTCTTTCGCGAGCCGCGGCGCGCCGACATCCGCGCGATCCGGAGCAAGGGCCAGCAGGGGGGCGGGTTCGAGCCCCTCGACTTGGGCGAGGATCCCATGCAGTGGCCCTCGGCGAGGGAGTGGCCGAGCAGCGGCAAGCTCAGTCAGGAGTGGCCGTCGCGCTCCTGGGACGACGAGCACTTCGGTACCCACTGGGAGAGGTCCACGGCGACGGCCGTGGAAGATGCTGGGTTTCACGCCATGGCCCAGCGGCGCACGGAGGCGAGCCCCGAACGGGTGGTCCGGCGGGAGAGCGCCCGCGCCGCCCGGAGCGAGGCGGCCAGGCGCGAGGGAGAGGGGTCCCTCCGAACCGGAGCCGCGCAGTCTCGCGACGATGCCCGGGCTCGGGCGGTGAGCGCACGCACGAGCGGAGTCCGACGAGCCGAGCCAGCGCCCCGAGCCGCACCTCCGGCGCCCTCGGCGGGCCCGTCCTCTGCGGCGGCGGCAACCGTCGACGCCGAGGCTCCTTCGAGGGCCGAGCTCGAAGACCGGATCGCGCGCGTGGGTCTCGCGGGGACCGTGGAGCACATCATGAAGCGCACGGGCTGGGACTTTCGCAAGGCGGCGCACTACCTCGCCAAGACCCGCCAGGGGTGAGGGCTACAGCGTGAGGAACCGCTCGGCTTCGGTCAGCAGGGAGACTCGCGCCTTGGTCGCAGCGCTGGTGCCGGCCAGCATCGCCGCGGTCTCCGCGAGCACGTCGGCGAGCGGGATCCGGCGCACGGAAGGATCGCGCGTGGGGGTGCCCACCGACGTTGGCGTGGCGTCCCAGGCCATCATCTCGTCGTGGGCGCCCTCGTGCAGGGCGAGCACGGCCCCTCCGCCTAGCCGCTGGGCGATGAGCCGGTCCAGCGCGCTCGGCGATCCGCCGCGCACCACGTGCCCGAGGATCGTCTCCCGGACGGAGACCCCCGGGATGTGCTCGTCGACGTAGGCTTGGAGCTCGGCGACGAGCTCCCGCGTGGACACGGGGACCCCCTCGGCCTTCACGACCAGCACGCGCAGCTTGCCGCGCTCGGGGGCGAACGACCGCTCGAGGAGGCCTCGGAGCTTGGCGAGAATCTGGTCTCGGGACAACCCTGCCTCGGCGTAGAGGATCGCGTCGGCGTCAGCCGCGATTCCCGCTCTCATCGCCAGGTAGCCGCAGTCGCGGCCCATCACCTCGACCACGAAGGCCCGCCGGTGGGCCGCCGCGGTGTCCGAGATGCGGTCGCAGGCCTCCACGATGGTGTTCACCGCGGTGTCGACGCCGATCGACAGGCGAGTGAAGCCGACGTCGTTGTCGATGGAAGCGGGCAGCCCGACCACCTGACACGGGCGGTCGCTGCCCAGGCGGTGTGCTCCCGTGAGGCTGCCGTTGCCCCCGATCACCACGACCGCGTCGAGGCCGAGCTCGGCGACACGGGCTCGAGCGCGCAGCTGGCCCTCCAGCGTAGGAAACACCCGCGAGCGCGCCGAGCCGAGCCGGGTTCCGCCGAGCCGGGACAGCCCGTCTACGTCTTGCAGCCGGAGAGGAAGCACGTCGCCGGCGAGGAGCCCCTCGAAGCCGTTGCGCACGCCTACGACGTCGTCTCCGAGGTAGCGCGCGGTCTTCACCACCGAGCGCACTGCAGCGTTCATCCCAGGTGCGTCTCCTCCGCTGGTGAGCACGCCGATCCGCATCAGGAGCTCGACTGCGCGGGGTGGACCTCGAACTCTCCGCGGCCGAGGCGGGCGGTGTAGTCGTCGAGCGCCTGCCGGACCTTGGTGGTGAGGAACAGGGCGCCGAGGATGTTCGGGAACGCCATGCCGAGGATCATGAGGTCGGAGAACTCGAGCACCGCGCCCAGGTTGAAGTTGGCGCCGAGGAACACGCACACGAGGAACGCGAACCGGTAGGGCATCTTCGCGCCGTCGCCGAAGAGCCACACCGAGCACCGCTCCCCGTAGTAGCTCCACGAGATCATGGTGGAGAAGGCGAACAGGACGACGGCGAGGGACAGCACGGCGGGGAACCAGGGCACGACCGAGCCGAAGGCCGTCTGCGTCATCACCACGCCGTCGCCGGCGGTGTCGACCTGGTAGGCGCCGGTCACCACGACCACCAGCCCGGTCATCGTGCACACCACGATGGTGTCGATGAAGGGCTCGAGCAGGGCCACGATCCCCTCTCGGACCGGGTACTTCGTGGTGGCCGCGGAGTGCGCGATCGAAGCGGAGCCCACGCCGGCCTCGTTCGAGAACGCGGCCCGCCGGAATCCCTGGATGAGGACGCCCATGAAGCCCCCGAGGCCCGCCTCGAAGGAGAACGCCGAGCCCACCATGTGGCCGAAGGCCGCGGGCACCTCCGACGCGTTGACCAGGAGGATGAAGGCGCCCGCGAGCAGGTACACGCCGCACATGAAGGGCACGATGAGGCCTGCGGCAGCTCCGATGCGCTGAATCCCGCCGATGATGACGAGGCCGACCAGGAACGCGAGCAGCAGCCCGTAGACGATCGAGGCTGCGCCCTCGGACCCTGCCGCGAGCAGGCCCGCGTCGCCGAGCACGTGCAGGATGGCCGCGTTGGACTGGTTCGCCTGGAACATGTTCCCGCCGCCGAAGCTTCCTCCGATGCACATGACCGCGAAGACGGTGGCCAGGACCTTGCCGAAGGTCGGCATGCCGAGCTCCCGGAGCCCGTCGTCGAGGTAGTGCATGGGCCCGCCGCTCACGGAGCCGTCCGGTCGGTTGATCCGATACATCTGGCCGAGCGTGCACTCGACGAACTTCGACGACATGCCGAGGAACCCGGCCACGACCATCCAGACCACCGCTCCCGGCCCGCCGACGCTGACGGCGATCGCGACGCCGGCGATGTTCCCGAGACCCACCGTCGCTGACAGCGCAGACGACAGCGCCTGGAAGTGGCTGATCTCGCCCTCCGCGTCGGGGCTGTCGAAGCGACCGGTCACGACCTGGACCGCGTGACCGAACAGGCGCAGGTTCACGAACGCCATGCGCAGCGTGAAGAACGCGGCGCCGAACACGAGCCAGGCGACGATCGCGGGAATCTGGATGTCCCTTGGGTTGGCGAGGCGTGTCGGACCAGAGCGCGCGGTCGTCCCGAGCGCGGCTACGGTGCCGTCGTCGCGCACGGCCTCCACCTCGGCGAGGTAGCCGTCGGGCGTGCGCACGTACGACCCCACTTCGTGCGAGAAGACCCTCGGGTCGAGCACGATCCGTGCGGGGACCGTCTTCAAGGTGGTTCGGTCGACGCGGATGAGGAAGGGAGCGAGGTCTCGAACCACGACCTGGATCTCCTCGTCCTCCGTGGGCTCTTCGTCGAGCGGCGTGAGTCCGATCGCGACGAGGTCGACGTCCTGGGCGGGGACCTCGGCGATCAACTGGAGCTCGCCCCCGGGCTCCGCCTCTTGCTCGCTCACGATCACGTCGAGCTGTCCGAGCTGCATCTCCCGCGTTCCGCCTATGTAGGGCGCCGGAGCGGTGAGCTCGTAGAGTCGGGACCACTGGCTTGCCCCGGACTCGTCGACGCCGATGAGGCGCTCTCCGTCCTGCTCGGTACCGATCGCGGAGGCCGCACGCACCGTGTCGTCCCACACCACGAGGTCGAAGAACATGACCGCGGCCATCCCGTCGACGGCGGAGGCGAACACGCCCTCGAGCGCGTCCAGTGCGGAGAAGGCGGCCGGCGTCTCCGGCTCGTCCGGCTCCTCGGCTCGGGCCGGGCCGCCCCCCACGAGGAGCCACAGAAGGAGCGCGATGAACATCCGCATGCAGGGCCTCCAGCCAGCTCGGCTATGTCCGCGAGCCGTGTGGTGCAACCGATCGGCGCAGTCGCTTGCGACGCCCATACCTGACTCAGCGCGGAGAGCCGGGGGGGTCCGCTCAGGGATCGTCGGTGAACCCTACGCGCCTGAGCCCTCTCGCAGAGCGGGTCCAGTCCCGCTCGACGCGCACGAACAACTCGAGGTAGACCCGGCACTGGAGGACCTCGACCAGCTCCTTGCGGGCGAGCGTGCCGATACGCTTGAGCATCTCCCCGCCTCGCCCGATCACGATGCCCTTCTGGGAGTCCCGCTCGACGACGATGTCGGCGAGGATGCGGACGAGGCCGCGACTGTCCCGCTCGGACTCGTCGAACGTGCGCACGACCACGTGGGAGGCGTAGGGAACCTCTTGCTCGGTGAGGTGGAACACCTTCTCGCGCACGATCTCCGCCACCAAGAAGCGCTCCGTGACCTGGGCCCACTCCTCGGGGGGAAACAGCGGCGGGCCCTCGGGAAGGCGCACCCGGATCTCGTCGAGCAGCTCGGGCACGCCGTCTCCGGTGAGTGCCGACACCGGCAACGCCGCCTCGATCGGGAGCCGCTGACGAACCGCATCGATCACCGGAAGCAGCAGCGGGTGAGGCACGATGTCGATCTTGTTCGCGACGAACAGGACCGGCGGTCGCGGGCCGTCGCCGCGGGGCTCGAGGAGCTCGACGATCCGCAGCTCCGCCTCGCCGAGTGGGGCCTCGCCGGACTCCACCCGGTGGGCCAGGGTCGTCATGTCGCCGAGCCAGCAGATCACATCGACGTCGTCGAGGACCGCGAGGGCTCGATCCACCATCGACTTGTTGAGCTCGGTCCACGCCTGGTGGATCCCTGGTGTGTCGACGAGCACCGCCTGCATGCGCTCGTCGCTGTGGATGCCCACGATCCGGTTGCGGGTGGTCTGGGGCTTGGCACTCGTGATCGCGAGCTTGGAGCCCACGAGGCGGTTGAGAAGAGTGGACTTCCCTGCGTTCGGGGTGCCGATCAGCCCGACGTAGCCGCAGTGGAACGCATCGCTCAACCGTCCTCCTGAAGCACGACCAGCTCGCCACGAGACAGGGCCGGATCAGGATTGATCACGACCCGAGACAGCCGGTGAGCGGCGCGCAGGGTCCGGATGTGCTGATTGTACGGGCCGCGGGTGTGGGTTTCGTCGGCGGGATGACAGCGAATGCGAATGGCCGCGCCCGCAGGCACGCCGTACAGCTGATCGTGGAGTCGCGCGAGGACCCGTCGAGCGTCGACGAGTTGGCGCAACGAGGGGTGGGCGGGGCCCGCCACCGCCCGTCCGAGACCGTCCGGGCCGGGGTTCTGACCCACCCGGACCACGTCGACGCCGTGCTCCTCGAGCACGTCGAGCATGGCACGGCACGTGGTGACGGCCTGCCCGAGGGTGAGCGGGGTGTAGGTGCCGTCCATGTGAGCCTGCCGGAGATCGGCGTCGCGCAGCACGAGGACGGGGTGTAGCCGGGCGAAGTCCACCCGAGGGGCGAGCACGTTCGCGTCCTCGACCGCGTCTTCGTGGCGGGTCGCAGGAAGCCCTGGGGCGAGCACGATCCCGACGCGCAGCCCCATCTGCCGCAGGCCCGCGACCTGCTCGAGGACGAGGGCGGAGCCGTAGCTCCGACCGGCGTGCCGGAGCGCGCGGTCGTGGAGCGTGAGCGCATCCAGCTCGACGCCCACGGCCCCCCGCGCCATCAGGGTGAGGGCGGTCTGACGCGAGAGCAGGTCTGGGCGTACGCGAGCAACGAACGGGAGCCCGCCGATGGCGTCGATCAGCTCCTCC
The DNA here is from genome assembly GCA_964393165.1 of uncultured Enterobacteriaceae bacterium. GTDB lineage: Bacteria > Myxococcota_A > UBA796 > UBA796 > DRPG01. Next base: position 10,343 of record CAYMSU010000206.1, read on the forward strand.
GAAGGCGGGGCTCCGCCGTAGAACCCGACCCGCAGGGGCCGGTCCCCCTGCGCGCGCTCCTGCTGGTAGCGCGCGACGAGCGCCGCCACGGCGCTGGCTGCAGGACGTGTCGGCGCCGGAGGGCACAGCACGCAGCGGGGGGTGTCCGGACAGCACCCGAGGTTCACCGGCACGACGACC
>CAYMSU010000207.1:0-10481 GCA_964393165.1 uncultured Enterobacteriaceae bacterium
GCAGCCGTAGATGTTGTCGAACTTGGACTTGGTCACGCTGTCGTTGACGTTGATCGCACCGAACCGCAGCGTGCCCTGCTCGAGCCGCTGGTACAGGCGGTGCACGCCGGTGGTGGTCTCCTCGGAGACGCCCCGGATCTTGGCCGCCATGGGGCGCCAGTAGTTGTCGCCGCGCTCCTCGCGGACCTGGCGCAGCACCGAGTAGACGACCTTCTCCTCTTCGGTCCCGCCCATGGACGCGTCGGGCATCGTGCCCTTCTCCTCGAGCTCCGCGCCGAGGTGCACGAGCAGCGTGGCATCGCCACCGTCGTCGAGGATCAGGTTCGGACCCTCCTCACCGCCCCAGTGCAGCGCCTGCAGCGTGCACCACCAGTACTCGGCGAGGCTCTCGCCCTTCCAGGCGTAGACGGGCGGACCCTGCGGGTCGTCGGCGGAGCCGTCGACGCCGGCGACGACCGCGGCGGCCGCGTGGTCCTGCGTGGAGAAGATGTTGCACGACGCCCAGCGGACCTCGGCGCCGAGCGCCATGAGCGTCTCGATCAGCACGCCGGTCTGGATGGTCATGTGCAGCGAGCCCATGATCCGGGCGCCCTTGAGCGGCTGCTGCTCGCCGTACTCCTCCTGCAGCGCCTGCAGGCCGGGCATCTCGTACAGCGCGAGGTCGAGCTCCTTGCGGCCATAGGCCACGGCCTTGTCGCTCAGGTCGGCGACCCGGTACGGCAGGTTCGAGAACAGGGCCAGGCCGGTGTCGAGGAAGGGCTTGGAGTCGATCTTGGGGTACGCGTCGGTCATGGAGCCTCCGGTCCTTTGCTGGGCAGCTTGTGTATCCATCCATCCGGGTACACGGATGGAGGAGCACCGCGAGAGGACTTAACGGCGCGCCGCCGCTGTGTCCGTCCCCATGCCGGGGGATCGGGCATCCTCCGCCTCGGAGTCCCACTCTCCGGAGGGTGCTCGCGGCACTGGCAATCCGGTGCAGGATCCGGGAGCATCTTCAGACGGGGGCCTCAGTGCGCGTGATGGCTGGCGTGGTGGTGGGAGCAGGCGCGGCGATCCTGGCGTCGGGATGCGGCTCGGAGGCGTCTCTGCGCGGAACCGTGGGCGGAGAGGAGGTCAGCGGGGCGCGCACGGCGGTGTTCGACACCGTCGGCTTCGAGCTCGGGGGCGCGAGCTTCGAGGCCACGGTGCTGCTGGTGAGCGACATCGACGACGCTTGCGAGGTCTTCGAGGGCCTGCTCGACAACACCGAGCGCGAGTGCGAGGCCCGCTGCGGCGACTATGCGTCGCTCGTCGACACGTACCCGCTCCCCGGGGACTCCGGTTACGCCTTCTGGATGCTGGCGAACACGTCCTCTGGCACGCTCGGCGACTACTCGTTCGCCGAGCCGCCGGTCGCCGCGGAGACGTTCACGGGGCTGTACCTGGACTTCGATCTGTCGGCGCTCGAGGGCACCGACGCATGCGTCGCGGCGTGCGAGGACGGCGGGCCGAGCTCGATCGTTCCGTCGTCGACGACCGCGGCCACGTCGGGCACAATGGAGGTCACCGACGATACGTCCGATGAGCTGCGGGGGACGTTCGAGGTGGACCTCGAGGAGGACGGCATGGTCGAAGGAAGGTTCCGCGCCTCGCCCTGCGACCTCCAGGGCTGGATCCCGTTCCTGTGAGCGCGCTGCTGCTCGCGTCGCTCGGGTCGGCCGCGCCGGCGGCTGCGCAGGACGTGCGCCCCCCGGTGGAGGAGGCGCTCGACGAGGCGCTCGACGAGGCGCTCGACGAGGGGGTCGAGGCGGTCGCGGAGGTCCTCGAGGAGGCCGAGGCCTGGATCGACCTGCAGATCGAGCAGGTCCACATCCGCTGCCGGGAGGGGGCGCGGGGGTCCGAGTGCGAGGCCACCGCGGACCTCGAGGCCGGGGTCGACGCGATCTGCGACATCGCGCGGAACCTGGCGGAGTGGCCGTCGGTGTTCGGCTCGGTCCGCCGCACCGAGGCGGTGGGGCCCGACACGTGGGCGGTGCAGGTGCACCTGCCGTTTCCGCTCGGGCAGCGCAACTTCGTGGCCCAGGTGGAGCACCGGGCGGACGAACACGGGCACTCCGTCACGCTCACCCACACCGAGGGCAAGCACGTTCTGTGGACCTGGGCGACCTGGCAGGTGACCCCGCGGGGGGAGGGGAGCCGGGTCGCCTATCGCTGGCACACCCCCGCGCTGTCCGCGCTGCCTTCCTGGATCCGCCGCCCGCTGCTCCGGAGCAGCGGCCTGCACGTGGTGTGGGGGATCGCCACGGCGGCGGGCACCCGGCCGCGGTTCGCGGTCGCGCAGGTCGAGGAGGAGCCGGGTTAGTCGACGCGGCATGACGACGAACCCACCGATTGCCGAGACCCGCCCCCACACCCACCGCGAGCATGGCGTCGAGCGGTCCGACCCGTGGTACTGGCTGCGCGAGCGGGAGGATCCCGCGGTCCGCGCCTACCTCGAGGCCGAGAACGCCTACACCGAGGCGGCGATGGCCCACCTCGCGCCCCTGCGGAAGGCGCTGTACGACGAGATGCTGTCCCGCGTGCAGGAGGACGACGCCTCGGCCCCCGTTCCCCACGGCCCCTGGGCCTACTTCACCCGCACGTTCGAGGGGAAGGCCTACCCCGCCTACTGCCGGGTGCCCCGGGGCATCACGCCGGATCCGAGGGAGCCGCACCCCGATGAGCAGTGGATCCTCGACCTGAACACCCTCGCCGAGGGGCAGGACTACATCTCCGTGGCGCTGGTCTCCTACAGCCCCGATCACCGCACGCTCGCCTTCGCGATCGACGTGACCGGGCGGGAGATCTACGAGATCCGGTTCGTGGACCTCGAGACCGGTGAGCTGCTCCCCGACCGCATCCCGGAGACCGTGGCGGATCTCGAGTGGGCCGCCGACAGCCGCACCGTGTTCTGGGTGGCGATGGACCACGCGCTGCGCGCGGATCGCGTGTTTCGCCGCACCCTCGGCACCGACCAGACCGACCACCAGGTCTTCCACGAGCCCGACGAGAAGTTTCGGGTGGGGCTGCACAAGTCCCGCTCGGGCCAGTGGATCTTCGTGCGCTCGGTGTCGTCGGAGACCCACGAGGCCTGGCTGCTGTCGGCCGAGGATCCCACGACGGCGCCGCGCTGCGTGCAGCCTCGGGTGCCCGGCCTGCGCTACGCGATCGACCACGGGACTGCCGGCTGGTGGATCCTCACGAACCTCGCCCTCGACGACCACGGCGCACAGACCCGCGAGGCGCCCAACCTCCGGCTGATGCGGGCCCCCGTGGATCGCCTCGGCATGGAGTCCTGGGAGGAGGTCGTGCCCCACTCGGCGGACGTGCAGCTGCTCGGCGTGGACGTCTATCGAGACCACCTCGCGCTCACCGAGCGCGAGCTGGGCCAGTCGAGGATCCGGGTGCTCACCGCGGAGGGTGCGCCCGATCACGTGGTCGAGCTCCCGGAGCCGATCTGCTCGGTTCGGGTCGGGGAGCAGCCGGAGTTCGACAGCGCCGTGCTCCGGATCGAGCTCGAGTCGATGACCACGCCGCCCACGAGCTTCGCCTACGATGCGACGTCGCGGGTGCTCACGAAGCTGCGGCAGGTGGCGGTGCCGGGCTACGACCCCGCGGCCTACACCACCGAGCGGCGCTGGGCCACGGGCGACGACGGCGTGCGGGTGCCGATGACCCTCGTGTACCGCCGCGACACGCCGCGGGCGCCGTCCACGCCGCTGTTCCTGTACGGCTACGGCTCCTACGGGGCCACGATGGAGCCGCGGTTCACGAACCCGCGCGTGAGCCTGCTCGACCGCGGCATCGTGTTCTGCGTGGCGCACCCGCGAGGCGGCGGATTCCTCGGCCGGCGCTGGTACGAGGCGGGCAAGTACGAGGGCAAGCAGAACACGTTCACGGACTTCGTGACCTGCGGCCGCGCGCTGCACGCCGACGGGCTGTCGAGCCCCGGCCACACGGTGATCTCGGGCGGTAGTGCGGGGGGCCTGCTCATCGGCGCGGTGATCAACCAGGCGCCCGACCTGTGCACGGCAGCGGTGGCGGCGGTGCCCTTCGTGGACGTGCTCACGAGTATGCTCGACGCGTCGATTCCGCTCACCGCCGGGGAGTGGGAGGAGTGGGGCGACCCCCGCGAGCCGGCGGCGTTCCGCTGGATCCGCGCCTACTCGCCCTACGACAACGTGCAGGCCACGGCCTACCCGAACCTGTTCGTGATCGCGGGGCTGAACGACCCCCGCGTGCAGTACTGGGAGCCCGCGAAGTGGGTGGCGAAGCTCCGGGCGACCGCCACGGGCGGCGAGATCCTGATGCGCACGCACATGGGCGCGGGTCACGCGGGGCGGTCCGGTCGCTACGGCTACTACGAGGATCGGGCCGAGGAATATGCCTGGGTCCTCGACCAGCTCGGCCTGAGCGCGCCCTCGGACTGACGGCGCGGCGGAGGGGCGGCCGCCGGCTCGCGGCTGCCTCCTGCCCCCCCTCGGACCGTCGCGAAGCGCGGGCCGAGCGCCCAGAGCAGCGCCCCTCCTGTCTCTCCTACTCCGGGGACTCGGACGGCTCGGACGGCTCGGGGACGAGCCGGAGGCTGTCGAGGGAGAAGGGCTTTCGCCGCTCTCCAGTGTTGTCGCGGACCTCGACCCACTGATCGCCGCCCCTCGCGAAGGCGAACGTGCCGACGGGGACCCACCCCTGCTCGTCGCGCTGGTCGACCTGGACCTCGGTCTCGGCGGGCCGCTCGCCGCCGCGGTGCCGCACCACGTACAGGGCGCGCCGAGACTCGTTGTAGGGGGCCACGACGTGGGCCTCGACGGTGTAGCGCCCCGCGCTCCGCAGATCGAGCCGGTAGCGGGCATAGTCCGCGGGGTGGCGTCCGGGATGGGTGTTGGTCCAGTACAGCCCGCCCCCGCGGGCCTGCTCGCTCTCTTCGCGGCGCCAGTAGCGGGCGGGACCGAACCAGTCGACGCAGCCCTCGGTCTCGGCGATCTCCCGGCCGACGCCCGGGATGGGGGCGCACCGCTCCTCGGGTGAGCGCAGGAGCGCCTGGTAGCTCTCGACGAGGCTCGCGTAGGGCGGCACGAACACGTTGCGGCCCTCGAGGTTCATCTGGACGTCGTAGTGCAGGTGGATGGTCGTGAGCACGCGGTTGCCGTCGCGGTCGAAGAAGGCGTTGGACACGCGGCCGATCCGCTCGCCCCGGGCCACCTCGTCGCCTCGGGAGACGACGAGCGAGGTGGGCTCGAGGTGCAGGTAGCGATGCTGGATGCCGTCTTCGCCGATGAGCGTGACCGAGAAGCGGCCGATCCGCACGATGCGGCCCGACTCGGCGGCGACGGCTCAGTGCTTGTCGGCCTCGCACGTCGCCGGGCGGATGTCCTGGCCCTGGTGGCCGGTGCCCGCGGGGCAGAGGTCGACGCGGAACCGCCGGGTCTCGCAGAAGTTGTCGCGCCAGGGGTAGCGGTAGTTCGCCTCGTCGCACTGGCGGCCGCCGGGCCCCTCGCCGCCGCCGCGCCCCCAGACCTGGGAGTTGGCATAGGCCGGGCCGTGCTCCAGAGGGAACCGGAGCCCCGCCAGGTACAGCGTGTCGTCCTTGCGCCCCTCGCCGGACCCCTCGACCAGGTCGCCGGCGGGCTCGTAGGAGAAACCAGGCTCGTCGCCCATCTCCGCGGCGAAGACGGACAGTCCGACGGCGGTGAACACGGCGGGGCTCACTCCGTGCCCCCCGCGAACCCGAGGCTCTTGACGAGGTCCGTGCAGACCTCGTCGCTCGAGCAGTGGGGGTCCGTCGTGCCCTCGTCGCACTCGATCTCGAGGTTGTAGGCCGCGCCGAACAGGGAGAAGCTGGCGGTCACGATGCCCTCGGTGCGCGTGATCCTGACGGGCTGGTCGTCGTCATTCATCTGCTCCATGGCGGCGGGGGGGGCCTTGTGCGACACCCGCGTGCCGCGCACGAAGACCTGGTGGCCGTCGCCCTGCATGGTGGCGGTGTACCAGCCCTCCCCGGCGTACAGGTCGACGGTGCGGAGGAGCTCTTCGTTACTCGGGAGCAGCACCGGCACGATGGCCTTGCCGATCGTCTGCCGCGCGGAGGCCGGCAGGGACGCGGAGTCGATACGCTGGCGCGCGAACGCGCCCTGCCAGTCCACCGCGTCGAGCGTGGGCGGCCCTGGCCGGTTCACGGCCTGCTTGGCCTCCATCTCGTCCATCTCGTCCATCTCGTCCATCTCGTCCATCTCGTCCATCTCGTCCGATTGGGCAGCGGCTTCGGTGAGCATCTCGGAGGCCGAGGGTGCGGGAGCCGCAGGCATCGAGCGAGCGCTCGGAGCATCATCGGGCGCACCAGGCGCGGCGCCGCGGCCCGAGCAGGCCAGGGCGAGGAGGGTCACGAGGGACATGGCGATCCGGGGAGCGCGGTTCGCCGCGTCGGTACCATTGGCGCAGCAGACGAGCACCCATACGCGGGCCACGATAGGGCCCAGCCCTGCTTTGAGGTGAGACTTGACCCGGCGAGAACGTATCCAGGCCCTCAAGAACGAGATGACCGGTCGCATCCTGGTCCTCGATGGAGCCATGGGCACGACCATCCAGACCTACTCGCTCGACGAGGCGGGGTACCGAGGCGACCGGTTTGCCGACTTCGACGGGGATCTGAAGGGCAACAACGACCTCATCTGCCTGTCTCGGCCCGAGATCGTCCGGGAGATCCACGACCGCTACCTCGACGCTGGCGCGGACATCCTCGAGACCAACACGTTCAACGCGAACCGCCTGTCGCAAGCCGACTACAACATGGAGTCGCTCGTCGTCGAGATGAACCGCGAGGCCGCGCGGCTCGCCCGCGAGGCGGTCGAGGCCGCGACCGCCCGCGACGGGCGTCTGCGCTGGGTCGCAGGCGCGCTCGGGCCTACCAACCGCAGCGGCTCGATCTCGCCTGACGTCAACGACCCGGGTGCGCGCAACGTGACCTTCGACCAGCTGGTGGAGGCCTACGCGGAGGCGGCCGGGGGGCTGATCGACGGCGGCGTCGACATCCTGCAGATCGAGACGGTGTTCGACACGCTGAACGCGAAAGCGGCGATCGTGGGCTGCCTGCGCGAGATCGAGGCCCGGGGGCTCACGCGCGAGGACGTGCCGCTGTGGTTGTCGGACTCGCCCACGGACCGCAGCGGGCGCAACCTGTCGGGGCAGACGCCCGAGGCCTTCCACCACTCGGTGATGCACGCGGATCCGATGATCATCGGCCTGAACTGCTCGTTCGGCGCGGAGGAGATGCGGCCGTTCGTCGACGAGATGGCCTCGGTCTCGAGCATCCCGATGGCGGTGTACCCGAACGCGGGGCTGCCGAACGAGCTCGGTGGCTACGACCAGACCCCCGAGGTCACGGCGGGGCTGCTCCGCGAGTTCGCCGAGCGGGGCTGGGTGAACATCGTGGGCGGCTGCTGCGGCACCCTGCCCGACCACACCGCGGCGATCGTCAAGGCGATGGAGGGGCTGCCGCCCCGGAAGATCGAGCCGCGCGCGAGCGGCGAGATGCGCCTGTCCGGGCTCGACCCGGTGAACCTCGACGGCACCCAGCTCTTCGTCAACGTCGGCGAGCGCACCAACGTGACCGGATCGGGGCGGTTTCGGAAGCTGATCACCGAGGGCGACTACGAGACGGCGCTCAAGGTGGCGCGCCAGCAGGTCCGCAACGGCGCCCAGATGATCGACGTGAACATGGACGAGGGGCTGCTCGACTCGGTCGCGGCGATGGAGAAGTTCCTCACCCTGATCGGCTCGGAGCCGGACATCGCCCGGGTGCCCGTGGTGATCGACAGCTCGAAGTGGGAGGTCATCGAGGCGGGCCTGAAGTGCGTACAGGGGCGCAGCGTGGTCAACTCGATCTCGCTCAAAGAGGGCGAGGAAGAGTTCCTGCGGCAGGCCCGGCTCGTGCGCCGGTATGGCGCCGCGGTGATCGTGATGGCGTTCGACGAGCAGGGGCAGGCCGACTCGGTCGAGCGGCGCCTCGAGATCCTGACCCGCGCCGTGCGGCTCCTCGAGGAGGAGGTCGGCTTCGAGCGGCGCGACATCATCGTCGACCCCAACGTGTTCGCGATCGCGACGGGCATCGCCGAGCACGACCGGTACGCGCTGGACTTCATCGAGGCCACGGCGGCGCTGAAGGAGGCGCTGCCCGGCGTGCGCATCTCCGGCGGGGTCAGCAACGTGTCGTTCAGCTTCCGCGGGAACAATCCCGTGCGGGAGGCGATCCACTCGGTGTTCCTATACCACGCGATCCGCGCGGGCATGGACATGGGCATCGTGAACGCGGGGGCCCTGCCGGTCTACGAGGACATCGAGCCGGAGCTGCGCGAGCGCGTGGAGGACGCGGTGCTCGCCCGTCGCCCAGACGCGACCGAGCGCCTGCTCGAGGTCGCGGACCAGGCCAAGGGCACCGCCCGCAAGAAGCGCGACGACCTCGGCTGGCGCGAGGAGCCGGTGGAGAAGCGCCTCGAGCACAGCCTGGTGCACGGCATCACCGACTTCATCCTGGAAGACACGGCGGAGGCGCTCGAGTCGCTGGGGCGGCCGATCCTCGTGATCGAGGGGCCCCTGATGGAGGGCATGAACGTCGTCGGGGATCTGTTCGGTGCCGGAAAGATGTTCCTGCCCCAGGTCGTGAAGTCCGCGCGGGTCATGAAGAAGTCGGTGGCCTGGCTCACGCCGTACCTCGAGGCGGAGAAGGAGGCGGCCGGCATCGTGGAGGCCAAGGGCCGGATCGTGCTCGCGACCGTGAAGGGCGACGTGCACGACATCGGCAAGAACATCGTGGGCGTGGTGCTGCGGTGCAACAACTACGACGTGGTCGACCTCGGCGTGATGGTGCCGGCGCACCAGATCCTCGACGCCGCGGAGGAGCACTCGGCCGACATCGTGGGTCTGTCCGGGCTGATCACGCCGTCGCTCGACGAGATGGTGCACGTGGCCAACGAGATGGAGCGCCGAGGGCTCGACAAGCCGCTGCTGATCGGGGGCGCCACCACGTCGAAGGCGCACACCGCGCTGCGCATCGAGCCGTCGTACACGGCGGCACCGGTGGTCCACGTGCTCGACGCCTCGCGGGCGGTCGGCGTGGCGAGCACGCTGCTGTCCGAGGAGCAGCGGGGCCCCTGGGTCGAGACGGTCAAGGCGGAGTACGCGCGGATCCGAGAGCGCCGCGCGGACCCGGATCGGGGAAAGCGCCTGCGCTCGCTTTCGGAGGCGCGCGAGCGGCGCCCGCAGCTGGACTTCGCGCCGGAGGCGCCGCGGTCCCCGGGCGTCCACGAGATCACCGTCGACTTCGCCGCGCTGCGGGAGCTCATCGACTGGACGCCGTTCTTCCACGCGTGGGAGCTGCGCGGCGCGTGGCCGCGCATCCTCGACGACGACAAGTACGGCGAGCAGGCCCGCGGGCTGCTGAAGGACGCCGAGGCGATGCTCGAGGCGATCATCGAGGGCGACTGGCTGCAGCCGAAGGGCGTGGTGGGGCTGTTCCCGGCCAACGCGGTGGGCGACGACATCGAGATCTACTCCTCGACAGAGCGCGACGAGGTGGTCGCGACGTTCCACACGCTGCGGCAGCAGCTCGCCCACCTCGACGAGAACGTGGCGCTGGCCGACTTCGTGCGGCCGATCGAGGCCGGCCCCGACTGGGTGGGCGGGTTCGCGGTGACCACCGGCCACGGGATCGGCGAGCACGTCGCCCGGTTCGAGGCGGATCACGACGACTACTCGTCGATCATGCTGAAGGCGGTCGCCGATCGGCTCGCCGAGGCCTTCGCCGAGGAGCTGCACCAGCGCGTGCGGCGCGAGCTGTGGGGCTACTCGCCCGACGAGGACCTGAGCTTGCACGACCTGATCAAGGAGCGCTACGCGGGGATCCGGCCGGCGCCGGGGTATCCTGCGCAGCCCGACCACACGGAGAAGCGCACGCTGTGGCGCCTCCTCGACGCAGAGCGGCACACCGGGATCTCCCTGACGGAGTCGTTCGCGATGTGGCCGGCTGCCTCGGTCAGCGGGCTGTACCTGGCCCACCCGAAGGCCCGCTACTTCGGGGTGGGCCCGCTCGGCGAGGACCAGATCGCGGACTACGCTGGCCGCAAGGGGATGGACGTGCGAGAGGTCGAGCGGTGGCTGTCCCCGTCACTGGCCTACGACCCGCCGACCACCCGGTGAGGGGTGTCGATGACTCCCGAGCAGCTCTTCTACGGCTTTCCCCATCCCGTGCCTGACGTGTGCTGGCTCCTTCGCGACCTCGTGATGGAGGAGGCGCCCGACGCGATCGAGCGCGTGCGACCGGGGTGGCGCCGGCTCGGCTTCGAGCTCGGGGCGCTGTTCTGCGCGGTGGCGCCCCAGCGGGATCACGCGCGCCTGCTGTTCGAGCGGGGAGCCGAGCTCTCGGATCCGGAGGGGCTCCTGCAGGGCACGGGCACCCAGGTGCGCTACCT
>CAYMSU010000208.1:0-10454 GCA_964393165.1 uncultured Enterobacteriaceae bacterium
GGGGTGGACGTGCACCAGGGGGCCAGCGTGGACTGGACCGCAGTGGTCGACCGGGTGGCGCTCCGCTTCGCGATCCTCGGGCGCGCGCAGGACAAGCAGGTCGTCGCGGCGACGCCGGACGCCCCGGTGTGGGCGTCGGGGAGCCGCGCGATGGCCGAGCGGGCGCTGTCGAACCTCGTCCACAACGCGCTGGTCCACGGGGGCACGCACGTCGGGGTGGCCCTCGACACGGTCGACGAAGGCTCGGCGTTTCGGATCGTGCTGCAGGACGACGGGCCAGGGCTCGACGCGGAGGCCGTGGCGAGCTGGTCTGGTCGGCGGCTGCGCACGCGGCAGCCCGATCCCTCGCGCTCCCGCTCCCCGGGCCAGGGGCTCGGCCTGGGGCTGGCCATCGTCAACGAGATCGCGGAGCGGGCAGGGTGGACGGTGACCTACGCGGCTCGCGCGGACGGGGGCTCCGCGTGGAGGTGCAAGGTCCCCTCCGGGGAGCGCCTGATCTGGCTTCGTCGCGCGATCAGGGCTGAGCGGCCTCAAGACAGCCGGGCCTCGACCGCCGCGCAGAAGTCCTCCCGGCTCGCCGTGCCGCCGGCCGCCTTCGGGCGGATTCCCGCCTCGAGCGCCGCCGCCGTGGCGTCGTGGACCCGCTCCGCCTCGCCCTCCTGGCCGATGTGGCGGAGCAGGTGGATCGCCGGGAGCAGGATGGGCAGCGGGTTCGCGTCGGACGTGCCGCGGTACTCCGGCAGATCGCCGTGCCCCGCCGTGAACAGCGCCACGCCGTCGGCGTAGTTGATCGACGGCGCGTTGCTCGCGCCTCCCACCAGGCCCGCGCACAGATCGCCGACGATGTCGCCGAAGAGGTTGCCGCAGAGCAGGATCTCGAAGGCGCTGGGGTCGAGCACCAGCTTCATGCACAGCGCATCGACGATCACGTCGTCGCAGCGGACCTCGGGGTAGCCCTCGGCCACCTGGCGGGCCACGCGCAGGAACATGCCGTCGGACTGCTTCATGATGTTCGCCTTGTGGACCACCGTGACGCGGTCGCGACCGCTCCGGCGGGCGACCTCGAATGCGTGCCGCGCGATCCTGGCGCAGGCCTCCTCGGTGGTCACCTTGAGGCTCTCGAACACCCCGGGCAGGCTCTCGTGCTCGAGGTGTGCGTAGACGTCCTCGGTCGTCTCGCGCACCACCACCAGGTCCACGTCTTCGTGGCGACTGGGGATCCCGGGGAGCGGGCGGATCGGGCGGTGCTGCGCGTAGACGCCGAGCTCGTCGCGGAGCTGCACGGCAGGCGACAGGCCCTGACCCGACCACCGCTGGTGGCCCACAAGGGCCACGCCGGTGCGCTTTGCGCTCGCCAGCATGTCCGCGAAGGCGGCGCCCTCGCTGGGCTCGTCCCACGCGATCTCCGCCCCCGCGGCCGCGAGCAGCTGCTGCACGCGACGGAACGTCGGCGGACAGTCCCCGTGGACGGCCGTGACCTCGCGCTTCATGGGCGTGTCTCCATCGCATCGATGATCGCCTCGGCGAACTCCTCGGTCGAGGCGCTCCCCCCGAGGTCCCCGGTGCGCACGGAGCCGCCCTCGAGGACCCCTGCGATTGCGTCACGTACGCGCTGACCGACGCGCCGGGCGCCCATCCACTCGACCATCAGGCAGCCCGACAGCAGGACCGCCAGCGGGTTCGCGATGCCCTTGCCGGCGATGTCCGGGGCGGTGCCGTGGACCGCCTCGAACAGCGCCACCTCGTGGCCCACGTTGGCTCCGGGCACCACGCCCAGGCCGCCGACGAGGCCCGCGCACAGGTCCGACAGGATGTCGCCGTAGAGGTTCTCGAGCAGCAGGACGTCGTAGGCGCTCGGATCCTGCGCCAGGCCCATCGCCACCTCGTCGATGCTGCTCTCCTCCTGCTGCATGAACGGGTAGTCCCGCCCCACCTCGTCGAACGCATCGACGAAGGCGCCATCGCCCAGCGGCAGGACGGCCTTCTTGTGGCACACCGTGATCTTCCGGCGCCCGTGGTTCCTCGCGTACTCGAACGCCCACCGAGCGATCCGCTCCCCCGCGGCCCGGCTCGACAGCTTGAGCGAGACCACGGTGTCGGGCCTGACGGTGTGCTCGATGCCGGCGTAGAGCCCCTCGGTGTTCTCGCGAAGCACCACCACGTCTACGTTGTCGTAGCGAGAGGGCACCCCCGGCAGCGACTGCACCGGCCGCCAGCCCGTGAAGAGCTGCAGGCGCTGGCGCAGCTGCACGTTGGCGGACCGGAAGCCACCGCCCTTGGGCGTGCCGAGGGGGCCCTTGAGGCCCACGCGGTTGGCCTTCAGCGAGTCGATGACCCGCTCGGGCAGCGGGTGCCCGTACTCCGCGAAGGCGGCCTGCCCGGCGACGACGCGCTCCCACTCCACGGGAGCGCCCGCCGCGTCGAGCACCCTGCACGCTGCGCGCGTGACCTCGGGGCCGATCCCGTCGCCCTCGATCAGGGTGACCCGGTACTTCACACCACCTCCCGCAGGTCGTTTAGCCGCGCCGGTACATTTCGCCAGGGGCGACCCGGGCCCGCGGCGACGGGTGATAAGGATGCCCTCGTGTCGGACTGGCGCCCGGTCGAGTGGCTCGCGTGGGGGTGGGGAGTCGGCGGGGTCGTCGCCGTGCTCCTGCAGGCCGTGGTGCGCCTGTGGCCGCGCGCGGCCACCGTGTTCGACGGCTCCCTCACGGGCTTCCAGGTCGCGATGGCTGTCGGCTGGGTCGCGTTCATGCTCTACACCGAGGGCTGGCGGGGGTTCCACAAGCAGTTCAGCCCCCGGGTGATCGTGCGGGCGGCGGCGGTCGCCGAGGACGGGCGGGCCTGGCTCGTGCTCCTGGCCCCCGCGGTGGCCATGGGGCTGCTCCACGCCACCCCGCGCCGGCTGCTGGTGAGCCGGCTGCTCGTGGCGGGCATCGTTCTGCTCGTGCTGCTCGTGCGGCTGCTCCCGTCGCCCTGGCGCGCGATCGTCGATCTCGGGGTGGTCCTCGGGCTGCTCGCGGGCACCGTGTCGATCGTGTGGTTCGCCGTCCGAGCGGTCCAGGGTCGGCCGCCGCCGGTCGATGCCGAGCTCCCGGAGGCCGCGTGAGCTCCGGCGGGAGCTTGCTCGGCGCGGGGGCGCTCGCCCTGGTGCTGGTGGCGTGCAGCCACGAGCGGCGGGAGCCGGTCGAGACCTGCCGGTGCGAGCTCACGGTCCCCGCGTGGGGGCGCATCGAGGCCGAGTGGGAGGGCCCGCGAGCCCTCGTGGAGGACCTCTCGGGCAGCGGCTGGTACACCGCCGAGTTCGTGCCGCGAGACACCTTCGACGGCGCGCGGAGCGCGGCGGTCCTCGTCGACGCGTGGCTCGACGACGACGGGATCCCCGCCGAATCGATGCCCGACCGCGTCGAGCTCGATGGGCGCCCGGCGGCGGTGCGCGCGCTCGAGCTGTCGTGGGCCGCGGTGGTGCCCTACGACGATGGCTGGGTCTACCTGCACGCCCAGGGAACCCACGCGGCGGCGCACGAGCGGGCCGTCGCGCTCGCCAAGCAGACGACCCGGGAGTCGGGGCCGCCCGTGCCGCCGCTCGGATGGGAGGTCCCGGCCCCTGCCGAGGACCCCCTCCCCGCGGCCTGGGCGGACCTGGAGGTCCGCGAGGGCTCCCCGCGGCTCGCGGAGCCGGAGGTGGAGCCACCGATCGGCTGGGGCTCCACGCCGTACGCGTCGGAGGCGGGCTTGCTGCAGGCGTGGGCCGCGCCAGCGGTGCCGGAGCGGGTGCCCGGGCCTGCGGTCGTCTGGGTCCCCCACGACTTCGGGAGGCCCTCTCGCGAATCGTTCGAGGCGGTGCACGGGCTCGTCGACCGCGAGATCCCGGTGCTGCTGCCCACCCTCCGCGCCGCGCCCCCCAACCCGGGCAAACGCGCGCTGCTCGGGCGAGCGGTGCGCGACCTGCAGGCGGCGGTGGCGCACCTGCGCGCACGTGCCGACGTGGATGAGCGGCGCGTGTACCTCGTCGGATCCGGTCGCGGCAGTCCTTGGGTGCTCCTGGCCGCGACCGTGATCGACGATCTCCGGGCCGTGGTCGCGCTCGAGGGCCCGACGGACCCCGATCAGGACGCGCTCCGCAGCCCGGTCCGGTATGCGCACCAGCTGCGGGCACCGGTCTGGATGATGCACGGCGAGTTCTCCGACGACGTCGACCACGGGTGGATGCTCGCCGAGGCCGCGCGGCGGGCGGGGACCGACGTGCGCTGGCACCTCGTGCCACGCGCTCCCGCAGAGGGCTGGCCCGCGGTCGTGCTAGGGCTGCTGCCCGACCGCATCTACGAAGACGTCGACGAGGTCGCTGCCCTCGGCCTCGACGCGGACCTCGCGTGGCGCCTGGCCGTGCAGGACTGGCGTCGTCGCTGGAACGTGGAGCTGGCTCCCCACATCCGGCAGGACGTGGCCGCCCTGCATGCCACCGGTCTGCTTCGGCGGAAGCGGATCGTCGACGTGGTGACGGAGCACCGGGGCTGGGTCGACGCCCGCCCCGTGCGCACGCTCGCCAGCGAGCACCTCCGGGCGCTGGGGCCGGCGTCCCCGAGCACCGGCGCCCGCGCGTTCCGGGCGGCGCTGTCGGCGCTCCACCACGCGGAGATCCTCGTGCGGCCTGCGCTACCTGGCGAGACGTCGCACGAGGAGCTGCGGGTCCTTGCCGAGCAGGCGGGCCGCGCCGGCTTCGTCGCGCTGCGCGGAGGGGGCCTGCTCGACGCCGTGGAGTACGGCCACGCCCTCGCCTTCGAGTACGGGGGCACGCAGGACACCCCGGAGGCGACCCGAGCCATCGGGGAGCGGGTCGCGGCCGCCCTGCGCGCCCACGGGCTCACCGTGAGCTGGGACGGCGACCCGACCCTCGCGATCATGGTGCAGGCGGGCCTGTAGTCACCGCTTCCGGGCGATCGTGAGCCCGTCGCCGATCGGTACGACGACCACGTCCACGCGCTCGTCGGCGGCCAGCGCCTCGTTGAGCGCTCGCACGCCCAGGGTCGACGGGGACTGGTTGTCTGCGTCGATGACCGCGCCGCCCCACAGGACGTTGTCGTACAGCAACACGCCCCCGGCACGCAGGAGCGCGAGGCACCGCTCGTGGTAGGTCAGGTAGCGCTCCTTGTCGGCGTCGACGAAGGCGAGGTCGAAGGATGCGCCCTCGGCGACGAGGGCGTCGAGCGAGTCGAGCGCATCGCCCAGGCGTAGGTCGAAGCGATCCGCCAGGCCCGCCTCGGTCCAGTAGCGCCGGGCCACCGCCGTCCACTCGGCGGAGTGGTCGCAGCACGTCACGCGGCCGTCCTCGGGCATCGCCTCGGCCATCGCGAGTGAGGAGTACCCCGTGAACGTGCCGACCTCGAGAATGCGGCGAGCCCCCGTGAGCCGCACGAGCATGGCCATCAGCGCGCCCTGCTCGGGCGAGATCTGCATGCCGGAGGCGGGAAGGGCGGCGGTCTCTTCGCGGAGGCGGGCGAGCTGCGGGGACTCCCGGACGCCGATGGCGACCAGGTAGTCCCGCAGGGCGGGGGTGAGGTTCAGGGTCGACGACGACATCGGAGCTCCCGGTTGCGACACATCTGCGACGCGGACGCGAGCGGGCTCGCGGTACCTTGACGGGGCCGCCGCGGCCGGCGTTGACCGTTGCTTCCTCGCACGTTGGTTGTGTTCGTCGCGTTTCGACATTATCGCCGGATGCCTGTGGGGTCCGGCGCGCCTCGAGGCTCTCGCCGGGAGGGCCTCGGGGCGCGCCCTGCATCTGCCAGGGAGGTCGTGATGGTCGCGAGGGCTACGATGAGAGGGATCCTGGGCGTGGGCGCGCTCGTGCTGCTGGCCGCGGCGCCCGAGGTGAGCGAAGCGGGCGGCAAGCGCCGGTCCTCCGAGGTCTCCACGGAGGTGCTCACCGACGTTCAGAGCACGGGGGGCTTCGATGCCACCGTGGCGCGGCTCGAGTCGGCGCTCGAGGCCCGCAAGCTGCGCGTGTTCACGAAGATCGACCACGCTGCGGGGGCGGCGCGGGCCGGCCAGACCATCCCGGCCTCCACGCTCGTGATCTTCGGCAACCCGCGCCTGGGCACGCGGCTGATCTCCGCCGCCCCCACGATCGCGCTGGATCTCCCCCTCAAGATGCTCGTGCGTGAGGACGACGCCGGTGCGGTGCACATCGTCTACCGTCCGATCGCGGACCTGGCCCGAACCCACGGGCTGACCGAGGCGCCCGAGGCGATCGACAAGGCTACGCAGGTTCTCGCTGCGATTGCGCGAGAAGCGGCGGGTCTCGACGAGTAGCCGCGGCGCGCTCGAGGTCGCAGAACAGCAGCGTGCCGCCGGCCACCATCATCGGCAGCAGCACGAAGTTCAGGAGCGGCAGCCAGAGCAGCGCCGCCGCCACCAGCCCGAAGCCGACGACCGCGCCGAGGTTGTCGCGCACCAGGCGCAGCTTCGCCCCGTACGACATTCGGCGGCGGGACATGCAGCCGTCCATCATCTCGCGACCGAGGAACAGGCTCGTGGCGAGCAGACCGAGCCCGATGTGCAGGGCGCTCCCGGGCCCGGGGACCAGCTCGAGCAGGAGCAGTCCGGCCATCGCGAGCAGGTAGAGCATCAGGGACAGCGCCGAGTGGCTCACGCTAGTCGCGAGCGCCGCGAAGGAGGAGATCCGGCCCGACGGGGGCGGGCCCGGAGCTGCGACCAGGGTCTCGATTCGCTCGGACAGACGGTCGTTGAAGGGGACCGCGACGAGCCCGGCAGAGAAGTACAGCGCGATCCCCACCACGAGAAAGGCCAGCGCGCGGAGCACCAGCACGAGCGACAGCCACAGGACCTCGACGACCCAGACGTCGCCTTCGGGCACCCAGACCTTCGCCAGCAGCCACGGCACCCCCTGCCACGCGACGTAGAGCGCGGTGAGCAGCGCGCCGGTCGTGATCAGCGTGGGCACCGCGAGGTAGGGCCACGTGCTCGGATGCGTGAGCACGAGGCGGATCCCGCGGAACGGGTAGGTCAGGCCCAGGAGGAACCGGCGGAGAGGGTTGCCCGTCATCGGACCCAGCTTACCCGAGCCGGGGGGCTACGCTCCGCGCTGGTCTTTCGACGTCGAGGGCCTCAAGCCGAGGTAAAAGCCGCCGATAGCGGGGCATGCCCACCCACGTGGATCTCGTCGACGCCAGCGTTTCCGTGCGCAACGCCGCCGGCGTGGAGCCGTCCTCGCGTCCGGGCCGAGGGGCGCGCCTCGGTCCGTGGGAGCTGGTGCACCCCACGAACGGCGACGCGAGCACGTGGGAGGTCACGGATGGGCTCGGGCGCCGGGGCCTGCTGCACTTCGTGCCGCTGCGTCGCCCCCGGCACGTGCAGCCGCTCTCGGCGGTCTGTCACCCCGTGGTGGCGCCTGTGATCGCCGTGGGGGAGGCCCCCGAGCCGCATGTCGTGGTCGCTCGGCCGCAGGGCTGGGCGGTGGCCGCGTGGGAGCCGGGCATGCTGCCGGTGCCGATCGTGCTCCGGATCCTCGGCGCGGTCGCCGACGGGCTGGCGGCCGCCCACCGCCTCGGCGTGCACCACGGCGCCCTCGACGCGGAGCGGGTGTACACCTCGCTCGATGCTCGCGAGGTCGGCATCGTCGGGTTCGAGGGGTCCGGGGGGCCCGCGGCAGACGTGCACGCGCTCGCGACGCTCGGGCTCGAGCGCCTCCGGGCCGCGGGCGACGAGCCGGGGTATGCCGAGGGCACGCCTCCCTGGGTCCAGGCCCTGCTGTTCGACGCGCGCTCGCCGGAGCCCGCCCGCCGGCCGTCCGCCGCGCGGATCGCGGAGGTCTTCGCGGAGCACGGCTTCGGCTTCCGCCGCCCGGGCCCCGCGGACGTGTGGCGGCGCGCGCGGCACCTCGAGGTCCCCATCCCCGCGGAGCTCCAGGCCTGGCTCGTCGACGGGGGCACGGTCTCGCTGGTGGGCGGCGACGAGGGCACGCGACTCGCGTGCCTCGACCTGCTGCAGAACGCGGCGTTCGCCGGGTGGTGGCCGACGGTGCGCCTGCACCCCTCGCGTCGGCCCTGGGGATCGGTCGAGGCCGCGCTCCAGGACGCCGATCTTCCTGGCCTGCCGGAGCGCCTGCCGGAAGTCCAGGACCTCGTGGACCGGGCCGAGGCCGCGGCGGAGGCCCTGCTCGGGCGGGCCCACGGGGACCTCCGGGTGCTCGTGCACGACCTCGACCGGCTCGACGCGGGCACCCGGCAGACGATCGCGTTCCTGCACCAGCGCGGAGCCTCGCTGCTGCTGGCCCAGGAGCGATCCCCCAGCTGGGTGAGCGAGGTCGTGCCGGTGCCCGCCCTCGACCGGCGGTCGCTGCGGGGCGCAGTCGAGCACTTGCTCGGGGTCGGCGTGGTCGAGGCCGTGGCCGACGCCGCGACGCGGTCCGTGGGGGGACGGCTCGGGGCGCTCGTTCGCTTCGTGCAGGCGGCGGTGGCGTCGGGCGCGGTGTACTGGCACAGGGAGCGGTTCGTCGCCGACGCCGAGGCGCTCCGTACCCTCGGGGACCACGGCGCGTACCTTCCGGATCAGTCTCCCGACGAGCTCCCTCCGGCGGCCCGCGAGCTCGGGGCGCTCGTCGCGGAGCTCCAGCCGCTCGCGCGCAGCGCCGCGCTCGATCTCGCCGAGGATCGAGACGCCGCCGGCGATGCCCTCGCGGTGCTGGAGGCCCACGGCTGGCTGGCGGGTCGCGACACGCTCCGGACGCCGCGTCGCGACACGTCCGACGCCCTCTGGGCCAGCCTCGACGACTCGGCCGCGGCCTGGCGACGCCTCGCCAAGGCCCTGCTCGGTCGCCGCCCGGTCCCCTGGGCGCAGCTCGGCTGGGCCCTCGTCGGCGCCGAGGAGCCGAAGGCGGTGGCCCTCTACGGCGCGCGCTGTGTGGACGCGGCGAGCTACCTCGACCCGGACACGGGTGCCGACCTCGCGACGCGGCTGTGGTTCGTCAAGGCCACGCCGGAGCTCGCGGCGGCGCGCATCCGGGCCCTCTGCAGGGCAGGCCTCGACGACGAGGCGGCGGGCTTCGGGCAGGCCTGGCTCCGGGCGACGCGACCGGATCCGTCCCACCTGCCCGCGATCGTCGAGATGGCTCGGCTGTCGCTCGGGCGGGACCGGGCGGAGGCGGCCGTCGAGTGGGTCCAGAAGGCGCGACACGTCCTGGATGGCGCGGCCGGCCCCCCGGCGCTTCGCCTGGTCGAGGCCGGCGCGCGCCTGGCGCGCGGCCAGCGAGCGGCCGCCGAGCGGGCGCTCGGGGACCTGGCGAGCCTGCCCCCGTCCCCCGACGATCCCGAGAGCTGGCTGCAGGCCCGCGGGCTGCTCGCCCGGGCGAGGGCCTCGGACGATCCGAGCGGGGCCCTGGCGTTGCTGTCGGAGGTCCCGACCACCTATGGCCTCGGTCTCGGGGAGCGCGCGCAGCTGGAGCGGATCCGCGGTGCGCTCCTGGGGGAGCTCGGGAGGCCCGCGGAGGCGGCCCGGGTGCTGAGCCGGGCGAGCCTGCACCGCGGCATGCCCATGGCCGAGCGCCTCCGGACGGCGGTGGACGCGGCGGCCCAGGCTCGCGCGGCCGGCGACCTCACGGCAGCGGCGGACCTGCTGGAGCGGGCGTTCCGGGGCTTCGACGGCATGGGTCGCTCCGACGAGGGACTGGACGCCCTCGTCGCGCTCGCACAGGCCCAGTGCGAGCTCGGGCGGTCCGAGCAGGCCCGCGCGTCCGTGACGGAGGCGCTGCGCACGGCCCGCGCGGCGGTCCACCCGCCGGGGGAGGCGAGCGCCCGGCTGCTGCTGGCCGACCTCCTCCTCGACCGCCGGATGTTCGGGCGGGCGGTGGCCGTGATCGAGGCCGCGGAGAGCGTGGCCGTTCGCGCGGGGTGTGACGAGACGCTGGCCCGGGCGAGTCGCCTCCGCGCAGAGGTGGCGGTCCTGCGGCGAGAGCCGGACGCGCTGCCCCGGGTCCTGCAGGCCCACAACCTGGCGCTGCATCACGACCTCGCCGAGGAGTCGGCGCGGTGCGACGCCCTGCGGGCCCTCCTGCTGGCGCGACTCGGGCACGTCTCGTCGGTTCGTCAGTTCAGCGATCAGGCGCTGCGCACCGCGCAGCGAGCGGCCGCGCGGCCGGTCGCGGCCGAGATCGAGGTGTGGGTCGCGGAGGCCTGGCGGGCGCTCGGGCGCCACGACGAGGCCAGGGCAAGCGCCACGCGGGTGCTCGCCGAGGCCGAGCCACAGGTGCGCGAGCCGCGCCTCCCACGAGGTGTATCCCTGGGCGGGGACCTGCCCCCGCATCCAGGCGAAGATCTGCTCCACCTCGGGGCGCAGGGCGGGGTTGTGGCGCGCCCGCCACGCCAGCGCGATGAGGCCCGCGTCCGTCGTCCAGTCCGAGGGACCGTAGACCAGCGCATAGAGCGCCACCCCTCCAG
>CAYMSU010000209.1:0-10432 GCA_964393165.1 uncultured Enterobacteriaceae bacterium
GGTGAGGGCGTATCGCCGCGGTCGGGCAGCGGGCGGCGAGGCGCGCCGGGCGACGCTAGGGCGGGCTCACGTGGGGTCAGCCGAAGAGCAGCCCCTCCCGCCACGCCAGGCTCCCGAGCCCCGCCACCAGCACCACCGCGGCGAGCCCGCGCCGCGCCGCCGGCGAGCGCGCGAGCACGCTGCGAAACCCTACGCTCGCCACCGCCAGCGCGGGGACCGTGGCCAGCCCGAACGCCCCCATCGCCAGCGCCCCCACCGCCGGGTGGCCGGACGCCACGGGCAGCGCCAGCGCCGCGTAGACCAGCCCGCACGGGAGCAGCCCGTTCACCGCGCCGAACGCCAGGCGCGAGGCCGGCCCCCGGCCCTGCGCGAGCCAGGCCCCCGCTCGGCCCAGCCACGCGGCAGGGACCTTCGGCGCGCGCAGCAACCCGGCCAAGGACAGCGAGAACCCCACCAGCAGCCCCGCCGCGAGCAGGCTCCCCACCCACGAGGGCCCGGGAACCACGTGGCCCAACGCCCCCGCCACCGCCCCCAGCCCAGCGTAGGTCGCGATGCGGCCCAGATGGTAGGGCAGCTGCCGGGACAGCTCCGCTCCGGCCGCGCACGACAGCGCCCCGCACATCCCCAGGCAGTGTGGCGCGCCGGCGAGGCCCGCCATCGCGGCGGCCCCTACCCAGGTCGCAACCTCGGCCCAGGTCGCAACCTCGGCCCAGGTCGCAACCTCGGCCCAGGTGCCGATGCCTGCCCAGGTCGCTGCGCCCGCCAGTGCGTGCTCCACGCCGCCCCCCTCGTCCTCGACGACCCTCGGAAGGACACGTAGCAAGAGACGTGCCCCCGGTCGGCCCCTGCCATCCACGGTTGCGCTGGGTGGTTTGATCCGAGGCCGTGTGTCGTTTGCCCCACTTCTGAACGGGCCTCGCACCGAAGCCGCGCTCCTCGGTGCGCCCGTCCTGGCACGCGTCTTGCCAGGGGCCGGGCCGGAGGTTCCATGAGCGACTCAGCCACCCGGGCGGATCCCGGCGGTCAGCCCTACGACGACGAGATCACGAAGAAGTTCGTGTGGGCGACCGTGGTGTTCGCCCTCGTGGGCATGTCGGTCGGCGCCCTCATCGCGCTTCAGCTGGCCTGGTGGCCGGCCAACCTCGGCCTGCCCTACACGACGTTCGGCCGGCTGCGACCTCTGCACACGAACGCCGTGATCTTCGCCTTCGCCGGTAACATCGTCTTCGCCGGCATGTACTACTCCATGCAGCGGCTCCTCAAGGTCCGGATGTGGAGCGACGGCCTGTCCAACTTCCACTTTTGGGGTTGGCAGGCGATCATCGCCTCAGCGGCGATCACCCTGCCGCTCGGCCTGACCCAGAGCCACGAGTACGCCGAGCTGATCTGGCCGATCGACCTGGCCATCGCCGTGGTCTTCCTGTCGTTCGCCTTCAACTGCGCGATGACCATCGCCAACCGCAAGGTCCAGCACCTGTACGTGGCGATCTGGTTCTACATCTCGTTCCTGATCACCATCCCGGTGCTCCACGTGGGCAACAACCTGGCCATGCCGGCCACGCTCACGCGGAGCTACCCGATCTACTCCGGGATGACCGACGCGCTGGTGCAGTGGTGGTACGGCCACAACGCCGTGGGGTTCTTCCTCACCACCCCGTTCCTCGGCCTCATGTACTACTTCCTGCCGCGGGCCGCGGAGCGCCCTGTCTACAGCTACCGGCTGTCGATCATCCACTTCTGGGCGCTCGTGTTCCTCTACATCTGGGCAGGCCCGCACCACCTGCTCTACTCGTCGCTGCCGGACTGGGCCCAGACGCTCGGCATGATCTTCAGCGTGATGCTCATCGCGCCCAGCTGGGGCGGCATGCTCAACGGCCTGCTCACCCTCCGAGGAGCCTGGGATCGCCTTCGGACCGACCCGATCCTCAAGTTCATGGTCGTCGCGGTCTCATTCTACGGCATGAGCACCTTCGAAGGCCCCATGATGTCGATCCGCGCCGTGAACCACCTGGCCCACTACACGAACTGGGTCATCGGCCACGTGCACAGCGGCGCCCTCGGCTGGAACGGGATGCTCACCTTCGGCATCCTCTACTGGCTCGTGCCGCGGCTGTACAAGCGTGAGCTGTACAGCATGGAGTGGGCCAACCTGCACTTCTGGATCGGGACCATCGGCATCGTGCTCTACACGGTCACGATGTGGGGTGCGGGGCTCACCGAGGGCCTGATGTGGCGCGCGCTCGACGACGACGGGCGCCTCGCCAACCCCATCTTCATGGACATCGTCAACCGGCTCGCTCCCTTCTACTGGCTCCGCCTCGTGGGCGGGCTGATGTACCTCGCAGGGGTCGTGCTGATGACCGTCAACCTGATTCGGACCGCTCGCGGACCCGAAGTCGCCGCCACCCCGGCGAAGTGAGGCCCTCCCATGTCGGAAGCTAGCAACGACTACTGGCACCGCCGGCTCCTCGAGCCCAACGCGGGCTGGTTCGCCATCCTCACGACGGTCTGCATCAGCATCGGCGGGCTCGTCGAGCTGATCCCGATGTTCACGGTGGAGGCCGCGCGGACCGAGGCGGCGGCGGTCGAGCCCTACACGCCGCTCGAGGTCGCCGGTCGCGACATCTACATCCGCGAGGGCTGCTACGTCTGCCACTCGCAGATGGTCCGCCCGTTCCGGGACGAGACGCTGCGGTACGGCAAGTGGTCGCGCTCGGAGGAGTACACGTGGGACCGGCCGTTCCTGCTGGGCTCCCGCCGGATCGGCCCCGACCTGCACCGGATCGGCGGAAAGTACCCCGATGCGTGGCACTACGAGCACATGAAGGACCCGCGGTCGACCACGCCGGGCAGCGTCATGCCGCCGTATCCGTGGCTCCACGACTGGGAGGTCGACCCCGCGGACATCACCGCCTCGGTGGGCGCCTTGCACGCGCTCGGCACGCCCTACGCGGTCACCGATCAGGGCGCGATCGCCACGGCCATGCAGGAGCAGGGGGAGGCCATCGCCGGTCGCATGGCCGACGCGGGGATCGAGGTCTCGTGGAACAAGGAGATCGTGGCCCTCACGGCCTATCTGCAGCGCCTGGGCGCGGACCGGCGCGAGGGCGGCGTGCTCGCCGAGGCAGGTGAGCAATGAGCCAGCTGCTCCACGGCGCCCACAGCGACCTCGGGTGGCTGCTGGGAGGCACCACGGTGCTGTTCTTCAGCTGCATGATCGGCTGGATCGTGTGGACCTTCGCGCCCTCGCGGCGCGCGCTCATGGACGAGGCGAGCCGCCTCCCCCTCGACGGAGGTGAATGATGGCGAAGATCACCGACGAGATCCTTGGACACGCAGAGGAGAACGACGGGATCGAGGAGTACGACAACCCGCTGCCGGACTGGTGGATCGGGTTGTTCATCGTGACCATCGTGTGGGGCATCGCGTACGCAGCGAACTACCACTTCCTCGAGCAGACGAGCCAGATCGAGCGCTACGAGGAGGAGATGGCGCTGGCTGCGCTGCAGTGGCCGGAGTCCGAGGCCCCCGAGGAGCTCTCCTTCGACGCCTCCACGCTCGACGAGGGCGCCGAGATCTACGTCACGCAGTGCCAGTCGTGCCACAACGAGGGCGGCAAGGGGGGCGGCATCGGCCCCAGCTTGGTCGATGCCGAGTGGATCCACGGCTCGTCGCCGGAGGAGATCCGCGCGACGATCACGAACGGCGTGCTCGAGAAGGGCATGCCAGCGTGGGGCCAGATCCTGGGCCCGGCTCGCGTGGCCAAGGTGGCCGCGTACATCGTCAAGCTGCCCAGGGCGGAGCCGGTCGACGCGCCGGTCGAGGAGCCGGCGGTCGAGGAGCCGGCGGTCGAGGGAGAGGACGAGGCAGACGACGCGGTGGCTCCGGAAGGTGAGCCCGAGGGCGCCGACGAAGCCTCGGCCGTCGACTTCGGCGCGATGTCCGAGGACGACCAGCACGCCTACCTCATGGAGCTGGGCGAGAAGGTCTACCTGACCGGCGACGGCGGGCTCGCCTGCACCACCTGCCACCAGGCCAACGGCCAGGGAATCGCGAACGCCTTCCCGCCGCTGGTCGGACAGCGCGATCACATGGGCGACTGCGAGACCCACGCGGGGATCGTGCTGAACGGCATGAGCGGGGAGCTCGTGGTCGACGGCATCACCTACAACGGCGTGATGACGCCCCAGAAGGACATGCTGAGCGACCTGCAGATCGCCGCGGTCGTCACCTACGAGCGGAACAGCTGGGGCAACGACTACGGCGACTGCTCGCCGAGCGACGTGTCCGCAGCCCGCGCGAAGTAGCACGCACCCGTCGCGGGTGGCGGCCGCCGCACGTTAGACTCGCCTTCTTGGAGGAGCCTCGTGAGGCGCGTGCTCGCCGCCCTTCTCACCCTCTGCGGCGCTTCGGCCTGCAGCTCCGGGGAGATCTGCGACAACCAGGTCGACGACGACGGCGACGGCTTCGTCGACTGTGCCGACCAGGACTGTGCGGCCAGCTGCGGCGAGGACTGCTTCAACTCCCTCGACGACGATGGCGACGGCGCGGTCGACTGCCTCGACGAGGACTGCGAGGCCGCCTGTCCCGGGCAGCTCGGGTCGGAGGACTGCTTCAACGGGGTCGACGATGACGGGGACTTCATCGTCGACTGCTACGATCTCGACGACTGCCAGTCCGTCTGCGACAACGACGGCGACGGCGCGTTCCGCACCGACCTCGGCGGCAACGACTGCGACGACTCAGACAGCGACGTCAACCCGTCCGCCACCGAGGTCCCCTACAACGGCAAGGACGACGACTGCGACCCGTCCACCTCGGACACCGACGTCGACGGAGACGGGGTGGACGCGCTCGAGGTCGGGGGCCTCGACTGCAACGACGCGAACGAGCACACCTTCCCGGGTGCGCCGGAGACCTGCGGCGACGGTGAGGTCAACGACTGTGACGAGCCCAACCGCGAGCCCACCCGCGAGGAGTGCTTCACGCGGCGGTCCGCCCGCACGGCCGACGCCACGCTGCTCGGCAACGACCTCGACGACTGGGCCGGCTTCAGCGTGACCCCGGCAGGCGACGTCAACGGCGATGGCTTCGCCGACGTTGCCGTGGGCGCCTACGGCGAGGTCGACAAGCACGGCGCGGTCTACCTGATCCACGGGCCGGTCACGGGCTCCCTTGCCCTCGCCGAGGCCCCCGTCAAGTGGGTGTCCCAGTCGCAAGACGACTGGGCCGGCTACGCCATCGCGGGCGGCCATGACCTGACGGGCGACGGGCGCCCCGATCTCGCGATCGGCGCACAGCACCAGGACCAGCGAGACAACAATGCCGGCGCCGTGTGGATCGTCGACCCCGACGCCACCGGCACCGTCGAGCTGCGGGCGCCCTACTTCCACGCGAAGCTCCTGGGCGCGGACCGGTTCCACTGGACGGGCGGCGCCGTGGCGAGCCCGGGCGACGTCACCGGCGACGGCGACGCCGACCTGCTGGTGGGCGCAGCCCGGTACAGTCCGCCGACCGAGGCGGGCGCCGTGTTCATCGTGCCCGGGCCGATCGACCAGGGGGAGACGTTCCTCGAGCACAGCGAGCGGATCATCACCGGCAAGAACGACCGCGACAACACCGGCTGCGCGGTGTCGGGGGCGGGCGACGTGAGCGGTGATGGCGTGCAGGACATCCTCATCGGGGCCTGCCTGCGCGACGCCTTCGGGCGCACCGACCGAGGGGCCGCGTTCCTGTTCTCGTCCGCCAACGACACCGATCTGCCGCGCACCGTCGACGACGCCGACGGGTCCTTCCTGGGCGAGCGCGCCGGCGACCAGATGGGCGCGGCGGTGGCCGCGGCGGGCGACCTCGACGGCGACGGCACCGACGACATCGTGATCGGAGCGCCGTTCCACGACCACGACGGGCCCGATGGCCCCGTGGTCGACGTGGGCAAGGCCTACGTGGCGTTCGGCCCCGCGGACGTGCGCGAGACCGAGCCCGAGGTCCAGATCTACGGCATCTCGGCGGGAGACGAGACCGGCCGAAGCGTCGCGGGAGTCGACGACCTGAACGACGACGGTCACGATGACCTCGTGATCGGCGCCCCCGGGCGCGACATCGACGGGCAGACCGATGCCGGCGCGGTGTTCGTGCTGTTCGGCCCGGTAGACAGCTCGGTCGACCTGAACGACGCAGACTTTGTGCTCGAGGGCTCGGCGGCCTTCGACTTCATGGGGCTCGACGTGGCGCCGGCCGGCGACGTCGACAAAGACGGGTTCCCCGATCTACTGATCGGGGCCCCGTTCCACGACGGCATCGCCCCCGCGGGCGGCGCCGCCTACGTCTTCACCTTCGGGTACTGAACATGCACGCTCCCCTCGCTGTCGGCTGGCTGCCGGTCCTGCTCCTCGCCTGCGGGCCAGGGGCCGACCCTGCGCCTCACAAGGTGCTCCACCGGCTGAACCGCCCCGAGTACGACAACACCATGCGAGACCTGTTCGCGGTCGACATCCAGCCGTCGCGGCGGTTTCCCGCCGACGACTTCGCGCTCGGCTTCGACAACCAGGCGCAGGCGCTGTCGATCTCGCCGCTCCACGTCGAGCTGTACGACAAGGCCGCAGACGACGTGCTCGACGTCCTGTTCGCGGAGGGCACGGCGCCCGGGGAGCGCTGGACGTTCGAGGGCGAGGGGCCCGAAGTCGAGGCCGACCACGGGGCAGTGTTCGACTCCACGGGGTGGGTGCTGTGGACCGAGGGCTACCTCGGCGCCACCTTCTGGGCGCCGGCGTCGGGCACCTACCGGATCACCGCCGACGCCTATGAGATCCCGGCCGGCGACGAGCCCGCTCGCATGGCGCTCGAGGTCGACGGCGCGTCCGTCGGTGAGTTCGAGGTGACCGCGGCCTACGACGGCCAGTTCGCGCAGCCCGAGGCCTACGGCGTCGAGGTCACCGTGCCCCAGGGCCGCCGGCAGGTCCGAGTGGCCTTCCTCAACGACTTCAAGCAGCCTCCCGACGAGGACCGCAGCCTCGTCGTGGACCGCCTCCGGATCGTCGGGCCGCTCGGGATCCCGCGCGAGCCGCCGGCGCACCAGGATCGCGTGCTCGTGTGCACGCCCGACGACTTCCCGGAGCTTCCTCGCCCCCAAGCCGAGGGCGCCTGCCTCGAGCAGATCGTGCGCACCTTCGGCCCCCGCGCGTGGCGTCGACCGCTCTCCGAGTCCGAGTACCTCGCGAAGCTCCGCCTCTACGGAGAGGCCCGGGCGCTCGGGGCAGGCTGGCAGGAGGCGGTTCGGACCGTGCTCAAGGCCTTCGTGGTGTCGCCGCACTTCGTGTACCGGGTGGAGGCCGCGCGCCGTCCCGGGGTGGGCCACGCCCTCGATGCCTACGAGCTCGCGTCCCGGCTTTCGTACTTCCTGTGGTCGAGCATGCCCGACGAGCGGCTCATGGACCTCGCCGCGACCGACGCGCTGCTCGATCCCGACGTGCTCGAGGCCGAGGCCCGGCGCATGCTCGAGGATCGGCGAGCCGACGCACTCGTCCACAACCTCGCCGGTCAGTGGCTCAGCATCCGCAAGATCGACGACGCGAGCCCCGACCGCGACACCTTCCCCGCCTTCAGCGAGGGCCTGCGGGTCTCGATGAAGGCCGAGCTCACGGCCCTGGCGAAGGACGTGTTGCTCGGGGATCGCTCGCTCCTGGACCTCCTCACGACCCGCGACACGTTCGTCGACGACCGACTGGCCGCGTTCTACGGGCTCCCCGAGGGCACGCCCCGGGCACCCGCCCGCGCCAGTAATCCCCAGCGGCCTGGCTGGTTCACCCGCGCCGGTCTCCTGATGGCGCTGTCACACCCGACCACCACATCGCCAGTCCTCCGTGGCAAGTGGGTGCTCGGCAACCTGCTCTGCGACGAGCCTCCTCCGCCGCCCGACGGAGTCAACTTCGACCTCGAGGACCAGGAGCCGGCCGGGGGCGACGATCTCACGCTGCGGGAGCAGCTGTCGCGGCACACGTCCGCGCCCGAGTGTCGGGCGTGCCACCTGTCCATGGACCCGATCGGCTTCTCCTTGGAGGGCTTCGACGGCGTGGGCTCGTTTCGCGAGGTCGACGAGGCCGGGCGGCCCATCGATGTGTCAGGAGAGATCCCCGGCTTGGGCGGCTTCTCCGGTCCCGAGGAGATGGTCCGGCTGCTCACCACCGACCCCCGCGTGCCGCGATGCGCAGTCGAGCGCACGTTTACCTACGCCCTTGGGCGTGCGCCCGCCGAGAGTGAGGCCGACCTGCTCGGGTGGCTCACCGGCCGCTTCGTGACCGCAGACCATCGCTTCGAGGAGCTCGTGGTCGACATCGTGCGCTCGCATCCGTTCCGGAGCCAGGGCCCCACGCCCCCGCTCGCCCTCGAGGAGGAGGCCCCGTGAGCCGTGACCTGACCCGTCGTCGCGTGCTGGCCGGGGCGGGTGTCGCCCTGGGTCTGCCGTTCCTCCACTCGGCGCTCCCCCGGACCAGCTGGGGCCAGGAGTATGCTGCTCCCACCCGGCTGATCGTCTTCTACGTGCCCAACGGCATGCAGATGTTCTGCTTCACGCCCGAGCGTCTGGGGCCCGGCTACGACCTGAAGGACTGCCTGGCCCCCCTCGCTCCGGTCCAGGAACACGTGAGCGTGTTCACGGGCCTCGCCAACAACGTGGCGAATGACCCGGTCCCTGGCGATCACGCCCGCGGGACCGGCTCGTTCCTGACCTGCGTGCCCATCAAGCACACCGCCGGCAACGACGTGTACAACGGGGTGTCGATGGACCAGGTCGCTGCGAAGGCGCTTGGCGACCGCACGCTGTTCCCGAGCCTCCAGGTGGGCATCCAGGCCGGCGGCAACACGGGCGACTGCACCGCTGGTTACTCGTGCGCCTACACCCGCAACATCTCGTGGGCGAACGCCACGACCCCGCTGCCGAACATCACGGACCCGCAGGTGTTGTTCGACCGCATGTTCGGGGTTGACCGCGAGCTCGACCCCGCGCGAGCGGCCCGGCGTAAGGTACTGCAGGGCTCGATCCTCGACGAAGTCCGGGGTGAAGCAGTCACCCTGTCCGCGCGGCTGGGGCGCGACGACAAGCAGAAGCTGGAGCAGTACCTCACCGCCGTGCGAGAGGTCGAGATGCGGGTCGGGGCGCTGGGCGCTGGCTCGTGCGCGACCGACGACGTGCCTCTCGGCGATCTGGCCTACCCCGCCCACGTCGACGTGATGATCGACCTGATGGTGCGCGCGCTCGAGTGCGACGTCACGCGGATCATCTCGTTCATGATCGGGCCCGCCGCGTCGAACCAGACCTACGACTTCATCGGGGTGCCCGGCGCTCATCACCAGATCTCCCACCACCAGGGGGATCGCAACAACATCGACAAGCTCGTGCAGATCGCCGGGTGGGAGGTCGGCCGCTTCGCGCACCTCGTGTCCCGACTGGCGGAGGTCCCCGACGGTCCGGGCACGCTGCTCGACCACACGCTCGCCTACTTCAGCTCCGAGATCGAGGACGGCGACACTCACGCCCACCACAACCTGCCCGTGCTTCTCGCGGGGAGCGCGGGAGGCCAGCACACGACGGGCGTGCACCGGGAGTACGGGCCGAAGAGTGGGCGAGACCGCCAGATCGCCGACCTGTACCTGTGGATGCTGCAGGCGATGGGCGTGGAGACCGAGCGGTTCGGCAACAGCGAGGCACCGCTCGAGGACATGGACCGCTCCGCCTGACCGTGCGCGGCGGCCTACCAGTCGATCGGGCGCTCGTCGCGGTAGAACCCGCTGCCGGGCACGTCGGGGGACACCGCTGCCCAGACGATGCCTGAGGCGCCCTCTCGCGCACTGCGGGGCGCCGATGCGCCGCCCATGTCGGTGCGCACCCAGCCTGGGCACACGGCGACGACGAGGATGCGCCGCGGATCGTCGGCCAGCTGCCGGGCATACACGCGGGACAGCGCATTGAGCGCGTTCTTCGACACCCCGTAGGCGCTGCTCGGCCAGCCCTCGGCACTGTGCCCGCCGCGCCGCACTGCCGCCTCGAAGGCGAGGCCGAGGCCGAGCACCCCATCGGGCGTGAGCCCGGGATCCGTGAGCGAGGCCCGCGGGCCGTCGCCCACGCGGTCGAGGGTGCCCATGCCGCTCGAGACGTTGACGATGCGCCCCCCATCGGGAAGGGATGGGAGGAGCCCCTCGATGAGCTGCGCGGGACCCCGCACGTTCACCCGCAGGGTGTCGCGGACGACGTCTCCGTCGAAGCCCTGCAGGGACACGGCGGCGTTGTTCACCAGGACGTCGACGCCGCCTGCGTGGTGCCGGGCGAACGCCTCGATCGAGGCTGGCTCGGCGAGGTCGAGGACAGCTGGGCGGACGTCTCCCGCGAGCTCGGCGGCCACCTCTCGCGCCGCCTCCAGCCGCCGGGCGGTGGCGA
>CAYMSU010000210.1:0-10358 GCA_964393165.1 uncultured Enterobacteriaceae bacterium
TCGGGGTCGAAGGGCTTCACCAGGTAGGCGTCGGCGCCGAGCTCGAGCCCCTTGGCGCGATCCCGCTCGGAGCCCTCGGTGGAGATGATGACGAGGGGGATGGCGCGATAGGTGTCGTTGCTCTTGACGAAGGAGACGAGCTCGAGGCCGTTGATGTCCGGCATGTTGATGTCGGTCACGATGAGGTCGAAGCTCTCGCGGGGAAGCGCGCGGAGCGCCTCGAACCCGCTCTCCGCCTCGGACACCTCGACCCCGCCCTCCAGCTCCTCGAGGGCGTGCTCGAGCGGGGGAGCCGGGTCGAGCGGCCCGTGGTCGCGGTCGCCGACGTCGTGGGGTGGGTGGCGGAGGTCTTCGTCGACGGGGCCCCGGTCGGCTTCTCGACGGGCCCCTCGGGCCGCTCGGTCGTGCTCGACGGGCCCGTGCCTCCCGGAGAAGTCCGGGTGGAGCTGTTCTACCGGCCGCACACTCGCCCGCCCCAGCTCGTAGCGTACCGGTGAGCGGCCGCCTCACGAGACGCTGACGTTTGCCGCCTCCGCGACGCGGTACAACCCGCCTGGCGAGGGAGGCGTGCATGTGGGGCAGCGGGAGATGGGGAGCCTGGTTGGCGCTGCTCGGGTGCAGTCCCGGCGTGGAGGGCACCCCCGCCGAGGTCACCCTCCAGGAGGGCGCGCAAGAGCTCGGGTACGACCTGCAGTCGTGCAACGGCGGGCGCACCTGGCAGATCAACAGCCCTGGGGAGCCCGCCGGGCGGAGCCAGGTCGAGGCGATCATGCGCGACGTCGGCGTGGAGAGCCTGCACAGCGTGGGGGTGGGCGAGTCCCTCTGCGGAGATCCGGAGGACCTGGTCTACGTGGCCTCGGTCTGGGACTGGGCCGACGTCGATCCGCTGGTGATGGGCATCGGGGCGCGCCTGCGCTCCGGCCGCCTCGCGGTCGTGGCCGAGATCACCGTCCAGTCGGAGTAGCGAGCGCGCGCCGCGCCTCGTTCGCGGCCCACGAGCGCTTGCACTCGAGCGTGGACGCGCGCTGGTACATCAGGCGCGCCGCGGTGTCCTCGCCGCGCTCGGCGTGGCACCGGCCCATCATCAGGAACGCCGAGCAGCGGCGCGAGGACTCCGGATACGCCTCCAGGAACGCGGCGTAGGCCCCGAGCGCCTGCGTGCAGTCGCCCTCGTCCTGGTAGCTCTGCGCGAGGAGGTACCGGGCGCGGTCGACCTTGGGGTGATCCGCATACTCCCCCTCGATCTGGGCGAGCTGCTCGCGGGCCTCAGCGTGGTTCCCGGCCTCGAGCTCCTGCTTCGCCGTGCGCAGCGCCGCACTCATCGAGCAGCCCGTCATCGCCAGCGCCCACCACACCCCCATTCCCGTCCACATGCCAGCACCCCCCGAGTGATCTGCGGGAGGAGGATAGCGAGCGGGAGGGCGGGAGGCCGGCGGCGATCGCCACCCCCCAGATCAGTGGGGGATCGGATCAGGGGGTACGACACGCCTTGTCTTGCCTGCAGTTCGGGTCGTCGCAGTCGACGAGGTTGTTGTTGTTGTCGTCCTTGCCGTTCGTGCAGTCCTCTTCGCACGCCTCGTCGCCCACGCAGTCCAGATCCTCGCAGTCGACGTCGCCGTCGACGTCCTCGTCGATGCCGGTGCCGCAGACCTCCTCGCAGCCGTCCTTCGCGTCACAGTCGTCGTCGACGCAGTCGACCAGGCCGTCGTTGTCGAGATCACGGCCGTCGGAGCAGTCGGACTCCGCGGCCTCGAGCTCGGCGATGTTCAGGACGAACTCGCCCTCCGTGCCGCCCACCCCGTCGACGTTGATGATGACGGACCCACCGGCCAGGATGCCGGCCTTCACCTGCGCCTGCCCGTGCTGCCAGTCGTCGTTGCACTCCGACTCCTTGCCCCCGCAGCTGTCGATCACGGACAGCACCGGCGAGAAGCCCTCGGTGCCCACCGTGTCGAAGATGTAGGTCCCCGCGACCTTCGGCGCGAACGTGTACTGCAGGTCGCCCGAGTTCTTCGCCTCGCCGCAGCTCGGGGAGACGTCGTCGGACTTCGTGATGGTGTTGCCCGTGACCGTCGCGGGTACCGTGGCCGGCAGGGTGATGTCGGGGCACTGGGCGTTGCACAGCGCGGATCCGTTGCACTGGACCTTGTCGTCGCAGTCGACGAGGTCGTTGTCGTTGTCGTCGACGCCGTTCTCGCAGTCCTCGAAGCACGCGGGGTCGGTCAGGCAGTACAGCGTGTCGTCGCAGTCCGTGACGCCGTTCTCGTTGTTGTCCTTTCCGTCGTCGCAGTCCTCGGCGCACGCCTTGTCGCCCACGCAGTCGTCGTCGAAGCAGTCCGTGAGCTCGTCGAGGTCTTCGTCGATCCCGTCGGCGCAGTTGGTCTCCGCCTGGGGAATGACCGAGATCTCGAGCTCGAACTCGCCGACCTGATCCTTCGAGATGCCCTCGACGCCCACGAGGATCGTCTCGTTGCGGTTCATGAAGTACCGCAGCGACTCCGGGCCGCCGGTGGTCTCGTTGGCGCAGCCGATCTCGGGCCCCCCGCAGTCCTGCAGCAGGTACAGCACCGCATCGAAGCCGTCGTCTCGGATCTCGAACAGCAGCTCGCGCTCCACGATCGAGAACACCTGGAACATGATGTCGGGCGTGGCCGGCCCGCCGCACTGGGGGGTGTAGTTGTTGTCGGCCCCCTTGGTCGTCTGCGTGGACGAGTAGGGCACCTCAGCGCCCACCCGCACCTCCCAGCAGGTGCCCCCGCCGGTCTTGAAGCCCGTGTCGCTGTCGGCAGTGGCGCCGGTGGGCCCGGGGCTCGTGTCGACGCGCGTGTCGACGGTGTCGCCGACCTGGTCGGTGGGCTTGGTGCCGCCGTCGTCATCCGTCTTGTCTTCGTCGCCGCCGTTGCCGCCGGCGCAGGCGCCGAGGAGGCAGAGAGTCGGTGCGAGCCACCGCATGGATCCCCCATCTGCTGGAGACTCCAGGTTAGCTGCGGAGTCGGGCGGCGTTGCCCAGGGCCTGTCAAGTCTGCGGGGGGCCCGGCCGGACGAGCAACACGGGGCACGGCGCGAGGCGGAGGGTGCGCTCGGCGACCGAGCCGATGAGCGCCCGGGAGACCGCTCCGTGAGCCCGCGCCTCGATGATGACGAGATCCGCCGCCACCTCTCGCGCGCAGTCGGCGATGGCCCGGGCGGCCGGCCCGACCCGGACGGCCGGGGAGACTCCGGACAGGCCACGCTCGTCGAGCCACTTCTCGAGGCTGCGGCGGGCGTTCGTGCGTCGGTGCTCGACGTCGATCTGGAGCATCAGCGAGGGCTCGAGTTCGGGAAGCACGTAGACGACGTGGACGCCCTGCGGCCGCTGCGCCGCCTCGAGCGCGAGGCGCACCGCGCCGCCGCTCGGTTTCTCAAGATCGACCGGGACCACCACGGTCTCGATGGCGTGCCAGTTCATGGGCCCTCCTCGGGGTGCTGTTCCCATGCTACACGGGCGGCCATGGAAGTTCCTCCCGAGTTCCGGAGGGCGGCCCTCGCCGCGGCCGAGGCGTCGGGCCGCGTGCTCCGATCGCGGTTTCGGGATCCTGGCTCGGTCTCCCACAAAGACGCGGGCTCGCCCATCGTGACGGAGGCGGATCTCGCCGCGGAGCGCGCGCTGCGCGAGGTGCTCGGGGAGCTCACGCCACAGGCCGGGATCGAGGGCGAGGAGCTCGCCACCGCGCGCGCCGAGGCCCCCTGGCGGTGGGTCCTCGACCCGATCGACGGCACCATCGCGTTCGCCTGCGGCAAGCCCCTGTTCACCACACTGATCGCCCTGCTCTACGAGGGTCGCGCGGTGCTCGGCGTGATCGATCAGCCGATCACCGGCGAGCGCTGGGTGGGGTGTGCGGGAGGCACCACGCTGGGCGACGTCCGCGTGCAGACCCGGCCCGAGGTGCCGCTGGCCCAGGTGCGGGCCGCGTCGACGTCCCCGCGGCAGCTCGGGGGCGTGCGGGGGCTCGCGGACGTGCTGGCCGACCGCTGCCACGTCGTGTCGTGGGGCGGCGACGCCTACAACTACGCCGCGCTCGCCTCCGGTCAGGTCGACGTCGTCGTCGAGGCGGGCCTCGAGCGG
This sequence comes from uncultured Enterobacteriaceae bacterium, assembly GCA_964393165.1. Lineage (GTDB taxonomy): Bacteria > Myxococcota_A > UBA796 > UBA796 > DRPG01. Next base: position 4,106 of record CAYMSU010000210.1, read on the forward strand.
TACGACTACGCCGCGCTGGTGCCGATCGTCGAGGGCGCCGGGGGCCGCATCACGGACTGGGCGGGCGCCTCCCTGCAGCCCGTCACGGGCCCCCGCGACGTGCTCGCGTGCAGCTGCCCGGCCCTGCACGACACCGTGCTCGCCTGGCTGGCGACCGGAGGCTGACATGATCGGTGTGCCCGTCTTCGTCACCATCGTCTTGGTGTCGGCGCTGCTGGTCGGGGTGGCCTGGGCGCTCGCCGTCGCGAAGGGAGCCCTCACCGAGATCGCCATCGTGTCGGCGGTGAGCGGAGGGCTGCTGCTCGCGGTTCTGGGCCTCGGCGCGGGGTCGTGGATCTCCGGCACGCCAGACCACGGCGACGCGGTGCGGTGCGCAAACGCCGACGACAGCTTCGCGCTCGCCGCCTACGACGCCGGGGAGGCCCCCTGCCCGGCCGACGACGTCCAGTACCACTACTGCGAGGCGTTCTACACGCGGGGCCTCCGGCAGCCGATCAACACGATCTCCGACCTCGGGTTCGTGGTCTCGAGTGTGTGGATCGCGCTGCTGATGGGCATCGACCGCCGAAGGCGCGCGGCGCGGGGGCGCGCGGACGACCGCGGCCCGCGCTCGCTGATGGTCGGCAGCACGCCGGTGACCTGGACCTACGTGCTGGTGGTCGCTCTCATGGGCCCAGGGAGCATGGCGCTGCACGCCTCGATGAAGGCGTGGGGCGGCTTCCTCGACGCGATGACGGTGCTGCTGTGGGCGGCGCTGGGCTTCTGCTGGACAGCCTCGCGGTTCGCTCGCGCCTGGGGGTGGGCGGATCGCACCTCCCGCACGGCCACCTTCGCCGGCATCTGGCTGCTGCTGTGCGGGCTGGCGGGCGTGGTGGGAGAGGTCACGGGGCAGATCGGCGTGTTCCAGTTCGTGTACGGCGGCCTGTTCTTCCTCGTCGAGATCCTGTACCAGGCGATCTACCAGCGCCGGGACTGGGGGTGGACGTTCACCGCGGTGGGGGTGATCGCCGTGGCGATCCTGCCGTTCTGGGTCTTCACCGGATCGGGCTTCAGCTGGGCGCTGTGCGACCCGCGAGCGGGGCCCAGGGCCACGCGCTGTTCCACCTGCTGGCCGGCCTCACCACGTTCCTCGCGTACGTGAGTTACCGACTCGAGCGCGACGACGGGCAGGGCCGCGTGTTCGCGGGGGTGGTGCCCCCGCGGTTCTTCGAGATCGACCGGCTGTGAGCCGGTCCGACAAGACCAGAGGAGGTAGGCATGTGGTGGAGCGCAGTGGCGCTGGCCGGGTCCCCGGTCACGGTGACGCCCGAGGTCGGAACCGAGTTCCCGGTGTCGCTGCAGGCGGGCGTGCGCGTCGCGCTGCCCGCTCGGCTGCGGGTGGGTGCGGCGGTCGGCTTCCTGCCCCGGGGCTACCTGCAGGTCGCGAACGGGGCGGTCACGGCGATGTTCCCGGAGTCGTACACCGAGGACACGGCCACGCTCGTCGAGGAGACGCTGTCGTCTTCGCTGCTCCTGCGCGCGCGGGTGGCCTGGCAGCCGAGCCCCCGAGCCGGGCTCACGGTGGGCGTGGGCGGCACGCTCGCGACCCTGGGGGGCGGCGCCACCGCGGCGGAGTTGCTGGAGGGCCTGTACGGCGCCGACCTTCCCCCGTCCCGCCGGAGCGAGGCGCTCGAGGTCGCGGCGGCGGCCACTGTGGGGATGCTCGACGTGGAGCTCGGCTGGGAGATCACGCCGTGGCGGCGCCTGCAGGTGCGCCCGGTGCTCGGCTGGACGTTCACGGTAGCCGCCCGCTCGCGGCTCGAGGCCGAGACGGACCGCAGCATCGCCGCGATCGAGACGCTCGAGCGCGAAGGCGAGGCCTACCTCGACGACGTGCTGACCTCTTACGTGCACCCGCCTTGGATCGGGGTTCACGTGGGGTGGACGCTCGGCAAGTGAGCCCGGGCAGCCCTGGAGCCCTGCCCAGGCCGGATGCCGGATCAGCCGACCGGCTTGTCGATCCGGCCGTCGGGGTGCTTCGCGAACCGGCCCTGCACGCGGTCGTGGACCGGATCGTCGCGGTGCCAGGGCCACCCCCCGAACTGCGTGCGCTGGTAGTCGGCGAAGGCCTGCTGCAGCTCCGCGCGGGTGTTCATCACGAACGGACCGTAGTGCGCCACGGGCTCGCCGATCGGCTTGCCCTGCAGGATCAGGACCTCGGCCTCGGCTCCGCCGTTGACGAGCTCCGCCGCCACGTCGGGGCGCACCGACACGCCCACCTTCGGCGAGACCTCGCGGCCCCCGATCGCCATCGACGCGCCCGCGAAGAAGTAGATTGTGCGGTTCACCCCAGGCGACGCGGGAGGCACCGTGAACCGGGCGCCCGGCGACAGTGCCACCGACCAGATCCCGACCTCGTTCGCAGGATCCGCGGCCCACGAGTGCGGGGTGGGAGGCGGCGCGCGGAGCTCCGACGGCGCCCCCTCGACCGCCAGGGACCCGGCCATGACGCGCACGTGCACCTGCTCCCCGCCCGGCCTGCGGATCGTGAGCTCCGGCACGGCCTCCGCCCACAGCATCTTGAAGTAGGCCGGCACCATCTTGTGCTCGGCGGGCAGGTTCATCCAGATCTGGAAGAGCTCGCAGGGGTTCTCCGCGTCGTTCCTGACGAGCGGGAACATCTCGGCGTGCACGATGCCCTGCCCCGCGGTCATCCACTGGATGTCGCCGTGGCCGTAGCGGGCGGTGGCCCCGAGCGAGTCGGAGTGATCGATGAAGCCCTGGCGCGCCACGGTGATGGTCTCGAAGCCGCGGTGGGGGTGCCGGGGGAACCCGGGGACCACGTCGCCGTGGTACATGCGCCAGCCGTCGAGCCCCTCGAAGTCCCGGCCGATCTGGCGGCCCGCGAGCGACGCGGCGGGACCGAGCTCGTCGTTGCCCCGAGGGTACCGATCGTCGTGATGTACGCAGAACAGGAACGGATCGACGGTCTGCCACTGGAAGTCGAGGTGGAACAGCTGCCGGATGAGCGGTTCGGCCATAGGAGCCTCCGAGGCCTGTGCGTACCATCTGGAGCGGAGGACGGCGATTCCGAGGACCTGTGTGGACCGCGGCGGCACCTTCACGGACGTGGTGACCCTGCACGACGACGGGCGGGTCACGGTCGGCAAGGTCCGGTCCGACGAGGCCGTGGTGGGCGACCTGGCGGAGGGCCCGCTCACGTTCGGCACGACGGTGGCGACGAACGCGCTGCTCGAGCGCCGGGGCGTGCCGACCGCGCTGCTCGTCTCGGCGGGGCTCGGAGACCTCGTCCACATCGGCGACATGACGCGGCCCGCGCTGTTCGCGCCCGCGGAGGAGCGCCCGCCGCCGCTGTGTGAGCGGGTGATCGAGATCGGCGGCCGGCTCGACGCGGAGGGGCGGGAGCTCGTGCCGCTGGCGCTGCCGGAGCTGGATCTGTCGGGCATCGAGGCCGTGGCCGTGGTGCTCCTGCACAGCCCGCGCAACCCCGCGCACGAGCGGCGCGTGGCGGAGCACGTGCGCGCGCGGTGGCCCGAGGTGTTCGTCGCGCTCGGGCACGAGGTGTCGCCGGAGCTCGGTTACCTCGCCCGGATCGAGACGACGCTGGTCGACGCGTCCATCACCCCGGTGCTGCAGCGGGCCCTGCGCCAGGACCGGATCGGGCCGGGGGCCCGGGCGGTGCGGTCGGACGGGAGCCTGGTGGAGGCGGGCCGGCTGCGCGCCCCCGACGCGGTGCTGTCGGGGCCCGCAGGGGGCGTGGTGGCGGTCGCCGCGGTGGCCCGCCAGGCGGGGGTGGACCGGGCCATCGGGCTCGACATGGGCGGCACGAGCACCGACGTCTGCCTGGTCGGCGCCGACGCGCTCCCCCGCCGGGAGGGCGAGGTCGAGGTGGCCGGCGTGCGGCTGCGGCGCCCCATGCTCGAGATCGACACCATCGCCGCGGGGGGCGGCTCGGTGCTGTGGAGCGACGGGCGGGCGCTCGGCGTGGGTCCGCACAGCGCGGGCGCGGATCCGGGCCCCCAGTGCTACGGCCGCGGGGGCCCCCCCACGGTCACCGACGCCGCGCTGGTCGCCGGCCTCGTCGACCCCGAGGCGTTCTCGCCGCCGCTCGATCCGAGCGCGGTGGCGCTGCCCGGGGGGGCCTCGGCGGAGGCGTTCCTCGACGTGGCGCGCGACGCGATGGCGGCCGCGATCCGGCGGCTCGCCGCCGCCCGCGGGCTTGACGTGCGCGACCACGCGCTGGTGGCGTTCGGCGGCGCGGCCGGGCAGCACGCCGCTGGCGTGGCCGACCGCCTGGGGATCGACCGGGTGCTGGTGCACCCCTGCGCCTCGGTGCTGTCCGCCTGGGGGCAGCTGCTCGCCCGGCGGGAGGAGGCCGCCGTGCAGCCGCTGTGGGCGCCGCTCGGCGACGCCTGGGGCCAGGTCGAGGCCGCCTGGCGCACGCTCGAGGCGGGCCTGCCGCCGCTCGGCGAGGTCGTCCGCACCCTGGATCTGCGCCACGAGGGCACCGACGCCGCGATCGAGGTCGAGGCCGCGGATCCGACGGCGGCCGCCCGCGCCTTCGAGGCGGCGCACCGCGCGCGGTTCGGCTTCGACCGCGACCAGCCAATCACGGTCGTGAACGTGCGCGTGCGGGTGCGGGTGCGCGCGACGCAGCCGCCGCTGCCGCCGGCGCCCGACGAGGCCTGGGCACTCGAGGCGCCGCGCCCGGGGCCGGCGCGCCTGGATCTGCCGACCACCTCGGTGTGGGTGCCCGAGGGGTGGACCGCGCGGGTCGAGCACGGGCTTCTGCAGCTGCAGCGCCTGTCCCCGTCCGCTCGCCCGCTGCCCACGGCGCGCTCCCCGCATGCCGTCGCGCTGTGGTCGAGCCGCTTCATGGCGGTGGCCCGGCAGGCGGGCACGGTGCTGGAGCGCACCGCCCGCTCGGTCAACATCCGCGAGCGGCGGGACTTCTCCTGCGCGGTGTTCGACGGGCAGGGCCAGCTCGTGGCGAACGCCCCCCACATCCCCGTGCACCTCGGCGCGATGGGCGCGACGGTGCGCGATCTGATCGCGGCGACCCCGCCGGGCGACCTGCAGGCGGGGATCGAGGCCGGTCAGCACTGGCTGTGCAACGATCCGGGGGCGGGCGGCAGCCACCTCCCCGATCTCACGGTGATCCACGCGGTGGCGTGGGACGGGGCGCGGTTCTTCGTGGCGTGCCGCGGCCACCACGTCGACGTGGGCGGCAGCACCCCGGGCTCGATGCCCCCGCGGTCGTCCACGCTGGCGGAGGAGGGCTTCGTGGTGCGGCACCTCCCGCTGCTCGAGGCAGGCGCGGGGCAGGCGCGCCACCTGCGCGCGGACCTGGCCGAGCACCTGGTCGGCTGCCGGGAGCTGGGCACCGTCACGGCCGACCTCGAGGCGCAGATCGCGGCCAACGCGGTGGCCGCCCGGCTGCTCCGCGAGCTGGGCCCCGCCGAGGTGGTGGGCCGGTGGATGGCGCACCTGCAGGACGTGGCCGCGGAGGCGCTGGCGGAGGTCCTGCAGCGGCTGCCGGCGGAGGCGTCAGCCACCGACACGATCGCCGGCATCCCGCTTTCGGTCACGCTGGCGCGCCGGGGCGACCGGCTGCGGGTGGACTTCACGGGCACCGGCGGGCCCTCGGCGGGCAACCTGAACACGCCGGCGGCGGTCGTCCGGGCCGCGGTGCTCTATGCCCTGCGCGTGCTCGCGGACCGCGACCTGCCGCTCAACGAAGGCGCCCTGCGCCAGGTGGATCTGCACGTGCCCGCGCCCTCGCTGCTGGCCCCGCCCCCCGGCGCCCCGGTGGCGGGGGGCAACGTGGAGACGAGCCAGCGGCTGGTGGATCTGCTCCTGCGGGCCACGGGCGCGATGGCCGCGTCGGCGGGCACGATGAGCAACCTCACGCTGGGGGGGCCGGGCTGGTCGCTGTACGAGACGGTGGGGGGCGGCCAGGGGGCCTCCCCCGAGGGGCCCGGCCCGTCGGGGCGGCAGATCCACATGACGAACACCCGGGCGACGGATCCGGAGGTGCTGGAGGCCCGCCTGCCGGTCCGGCTGTGGCGGTTCGCGTTCCGGAAGGGCAGCGGGGGCCCGGGCACCCACGCCGGGGGGCGGGGGCTCGTGCGGGAGCTCGAGCTCGTGCGCGGGGGCACCGCGGCGCTGCTCGCCACGAGGCGCGCGCGCGGCGCGCCTGGCCTGGGCTCCGGCGAGCCGGGCGCGCCCCGGACGCCTCCTTTTATTCTGCTAC
>CAYMSU010000211.1:0-10296 GCA_964393165.1 uncultured Enterobacteriaceae bacterium
CGGCCCCGGGGATGACCCGCCATCCCCCGACCTGTGTCCGCCAGGACGACACAGCCCTGGGGATGGTTCGGCATCCCTCGAGTTGTGTCCGCCGCCGCTCCCGAGGTCACGCCGCCCACGGTGCAGGCCGACAATCCTCGGCCGCTCACGTCCACGCGTAGGGCGCGCCGCCCACGGTCAACACCGACAAGGCTCGGCCGCTCACGTCCACGCGCAGGGCACGCCGCCCACGGTGCAGGCCGACAATGCTCGGCCGCTCACGTCCGCGCGTAGGGCACGCCGCCCCCGGGCGAGCCCGGCAAGAAGCGCCTCCACGACCACCGTTGAACCGCCAATCCTGGCTAGGTCGAGGACGACTAAGGGACCTGGACAATCATCAGCGTGACGTTGTCCTTGCCGCCGCCGTGGTGCGCGGCACGCACGAGCTCCCGCGTGGCGATGCGCGGGTCTGCGTAGGTGTTGAGGATCGACTCCATGTCGCGGTCCTCGACCTCGCCCCACAGCCCGTCGGAGCAGATCAGCACCTTGTCGCCGACCTCGAGCTCCACCCGAAAGATGTCGATGTCGATGTCGCGCTCCGTCCCCACCGTGCGGAGCAGGATGTTGCTGTGGGGATGGTGGCGAGCCTCCTCCGGCGTGATCCGGCCCCGCTCCACCATCTTCTGGACCAGGCTGTGGTCCTTCGTGATCTGGTGGAGGGTGCCGTTGCGCATGAGGTAGCCGCGCGAGTCGCCCACGTTCGCCATGAACCCGACCCGATCGTCGAGCACCAGCATGCACACCAGGGTGGTGCCCATGTCGGTGCCGCGCTCGTCCGCCGCGTCCTTCACGGTGTTGTTGGCGGCCTGAAAGGACTCGTCGAGCAGGTTCTCGACCGCATCCTCTCCTTCGGGGGCGAGCGCCTCGCGCTCCCGGGCCACCTCGCACAGCGTGCGCACCGCGAGCTCGCTCGCGACCTCGCCGCCGTCGTGCCCGCCCATCCCATCGGCCACCACGTACAGCTTGGAGCGGTCCGAGAGCCGCAGCCAACCCCAGTTGTCCTCGTTCAGCTGCCGGGTGAGCCCCACGTCGGACATGCCGCCGAGCATCGACGGGTACACCAGCGGGGCATAGACCTCGTGGCGCTCCTCGAGCGCACGGCCGAACTGGGCGAGCTGGTCGACCTGGCCCTCGCGCACCGACTCGAGGAAGCCGGAAAGGTCGTCTGCCTCGATGTCGCAGTACCGCCGAAGGAGCTCCGCCACGCTCTCGAGGATGGGGCGGGTGGACTCCACGGGGATCGTGGCGCCGTTCTCCAGCGCCTCCTCGACCTCGAGGTCGAACAGCCGCACCGTGTTGTCGGGCGACACGAGGAGGTTGGCCCGGTTGAGCCAGGCCAGCCGCACGCCGTGGGCGTGGAGGTAAGCCAACGTGCCCACGATGCGCTGGCCGAGCTCGAGCAGCCGGGCGTTGCGCAGCGGCGCCGCCTCGTCGACCATCAGGCCCTCCCCTCCATAGGGGATCACGCTGAACAGCACGCCGTCGAGGACGAATACGTCATCGGGGGTGGCGAGCCCGGGGTGGCGGAGATCCTTGTCGACGAACCTGCGGAAGGCATCGAACCGCTCGGGCACCCAGCGCGCGGAGATCAGAAAGCGCCGGTCCTTCATCGGCGCGCCACAGCTCGCGCACTCCTCCGCCTCGCGAGGCGTGTCGAGGTGGCCGCACGTCCAGCAGCGGCGCGTGTCGAGATCGGGCCGGACGTCGTTGGCCAGATAGAACATCCGCCCCTCGGAAAGGCGGACGAGGCCCTCGACCGTGTAGTGATCGCCGAGGGGGGTTCCAGGTGGCAGATGGGAGGGTCGGTCGCCCATATCTCGGGTGCGTGAGCCCGCTTTGCTGGGCCGGAGCAAGGGGCCCCGACAACGAGGTGATCAGCGCATGAACGCGAGGAGGGTATTGGCCGCGCGGGCCGTCCTGTCAAGGTGACAATCCCTTATCCCGCGATGGGACTTCGGGATCTGCACGCTGCCTCACGATCGTCACGCCCGCCGCTGCAAACCTGGATACGTCCCGGCGCGATTTATGGAGGACCGCATGCGCCTGGCCTACTTCAGCCTGAGCCTGCTTGTGACCGCGTGTACCGGTGAGACCGACGACGATCCGGTGCTCGACAAGAACGACGGCACGACCGAGACTGCGACCGCGGGCAGCGGCGACACCGGCACCGAGTACACCACGCCAGATGACGTGATCGACTCGGGCACGGTGAAGATCGACTGCTCGGTGGGCCCGAAGACCACGGGCCCGTGGAAGCAGCACCCCCTCTCCGAGGCCGGCGCCACCGTGGTGCGCAAGAACTACACCGACTTCGCGGGCGGGATCGCCGAGGTCCGCGCGGCCGCCGAGAAGGCCGGGTCCGCAGGCTCTTCGGAGTCACTGCCGATCACGAAGGCGATCGTCGTCGCGAAGGACTTCATCGGCGACAACACCAGCCAGGCCAACTTCTGGCTGGCCGACGAGTCGGGCGTGATCCTCGGCTGGACCAACAACGACAGCGGCGCCGCCAAGCGCATCGAGGAGCTGAAGGCGGTCGAGGAAGGCGACGAGGTCGAGCTGACCGTCACCAAGGTCGAGCTGTTCCGCGACATGCCCGAGATCTCTGGCTTCGAGGGCCTGAAGACCCTGTCGGAGAACAACGACGTCTACGTGCTCGACGTGATGGATCCGGCCGTCGAGATCACCTACGCCGAGCACGGCGACGACATCATCGAGGTGTGGGGCGAGCTCGCCTCGATCGACGAGAAGGACTGCGGCGGGGCCACCTGCTACAACCTCGACTACGGCCAGACCGAGCCGGTCGTGTACCGGTCGTTCTCCGAGTTCATCCAGGTCGGGGACTGCATCCACTACATCGGCCCGGTCCAGCAGTTCGACGGCGAGACCCGCATCGATCCGGGCTCGTTCGACTGGACGTGGAAGTTCTGATGCGCACCTCCACGCTGCTGTGCGCTCCTGTGTGCGCGATGCTGGTCGCGGCCTGTGGGGCTCCGCGGGAGCCCGAGGACTTCGGGGCCTGGTTCGACGAAGGCTCCGCGTACGACGTGCAGGAGCCGATCGCGTTCACGGCCGAGAACTACGACTTCATCGGCGCGACCGCGATCGCGGACCTCCCCTCCCCGCCCACGCGGTCCTTCCAGACCTGGTTCGCGGAGGCCGATGCGCCGCCGACCGAGAACTGCGACGAGTGGTCCACCGTCGACACGCTGCCGGCCGAGATCACCGGCATCGTCACGATCCACCCGCGCTTCTACATCAAGGTGTCGGGGTGCATCCCTCCCGATGACTTCGACGTGGACTCCGACGAGAAGTACTTCGGGAGCTTCTTCGTACAGGACCGCTCGGGAGGTCACTTCGTGCTCGGCAACAGCCGGGTCGCTCACTTCAGCATGGGCGACCGGGTCACCCTGCGGGTGCGCGCGATCAAGGAGTACTTCGGCTCCCGCATGATCTCGGCCCACGACGTGGTGTCGGTCGAGCGCACGGCCGAGCCGATCTTCTACCGCGAGGTCCAGGGCCGGCTCCTCGACGACGGGGATCTCGCCGAGGTCGTCCGCGTCGAGGGGATCGTGGCGGGGGAGATGGGCCAGTTCGGCGAGCTCTACCTGTGCACGGGCGACGATCCCGACACCACCCCGGTGGCCGATCAGGGCCGTCAGGGCGACATCGTGCCGCGCTGCGCGCGGTCCGACGTCTCGGATCCCCCCTGGTACAAGGTGGGCATCGACGTCGAGCTCCAGCGCCGCGGGGTGTCCTACGAGACCGGCACGCGGCTGCAGGTCACCGGTCCCGTCCACCTGAGCTTCGGCGACCGGCAGGTCAGCGTGCTGCGCGTCGGCCAGCTCCAACCGCTGGATTAGCGCCACCCTCCCCCGGGTTCGTCTCCGCGTACGCCGAGAGCCATGGGGGAAAGCAAAGAACGCGGTGATGCGATCCTCTTCGGCGCGCCGCCGGGGGGGCCGTTAGGGGGGCGCGCCACAACGCGAGCTGCTCCCTCTGGAGGTCCTGTGCCGCTCTTGTCTGTCCTGGCCCTGCTCGGTGCTCCGAGTGCGATGGCCCAAACCCGGGTCGACCTCGAGTATCGAGACACCGAGGTCGACCAGGAGGACGACCGCACGACCGTCCGCGGGTTCTTCGAGTCCCACTACTACGAGTACGGAAACATCGACCTGCGCGTGCTCGACGAGACGTCGAACCAGAGCATCCTCGACAGCGACGACCGCGGCTCGCTGGCGTTCACCGGGGCCCAGCTCGAGGTCGGCTACCAGATCGACCCGCAGGTGCGCTTCGTGTTCGCGGGCTCCCACCGCGGCCTGTGGGGCGACGATCAGCTCGGGTCCACCAATGTGTTCGGCACGGTGCTGTACATCCCTGCACTCTACGCGGATCTGTACACCAAGCGAGACAACGAGGGAGTGCGCTTCCGCGTGGGCCGGCAGTTCTACAGCCTCGGGGGGCTCGGCCGCGGCGTCCGCGACTACGTCATGGCCGACATCCTGGACATGGTCCGGATCGACATTCCCGTCGGCTCCGTGGCCCGCCTCACCCTCGTGCCGCTCAACGTGTTCTCCAACGCCACGCGGTACGACAACGTCGACTTCGTGTTCCTGCTCGGTCAGCAGGACCAGGCCGTCAGCAACTACCGCGGGGCCATCCTCACCCGTCGGTTCGGCGCCACCTTCGACCTGATCGGCGAAGACCTCCCGCTTCGCGGGCAGCTCTACGGCTTCTTCACCGACCTCCACGGTCGTGGCACCGGGGCCGACATCTCGTACTCCGCCATCCTCGGCAACTTCGCCGACAACGACTACATCGCGAACTACGGCCTGCGGCTCCACGCCGATCTCGGCCCAATCACGCCCTTCGCCGAGCTCAACGGCTCCGCGGGCATCGACCGCAAGGAGCTCGAGGCGCGCGACGTCGACACCAACGGGCTCGCGTGGGGGGCCGGGGTTCGCGTCGACACGCGCGACGACGCGCAGAACGGCCTGCTGCTCCAGGCCCGCTACTTCGAGGCGATGGGGGCGCGCTTCGAGAGCGACGGTCTGCAGTCCAGCCACGGCTTCGTGGCGATGAAGGCGCAGCAGATCGGCGGCACCCTGTTCAACCGGTTCATGGGGGTTCACCCCTCGGCCTACGCCGGTCGCAACGGGGTCTCCGACACCCCGCAGAACATCAACCGGCAGTCCGGCACCCGGTCGTTCGAGCTCTTCGCCGCCTACAAGTTCGAGCCCGGCCTCAAGCTCGAGGGCGGGGTGTGGTTCCTGCAAGACACCGGCTCGAGCGACGTGGACTTCACCGACCTCGACAACCTCGAGCCGCCGCCCCGGTACAGCCGCGCCGACTTCGCGGCCACGCGCCGCCTCGGCCGCCCCCTGGGCACCGAGCTCGACCTCGACGTGGCCTGGCTGTTCGGCCCCCACGTGGAGGTCTTCGGCCGTGGGGCGGTGATCCTCCCCGGCAGCTTCTACTCGATCGTGATCGACCGGTCCGTGGGGACCGCCCTCGGCTCTGACGATCCGCAGAATCCGTGGTCGATCCACGGCGGGCTGCGGGTAAACTTCTAGGCCCGACGTGGGGCGGGCTTCTGCCCGCCCGAAGGGAGCTCTGTATGCGCACGTGCATGGCGGTGGCGCTCGGTCTGTCCGCGCTCGCCGGCTGCAATCCCGACCCGAGCGACGAGCTCGAGCAGACCATCGGCTACCGGACCGGGCTCGAGCCCGGCGAGCCGAACTCCGGGGAGCGCGGCAACATCCAGATCACCGAGGTCCTCTGGTCGGGCACCGTCCGCAACAACGGCGGGTGGGACTCGACCGACGTGTTCGTCGAGATCAAGAACGAGGGCGCCCGGCCGGTCAACCTCACCGGCTGGCACCTCGAGATGGACGGCACCCGCGTGCAGACGTTCCGCCTGCCGGCGTCCGACTTCGAGCTCGAGGTCGGCTCCTTCGCCGTGGTCGCCGCGAAGGCCGACGGCTGCCTCGTCGACCCCCAGTGGGTGGTTCCCGAGCTCTCCTTCAGCTACGGCGATCCCTTCCGACTCACGCTCCGCGACTTCGACGAGCGGCTGATCGACAGCGCCGGCTCGCGCGAGGCGGCGCCCTTCGCGGGCGCCTACGATGGGGCGGTCAGCCGCTCGATGGAGAAGGTCGCGCTGATGTTCGGCGGGCGGGGCACCGAGCCCCACAGCTGGCACTACTACAACCGCGCCCCGGTCGACGTGCCCAACAACACGAACCTCGCCCCCGAGTGCCGGCGGCGCACCGGGGCCAGCCCGGGCCTGCCCAACTCGCCCGACTACTCCGGCGCCTTCTCCACGGGGAACTTCGAATGATCCGCCACCTCACCTGGCCGGCGGCGCTCTTCGCGAGCGCCTGCGCAGCCCCCGATGCCGGTGAGCTGTACGTCGACGTAGACGTACAGGTCCCCGCGCGCGGGCTCGACGTCGAGGATGCCTTCATCGACGCGATCGCCGAGGCCCGCTCGAGCCTCCACGTGGCCCTGTCCGACACCGACAACGACGAGCTGCTCGCCGCGCTGGTCGACCGCTACGCGGAGGTCCGCGACCGCGACGACTTCGTCTTCGAGCTGATCGTCGACTACGACGACCGCGGCGCCGGGGGCATCCAGGCGCTGATCGAGGCCGGCGCCCCCGTCACCCTGGCCGACGACGGGCTCACCTACTTCGAGTTCCTGCTCAACGAGAACGTCACGTGGTCGAGCGAGCAGACGATCATGAGCCACGCCTACGTCGTGGTCGACGAGCGCTCCATCGTCGCCGCCACGAGCGCCGGGCACCGCCGGCGGGGCCCTCGCCTGCAGGTCTCGATGCACGGTGAGGACCTCGTGGAGGACTGGCTCATCGAGCACAACCAGATCTTCGGCGGCACCGATGCCGTCGCCACCACGGCGTTCGACGCCCCCGCGAAGTCCATCGCCGACATGCGCTGGTGGTACGGCACCACCCGCGCCCAGTCCGCAGAGGTCTGGTTCGGGCCCCAGGAGCGGCTCACCAAGCGCGTGATCGACACGGTGTACGGTGCTCGCTCGGCCATCTGGGTGATGACCAACGACCTCGCGAACGACGGCCTCGTGGCTGCCCTCGAGGAGAAGGCCTCGTGGGGCTTCGACGTGAAGGTCGTGGTCGGCGCCGGGTTCGGGGAGCGGTTCGGAGGCGCCACCGCCGAGCTCGCCGACGAGCTGCGGCAGGCCTCCGGCTTCGACGTGGTGCAGGTCCCCGACGACATCGCGGAGCTCCCCACCCTCGTGCTCGTCGATCTCCCGCCCGACGAGGAGGGCTTCGCGCCTGACGCCCGGGCGATGGTGCTCACCCACGATCTGCTCAGCTCGGCGCGCCTGTACGACGAGCGCGTGGTCGTGACCGACCAGCTCATCGACGGCGCGATGTGGGTGCTCGTGGACCGCACCGAGACCCGGGACGACCTCACGCGCCTGCGCGATCTGTTCGATGACACCTTCGCAACCGGAGCCCCCCTGTGAGGAACCTGCACCTCGCCGCCCTGGCCGTGCTCGCGCTGGCCGCCTGCGCGGCCCCCTCCGATCAGGACCTCGACACCACCCGCGGCGGCCGCGTCGAGGCGTGGTTCAACGATCCCGGCGCTCGCCTCGATCAGGTCTGGTACGCCGACGCGATCCGGATCATGACCGACCTGATCGACCGCGCGGGCTCCACCATCGACCTCGCGGTCATGGGGTTCTCCCACCCCGACGTGATCGAAGCCTTCGAGGACGCCTGGGACCGCGGCGTGGAGATCCGCATGGTCGGCGACGCCGGCCACCTCCACAACGAAGGGTACAAGCGCTTCGACATGCGCCACATCCCCATGGTCACGGGCAACCTGCCCCACATCATGCACGACAAGTTCATGGTGGTCGACGGGCGGTTCGTGTTCGCCTCCACCGCCAACTGGACCCCGACCGACCTCGAGCACAACGACAACAACTTCGTGCTGATCGACAGCCCCGCCGTCGCGGCGGACTTCCTCGACGAGCACCAGCAGATGTTCGAGGGAGTGTTCGGTCACGAGAAAGTCGAGATCGACAACGGCCGGGTCTACGAGGTGGGCGACACCACCGTCGAGGTGTGGTTCAGCCCCAACGAAGACGCCATGGGCCGGATCCTCGAGCTGGTCGACGCGGCCGAGGAGCGCGTGAGCTTCACCATCTTCGCGTTCACGAAGGACCAGGTCGGCTCGGCCTTCATTCGCAAGCACAGCGAGCTCGTGCGCGCCGGCCTCGTCCAGGAAGGAGACCGGTCGTTCGGGGTCTCCGGCATGATCGACCAGTCCCAGCTGCACTCGAACGGCCAGTACCACGAGATCTACCGGCTGATGAGCGCCGGGGTACCGATGCGGCTCGACGGCAACGACGCAACGCGGCTGCCCGGCGACTACCAGGCCGGGGGCGGCCGCCTGCACACGAAGACGATGGTGCTCGACCCCGACGGCGACAACCCGGTGGTCATCAGCGGCTCGTTCAACTGGTCGGCGTCGGCCACCCAGTCGAACGACGAGTTCCTGCTGGTCTTCCACGGCGGGCGCATCGCGAAGCAGTTCGCGGCGTTCTTCGACGATCTCTGGAAGGACGGCCGCCAGCTGGGCATCGACCGCGTGGAGCCGGGGGGCGTCCAGCCAGGCGACATCGTCTTCAACGAGGTGCACTGGTACGGCGTGCACGACAACGACATCGACGGGTACGATGAGTTCGTGGAGCTGCGCAACCTCACCGACCGCGACATCCGCCTGGATCTGTGGCAGATCGCCGGCGAGGAGCTGCCCGAGGAGCTCTCCGAGGCCACCGACACGCCGGTGCAGGACTTCGTCGTGGGGATCCCCCCGGGCTCGGTGATCCCGGCGGGGGGCACCTTCACGATCGTGGACCACGTGCTGGAGCGCTACGTCGACGGCGTCCCGCAGGACACGAAGACCGCGTTCTTGACCGGCGACCTCGTGGTCAACGCGTTCAACGACGACCGGCAGGCGCGCCTGGCGATCAAGGACCAGACGCTCGAGCTGTTCCTGATGGACCCCGAGGGCAGCGTGGTCGACCGCGCGGGCAACGGCGGTCCCGCGTTCGCGGGCGGGCCCACGGGCGACGGGCGGGTGCGCTCGATGGTGCGGGTGAGCCCCGAGGAGCCGGGCACCCTCCGGTCGAGCTGGGCCGCGAGCACGGTCGAGCGCGGCGGCGAGTACGTGAACCCGGCCACGATCGACCTCCGCGGCGGGCCCACCTACCGCGACATCATCCTCGCCACCCCGGGCGAGCACTAGCTCTCGAGGTAGCGCCGCGTGATCACGAGCGTCTCGTAGGTCACGCCCTCCTCGGTCTCGTAGCGGACGGTCAGCTCCACGTCGGTGCCCTCGGGGCCCGTCGTGGCCGACACGAAGTCGCCCATGTCGAGATCCTGGACGAGCACGCCGTCGACCTCGGTCACGATGTCGCCGGGCTCGAGGCCGGCCTCCCATGCGGGGCTGTCCGGCAGAATCGACAGCACGCGCATGCCGAACGGCGTGGGTCGGAACCGGATGCCCACCCCGCCCGTGCGCGCCTCCGGGAGCTCCAGCCGCACCGACGTGGTCTGCCCCGCCACCAGCTGCACCTCGACCGGCGCGGAGAAGGCCTGGAGGAGGCCGTCGCGGCGGGCCGCGACCAGCTCGCACGACCCTGGCCGGGCGACTGTGCGGCCGTCGCGCTCCGCGTAGCCGGGGCACCCCGAGACCACCATGAGCGCATCGTCGACCGGCGCACCGTCGGCGCCCACGACCTGCACGTCGAGGAACGCCAGCGGCTCCGCCTCGTCGTCGACCGCGGGCTCCGCAGCCTCCGCAGCCTCGCGCCTCGACGGCACTGGCGCAGGCGCAGGCGGGGGCGAAGCGGGAGCCGCCGGCGACGGCGCCTGGCTCGGCCGCGGCCCCGGGATCTCGACGCGAGGCGGCTCGGGCACCCGACGCGGGCCCAGGTTCGCGAGCAGGGCCAGCCCCAGGATCCCGCCCAGCACCATCGCCGCCACCACGCGCGGATCTGCACGCGGGCCCCGCCGCCGGCCTCTCCGGATCGCCGCCATGCGCTCGCTCCCGGCCAGCTGTATCGCACCGCGTTGGATACGGGGCCCGCATGGCCATCGATCTCATCGAAGACCCCGAGATCATCGCGGGGTACCTGACCGACGCGAGCAACGTGCCGGGCCGCGCCGAGGCCCTCGTTCGCCCCTCGAGCCCCGCCGAGGTGGCCGAGGTG
>CAYMSU010000212.1:0-4167 GCA_964393165.1 uncultured Enterobacteriaceae bacterium
ATGAAATCAATGAAGCTTTTTCTGCTGTGGCCATCGCCAATAATAAAATACTCGACGACCTTGAGGAACTCCCCGTCCTCGTGGGCCGCCAGCATGAGGTTCGACGGCTTGAGATCCCGGTGGATCACGCCCGCGGCGTGGGCCTCTGCCAGCGAGCCGCACAGCTGGATCCCGAGCGCGATCGTGCGCAGCGGGTCGAGCGGGCCCTCCCGGGCGACGACGTCGGCCAGCGTGGCCCCGTCGATGAACTCCATCGCGATGAAGTAGATGTCGTCGTCGGTCTCGCCGTAGTCGAGCACCCGCACGGTGTTCGGGTGCGACAGCCGCGACGACAGCTTGGCCTCGGAGAAGAAGCGGCTCCGGAAGTGCTCGTCGTCGCCCTGGCTCTGGGGATGAACGGACAGGACCTTGATCGCGACGCGCCGGTCGAGGTTGGTCTGCCGGGCCTCGTAGATGCGGCCCATGCCGCCGGCGCCGACCCTCCGCACGATCCGGTACCGGTCCGAGAGGACTCGGCCCACCAGGGGATCGGCGGCGTCTTCGACGCGTTCGGGCGTGTCGCGCATGGCGGGTACTCTAGCCCGTGCACCCACCAAGCGGCGGTCTCGTTGAGCGGCCGTCTACTTGGTGGGCGAGCCGGTGGTGGTGAGGGTGCCGCCCCAGGCGCAGGACTCGCCCGCGTAGACGTCGTCACACGCGTCGATGCCGACGTCGCTGCCGACCTCGTCGCACGAGGCCGTGTCGAGCGCATCGAGGCACGCGCTCGCGGCCGCCCCGTCGTAGTCGCAGCCCGCGGCCGCCGCGCCCAGGAAGGTGCCGTAGAACAGCTCGCAGTCCGCCTGATCATCGAACAGCACAAGGGCGCCCTTCGTCTCGCCCAGGCAGTCCAGGAGGACGGAGCAGGTCTCCTCCACGAAGGTGTCCTGGAAGTCCTCCTCCGACACCTCGTCACAGCCGACCACGAACATCGCTCCAGCGACGATCCACCCTCGCATGCTTGCCTCCCGGGAAGGCAGGCATCCAACCACAGGTGCGCGCCGCGATCCAGGCCCTGTCACCGCGGGCCGGTCGGCGCCCGGGGGGTCGCATCTGCTCGCGCAGCCGCGCCTCGTCGGCCTGCCGGCGCTGCAGCACCCACACGTACTCGCGCGTGCTCGCGCGCGACAGCATCCCCGCGGCCTCGACGGCCTTGTCCTCGGCCTTGGCGAGCCGACCGTGGACCTCGTGGTACAGCGCGAGGTTGAACCTCGCCTTGGCGGCCACCTTCGGGTCGCTCGAGCGGGCGAGCTTGCGCCAGATCTTCGCGGCCCCGTCCCAGTCGGTGGCTCGCGCGCGGTCTCGCGCCTCGCGCATCGCGGGGCTGCCGTTCGAGAAGTACCGGCGGTCCACCCACACCCAGGTCGGGGCGATGCGCTGGCCGTAGGCGCGTCCTGCGTCGTAGCCCACCGTTGACCGAAACCATCCCGACGATCCGGTACTCCTGTCGTGGACCGCGCGGGCCCTCGACCACGGCCGGATACGCCATCAAGGGGCGCAGGCGTCTTCGGACGGGTGGAGTCACCCCAGACGTCGGGGAACACATCCGGGAGGTTCACGATGCAGTCGCAGCAATCGGCGCAGCCGCCGGTGTCCAGGAGCTCGGGCGACGTGCAGACGCAGCGCTTCTTCGGGCCACAGGTCTGCTGCACGGAGCCGTAGGCCAGCACGCACACAGTCTTGCTCTGGCCGGCCGGAACCGTGTCCCAGTCGCCATCGTCGTCGCACGCTTTCAACATGCTCGGCGGCACCGGGGAGCTGAAGGACGCACCATCCCAGCCGTAGCAGCTCGCCACCTCCGCTCTCTGGATCTCGATCCGGGGGTCGCAGGCACCCCCGACGCACACCATGGACGCGAGCGACGCCGCGTAGCCGCTGGTGTCCCCGGACTCCGTGCCGGGCCCTGCGTCGTCGGTGGGGTCGCCCTTGTCGGAATCCCCCGAGCAGCCTGCTCCCCATACCAGCACACCCAGGGCCAGCGCTGCGGGCCCAAGTCGAACGACGCGATGCATCTGCATGCCAGCTCCTTCGGCGCCCTGCGAGTGGCGCATCGGGTCAGGTCGCCGCCCGCTCGCGGCGGTCGAACCCAACCTGCTTCCCCAGGGGGGGGAGCAATAGAAAAGACCACGATTTCTGGAAGCCGAGGACCCGGTGGCACCGATCGCGGCGACCCACGGGCTACGATGGTAGCCGAGACCTGTGGGAGGGAGCTTGCTGCTGGGGCTGTGCATGATGTGGGCGTGTGACGGGGGCGCGACGCGCGAGGTCGCGCCTGCGGTCGACGAGGCGCCCCCGTGGGGGCACGACGCGCAGCTGAGCGTGGTGTTGCCGGATGGCACGGCGATCCCCCTGGAGCCATCCGCGCCGCGCGAGGGCGTGCGGGCGCTGTGGGCCGCCCACGCGGAGGAGGAGGCGGCAGAGGCGCGGTGCCTGGCGGAGGCCGAGGCCGCGGTGCCTCCGGAGGCCGAGGCCCTGATGGCGGAGGATCTGGCGGTGGCCTGCGGATGTCGGGCGCACGTGCCGGCCAGCGACGCGCTGCGCGCGGCGGTTCAGGCCCTGTCGTCGAAGGGGGGCCTCGGCTTCCCGCGGGATGCGCGCCTCCGGGTGGCGCGCGTCGGGGAGGTCACCGAGATCGGGCTGCCGCCGGAAGGCGCCCAGGCCCGGTGTGCCGAGGCGTCGGGCCTGCTGGCGGACGTGGCCGCGCAGGCGGAGGCGCGGCTGGCCGCCCGAGACGCGCGGTTCGCCGAGCGGAGCGCCGAGCTGGAGATCGTCCGCGGATTCCTGGCGGATCTGCAGGCCCGGCGCTGTGACGCGGCGTACGAGCGCTACGCGGAGGCCCGCCGGGCGCGGATGCCCCGGCAGATGTTCGTCGATCGGGTGTGCCCCTCGATGATGCGGCAGGCGGTGCGGGGCTGCACCGTCGCGGACCTCGCTCCCTCGGAGGACCTGGCGGGCGCCTGGTCGGTGACCGTGCGCTGTGAAGCCGGCGCGCTGCCGGCCTTGACCGTCGATGCGGCGGGCATGCACTGAGGGCCTGGTCCCCTGCGCCTGGCGCGGGGCCTGCGCAAACCCCGGGGTGCGGCCCCCGATCGGCTTCGCGACGCAGCGGCGCTTCCGGACGGGATGGCGACAGGCCCCGGGGGCGGAGCGCACGGCCTCCTTGCGGTCGCGGCCCGCTCCGCGCCGCAGAGGGGCGGCCCCCGACCGAGGGGGGTCTCGGACCCCCCTCGGACCGTCGCGCAGCGCGGGCCGAGCGCGAGGAGCAGCGCCACTCCTGTCTTCAAGGGACGATGCGGCGATTCGCTAGGGGCTCTCGTGCCCACAGGACCAGCACGCGTCGAACCCGGGCTCCCAGGACTCGCCGCAGGCGGGGCAGCGCTCGGGGTCGTCGGCACGCGGGCCCTCGGGCGACACCATGCCCTCGAGGACGGCCAGGGCGGCGCGGGCCTCGGCCTCCTCGGCGGCGGGGACCATGACCCGGCGGGGGGCGAGCATGGAGCCGGCCCCGAGCATCTCGGCGAGGCTCTCGGCGATGAGGGAGGGGTGCAGCCCGAGGTTCTCGAGCGCGGCGACGGCGAGCTTGGCGCGCTGCAGATCGGGTGTGCGCAGGACCTCGATGAGCCTGCCCACGGGCTACTCGGCGCCGGGCAGCAGGTGGGGGTGGCGCGCGAGGTACTCCTTGGCCCAGGGGCACTCGGCGACGACGCTGAGCTGGGCCTCGCGGGCGAAGGCGAGCGCGGCCTTCACGAGGGCAGCGCCGGCGCCCTGCCCTTGGATGTCGTCTTCGATGGCGGTGTCGACGAGGGTGAGGGTGCGCCCCTGGCGGTGGTAGGTGAGGGTGCCGACCTCGTCGGAGCCGCGGTCGACGGTGAAGGCGCCGCGCTCCCCAGCCCGATGGTGCACCCGCAGGTCGTCGTCCACTGGCCCTCCTGGCGTCGCGTTGCTGTAACGCGCGCACGTCGCGGGGCGTGGCGGGGTGCGCGCTGGCCACCGGGAACGTTGGCGGTCGGATCTACGGACTTCGGCGGCCTAGCGACCCCGACGCGAACGTTCGAGGCCGGATCTGCGAACGAGCGGACGGCCGTGGCCTGGATTGCGGACGAGTGGGGTGGCGCACCCAAGAGGAGTCGA
>CAYMSU010000212.1:4177-10282 GCA_964393165.1 uncultured Enterobacteriaceae bacterium
AGACCCCCGCCGACATCGTGATGTCGGCGGGGGCCTGCGTTGTGGCGCACCCAAGAGGAGTCGAACCCCTAACCTTCGGATCCGTAGTCCGACGCTCTATCCAATTGAGCTATGGGTGCCTGAGCCACTGACCCGCATTCGGTAACCAACGCTGCTTGGACCGACAACCGGTCACCCCGCGGACTCCCGAGGCGCACACCCGGAAACACCGGGCGCGCCGGGTCGAAGACCGCCACCGTCCCGCCGAAACCGACCCCGCCCGCCCCTCCGCGCCCGAGGTGCGCGACGACCGTTCCTCAGGTAGGTTCCCCGCACAGAGGGAGTGCCCATGGTTCGCCTTGCCGTCGCCATCGTCATCATCTCCGTGCTCGCGTGCACCGGCGGAACCGCCGACCCCGAGCCCACCCCCGAGGCCGACAGCACCGACGAGGCTCCCGACGAGGTCGTCCCCGGCACCGCCGAGATCTCCGAGCAGCCCGGGTACTTCACCGCCGCCTGGGCCCTCTGGCACGCCCCCACCGACGAGCGCGAGATCCCCGACCCCGATGGGGACGGGACCATCAAGAACTACATGCTCAACGTCGACCGCGGCCGCCCCCTCACCAAGATCGGCGAGTCCGGCGACTGGGCCCAGGTCCGCCTCGAAGACGACACCGAGGGCTGGATCAAGAGCGAGCGCATCGTGGTCGGCGACCGCCCGGGCCTCGCCACCGTGCACGGCGAGGAGCGCATGTTCAAGCGCCCCGAGCTCCTCGCCCTCGTGATCGACGAGAAGATCCCGCCCGGCAGCCTGCTCATCACCTCCGACACCGACGGCAAGTTCACCCGCGTCGACGTGCCCACCGGCAAGTACGACAGCGAGGAGACCTGGGTGCTCACCGAGAACCTGGTCACCGACGACAAGGAGATCGAGGCCGCCAAGATCATCCGTCGCGTGATGCAGCTGCGGGAAGACGAGGACGACGGCGCGAAGGAGCTCGCCGAGCTGGCGCGGGGCCAGTTCGCGGACTCGCCGCTCATCGAGCTGCTGGCCGAGCCCGAGCCCGAGGAGCCGGCGCAGGCCGAGATCCGCCCCGACCCCGCCCCGCCGGTGCCTCCCCCGGGGGCCCCAGGCACAGACTGAGCCTGAGCCAGTAGCCACGTCAAGGATCCGCGTCGGCGATCTCGAGCCGCACCAGACGGTGCCTGGAACGGCGGAGCGCCCGACGCGCCCCGACCCACAGTGAGGTCAGCCCGGCGGCGCCAAACCCCAGCACGATGGCCCCTCCCACAAGGTTCTGCCGAGAGGGCTCCGGAGGCACGCCGACCGCCACCCCGGCGCCCAGCGCCAGCAGCAGCAACCCCAGGGCCAGCCGGTGCACCGTCGCGAAGCCGTCGTCGACGAGGAAGCCCCGACCGCATGCCGTGCACACGAACTTCGTGATCGCCCCGTACCGCTCGATGGCCACCCGCTGGCTGGGCCAGCGCCACCGCGCCACACCGACACTGCCGACCCGGGAGCAGGAACGCGACCGCCGGTGCGCGCACGCCCCGCACGATCGGGTGCCGCCAGCGAGCCCACTCCGCCGTCACGGTGTGCGCGAGCAGCAGCCCGCCCCCCGAGAGCATCCCGACGACCACCGGAATGGCGCTCACGTCTCGCCACCAACCCACCCCGAGCGCCATCACGACGCCGAGCCCGAAGAACAGCCCCGCCGGGAGGGTGAGCAGGTACTGCACGAGGTCGAGACCGTGCACCACGGCGAAGCTGCCACACGCCTGGCACACGTAGACGCCGCTGGCCCACACGGAGTGGCGCTGCGTGGAGTGCCCGATCATGGCCGCCTCGCCGCACGCGCGACAGCGCCGGACGGCCGAAGAAGGCGCCTGAGGCGTCTCGGCCGCAGGTGGGGCGAACGGATCCTGCACGCCGCCAGTCTACCGGACTACTTGCCGAGGGCCTCGACCACGACCTCCCACGTCGTGTCGCCCGCGCGGACGAGCCGCTTGCCGCCCGCACGCATGCCCCGCATGCCCTGCTCCATCGGCGCCGGCAGATCCCCCTCGCCGAGCGCGAACCACGTGCACCCCTTGCGCAGCCAGGTGTGCTCGCCGAGCTCGCCCTCGGGGTCGAACGCGGCGTAGTCCACGCACGCCCGCCGGCCTACCTTCACCTTGAGCTTCGGGCCGTCGCCCAGCGCCAGATCGACCCAGTGCACCTCCCCGCGGGCCTCCCACAGCGAGGCGGGCGGCTCCACGAGCTTCGGCGGCCGCCGCGGCGGCTCCACGCCCAGCAGCTCGATCTCGAAGTACAGCGTGCTGTTCGGCGGGATCGGCCCGGTGTCGCGATCCCCGTAGCCGAGCTCCGGCGGCACGATCAGGCGCCGCACGCCCCCGACCTTCATCCCGAGCAGCCCCTGGTCCCAGCCCTGGATGACCTCACCCGCGCCCACCCGGAACGTGAACGGCGCGCCCCGGGGCCGGCTCGCGTCGAACACCGTGCCGTCCTCGAGCATGCCCACGTAGTGCACCTCGACACCGGCGCGATCCGAGACCGACGCTCCCGAGCCCGTCTCGACGTCGAGGAACGACAGCCCGCGCTCGTCGACCTCCCACGCGCCGGTCCCGACATCGGAAGGATCCTCGCCGGGCCAGGTGGCGCCCGACAGGACCAGGAACAGCAAGCAGGAACCGAGTCGCTTCATGCGGGCCCGCTAACCGCCGGGGCCCTCCCCTGCCGTGCGCGAAGGAAGCAGTCAGGAGACCAGGACCTCGTGCACCGCAGGGGAGAACCATGGGCGCGCGTAACGATCACGATAAGCATTCGGGTCGGGAGGCACCATGGGCCGCTGGCCACCTACGTCGAGCGAGGTCGCTCTGCCCCAGGGCCGCGCAGGCGCGCGCTTCGAGCTCGTCAGCGACCACTCGCCCACGGGCGATCAGCCCGCCGCGATCGACAAGCTGAGCGCGGGCCTGCAGGGCGGTGCGCCACACCAGGTGCTGCTCGGCATCACTGGCTCGGGCAAGACGTTCACCGTCGCCAACGTGATCGCCGAGGCCAACCGGCCCACGCTCGTGCTCGCCCCGAACAAGACCCTCGCGGCGCAGCTGTTCGGCGAGTTCCGCAAGCTCTTCCCGAACAACGCCGTGCAGTACTTCGTGTCGTACTACGACTACTACCAGCCCGAGGCCTACGTCCCCTCGAGCGACACGTACATCGAGAAGGACTCGCTCATCAACGAGGCGATCGACCGCCTGCGCCACGCCGCCACCAAGTCGCTCCTCGAGCGCAACGACGTGATCATCGTGGCGAGCGTCTCCTGCATCTACGGTCTCGGCAGCGCCGAGGCCTACGAGGGCATGCTGCTCCTCCTCGAGCAGGGCCAGGAGGTCGCCCGGCAGGACATCCTCGCGAAGCTCGTCGAGATCCAGTACGAGCGCAACGAGGCGGACTTCCACCGGGGCACGTTCCGCGCCCGCGGCGACGTGATCGACGTCTTTCCCGCCTACGAGGAAGATCGGGCCATCCGGATCGAGCTCTTCGGCGACGAGGTCGACGGCATGTGGCTGATCGACCCGCTGCGGGGCAAGAAGCTCGACCAGCTCGAGAAGATGGCCATCTACCCGGCCTCCCACTACGTCACACCCAAGCAGAAGCTGGAGCGAGCGGTCGAGAACATCGAGCAGGAGCTGGTCGACCGCCTGCAGGAGCTCCGCGCCGGGGGCAAGCTGCTCGAAGCCCAGCGCCTCGAGCAGCGCACGATGTTCGACCTCGAGATGGTGCGCGAGATCGGCCGCTGCAAGGGCATCGAGAACTACAGCCGGCACCTGTCGGGCCGGGCCACCGGCGAGCCCCCGCCCACGCTCATCGAGTACTTCCCCCGGGACTGGCTGCTCGTGGTCGACGAGAGCCACATCGCGATCCCCCAGGTGGGCGGGATGTTCCGCGGCGACCGGGCGCGCAAGGAGGTCCTCGTGGAGCACGGGTTCCGGCTGCCGAGCGCGCTCGACAACCGCCCGCTCAAGTTCGAGGAGTTCATGGACCACGTGGGGCAGGCGATCTACGTGAGCGCCACCCCTGGCCCGTGGGAGCTCGAGCAGGCCAAGGGCGAGCTCGTCGAGCAGATCATCCGGCCCACGGGGCTGCTCGACCCGACGATCGAGGTGCGGCCCGCCCAGATCCAGGTCGACGACGCGCTCCACGAGGTGCGCCTGCGGGCGGAGCGATCCGAGCGCGCGCTCGTCACCGTGCTGACCAAGCGGATGGCCCAGGAGCTCACCGACTACTGGCTCGAGCTCGGCGTGCGCGTCCGCTACCTGCACTCCGACATCGACACGCTCGAGCGCATGGACATCCTGAGGGACCTGCGCCTCGGCGAGTTCGACGTGCTCGTGGGGATCAACCTGCTGCGGGAGGGCCTCGACCTGCCCGAGGTGAGCCTCGTGTGCATCCTCGACGCCGACAAGGAGGGCTTCCTCCGCAACGAGCGGTCGCTGATCCAGACCATCGGCCGCGCCGCGCGGAACGTCAACGGCCACGTGATCCTCTACGCCGATCGGGTGTCCGGCAACATGCAGCTGGCGATCGACGAGACGCGCCGCCGCCGTCAGATCCAGCAGGACTACAACAAGGAGCACGGCATCACGCCGATGACCATCCGGCGCGAGGTCGACTCCCCGCTGCACTCCCTGGTCTCGGGCGACTACGTCGAGGTGGGCACGGAGCGGCCCAAGCCCTCCCGCACCAGCGAGCCGCTCCCCGAGGATCCGCGCAAGATCCCCAACCTGCTCAAGCGGCTGCGCAAGGACATGCGCGAGGCGGCGGGCAAGCTCGAGTTCGAGCGGGCGGCGGAGCTGCGGGACCGTATCCGCGACCTCGAGGCGTACATGCTCGAGAACGGCATCGTGAACTGACCGATGACCACGGATCGCGCCTACCTGCTCGGGCACAGTGCGCAGGAGTGGACGCGCCTCGAGGAGCAGCACGCGCTCTGGGGGCCGGTGCTGCTCGCGGATCTCGAGCGCCTCGGGCTGCGTCCGGGGATGCGGGTGCTCGAGGTGGGATGTGGCAACGGGGCGCTGCTCGCCGACCTCGCCGCAGCCGCCGCCCCGGGCGCGGTGGTGGGCCTGGAGCAAGACCCCGCGGCCGCGGCCTCCGCCCAGGAGCGGGTGGGGGCCCGCGCCGAGGTCCGGGTGGCCGACGTGCTCGGCGACGACGCGGCGGCGACCCTCGCGGGGCCCTGGGACTTCGTGGTCGCGCGGTGGGTGCTGTCGTTCCTGCCCACCACGGCCGCCCTGATCAGGCGATTGGCGAGCGGCCTCGTGCCCGGCGGCGCGCTGGTCGTCCACGACTACAACCACCACGGCATGGGGCTGTGGCCGCGCCGGCCGCTCGTCGATCACGTCATCGAGGCCTACCGCACGGCCTACGCCGCCCGCGGGGGCGACCTGTTCGTCGCGACCAAGCTGCCCGGCCTGTTCGCGGCCGCCGGCCTGGCCGACGTCGCGATCTGGCCCCACATGATGGCAGGCCCGCCCGCGAGCCCCCCGTGGCGCTGGGTCGAGCGGTTCGTGCTCGAGCACCGGCACACCCTGGTCGCGGGAGGCTTCGTGACCCCCGCGCAGGCAGACGCCTTCGCGCAGGCCTGGGCAGAGGCCGCCGGGGATCCGGGCTCCGTGCTGTTCGGGCCCCCGGTGGTCACCGTGGTGGGGCGAGGCTGACTACGGGCGCAGCGGGGCGCCCGGCGCGAGCCGCAGCCCCCGCGCGAACGCCGCTCCCGGCACCGCCTTGCGGCCTGGCGCCTGCACCTCGACGAGCTCCAGCGACCCCTCGCCGCACGCGACCACCAGCGGATCGACCGAGAGCACCGTGCCGGGCTCCCCCGTGCTCGCGCGCGGCCGCACCACGCGGAGCTTGAGCGGCCCCTGGTCCCAGTCGACGAAGCCCCCCGGCCACGGCGTCATCGCCCGCACCCGGCGGTCCAGCGCTGCCGCCGGCTGCGCGAAGTCGAGCCGCCCGTCCGCCTTGTCGATCTTGGGCGCCCAGGTGATCCCCTCCTCGGGCTGCGGCTCGGGCTCGACCTCGCCGAGCTTGCCGAGGGTGGCCACCGCCACCCGCGCCGACAT
>CAYMSU010000213.1:0-10280 GCA_964393165.1 uncultured Enterobacteriaceae bacterium
GTGAGCACCCCGTGGCCGAGCTCGGGGATCTCGTGCGCGACCTGCTGGTCGGTCGACGCTGCGATGAGGAACGCGCCGGTGCTGTCGGCGAGCCTGGACTGGGCCCGGATGAGGCCGGGCGTGGAGCGGCGCGACAGCGAGGCCGCGAGCGTGGATGCGGCGGCTGCGCCGGAGTGGCAGGCATCGAGGACCACGAGCTGCTTGGTGGCCCGGATCTTCGCGAGCGCGTCGCCGAGCTCCGTCTGCGACAGCCCCGAGGCGGCGAGCGCCTCGTCGTCACCCACGGACACGTCCCACGGCAGGAAGTAGAACACCTCGCCCCCCAGCACGCCGTGGCCGGCGAAGTACAGCAGCAGCGCATCGCGGGGGGCGGCCTCCTCGGCCACGCGGGCGAGCGCCTCCCGGACGTTGGCGAGGGTGGCCTGGTCGTCGACCAGCACATGGGTGCGGACCTCGCCGAACAGCCCCTCGTCGAAGAAGTCGGCCACCGCCTCGGCGTCGTCGCGGGCGAAGTCCAGATCCAGCCGCCGGTTGCGGTACTGGTCGATGCCCACGGCGAGCACGTGCAGCTTGGGGGGCACGGTGACCGGCGCCTCCCACGTGACCGTGATCTCGTCGCCGAGCGACTCCCACGACCCATCGCCGTTGAACGCGGTCGCGCGCAGGAAGTTCGAGCCCTCGGTGAGCTCCACCGAGAACCGCACGTCGTCGTCGCGCGGGGCGTCCTCGAGCGCCTCGAGCCCTCGGGTGCCCGCGATCCGGTGGCCGTTCAGGTACAGGCGCGGCTCGAAGATCCCGCCCCCCTGATCCTCCACGCGCACCCGCACGGTCACTCGGCCCTCGGTGAGCACCGCCCCCGGATCCGGAGAGAGGATCGAGACCCTGGGCGGCGGCGACAGGCTGGCGATGTCGCGCACCGCCCGAGGCCGCTCCCCCCGCGCGAGCTGCGCGAGCAGGCCCGGCGCATAGTACCCCCGCTGGAACTTCGACGGGGCGTGCAGCGTCTCCCCGATCCGCCAGCGGAAGAGCGTGCGCTGGCCCTCGGGGGACCCGTCGAACAGCCCGTCGGGCGTCCACACGAGCCACTCCTCGCCGAGCGCCACCAGGGTCGCGAGCTTGGCGCCGGTCTCGTCGTCCCACAGCTGGACCGTGCCGTCAGTGCTGCCGGTGAGCACGAGCCGGCCGGGGGCGTGGAACGCCACCGTGCGGGCGCCGTAGGTGTCGAGCACGAGGCGGACCTTGTTCGCCTCCAGATCGAACACCCGGGTGGCGGTGCCCTCGGCGCCGGCCACGAGCCACGGCTCGGAGGGGTGGAAGGCGAGCTCCGAGGGGCGCGCCCGAGAGAGCAGGAACCCGGCGGGATCGCGCAGCAGGCCCTTGACGCCCATGGCCTCCTTCGGACGCAGCTTCAGCCGGTCCGGGGTGAACGCGAGCACGGGCCCCCCTCCGCGGCCCACGTGCAGCCGCTCGCGATCCGGGGGGCAGCCGAGGACCGAGGCCTTGCGGCGCGGGGACGTGCGGCGGCCGTCGGCGACCCCCCGCACGCTGGCCCGTCCGTCCGTGAGGACCACCACGCCCGCGGTCGGGTCGCAGACGGTGAGGTCGTCGACGGGGGCGGTGGCCGACCAGCGGTGCCGGATCGCGCGGTCGGGCCCCACCACGAGCACGTCCTCGCCGCTGGCCGCGAACAGTCGGTCGCCGTCGACGTGCAGCGCCTGCACCGCGGCGCGAGTGCCGATCCGGCCGAGCTCCTCGCCCTCGTCGGCGGACCACCAGCGCAGGGTCCCGTCGGCGCCGCCGGTGACGAGCGCACCGTCTTCGCCGCCCAGGAAGCGGGCCGCGGTGATCGCCCCGTCGAAGCCGGTCAGGCGGTGGGCGAGCCGGCCCTCGGTGAGCGACCACAGGTGGGCCCCGCCATCCCCCACCACCGCGAGCAGGCCCGCCTCGTCGGCCACCGCGAGGCCCTCGACGGCGAGCGGCTGGCCCGGCAGGCGGCCCACGATCTCGCCGCGCTCCGCATCCCACAGCTTGAGCTGGCCGTCGGCGTGGCCGGTCACGAGGCGGGTGCCGTCGGCGGTCCAGGTGACCGCGGTCGTGCGCACGGGGGTGGGCAGCGACCGCGGCGGGCCCTCCGCCTCGAACGCCCACAGCCGCACGTCGTCAGCCACGACCGCGATCTCGGGCGCCCCCGGCCGCAGCGCGAGGTGCTGGACCGCGAAGCCGTTGCTCGGGAGCACTGCGAGCGGACCGGCCCCGGGGCGCGGCTCGCCGGAGGCCGGCCACACCTCCACCAGCCCGTCCGCGCTCCCCGTGAGTAGGTGCTCGCCCGCCCACACCACGTCGTGCAGCGCTGGCCCGTGCTCGCGGAGCCGCTCCTGGTGCACGAGCTTGCTCGCCCGGCCCTCGGGCCCGAGCAGGCCCCACCGTGACAGCTCGCCGTTGGCGGCCGCGCTCGCCACCGCCCGGCCGTCGGGGCGCCACGCGAGCCCCCGGGTGACGGTGGGCCCGAACTGCCCCGTGCCCGCCCCGATCCGCCAGGTGGCCAGGTGCTCGCCCGTCTGCGCCGCGAGCACCACCACCTTGCCCTTGGCGGTGCCCACCGCTACGCGGTCGCCGAGCGGGGCCACCCGCGTGAGCTCGTCGAACGCGGACAGCGCATGCTCCCACACGAGCGTGCCGTCGGCGGGATCCCAGGCGCGCACCACCGCGTCACGCCCGACGGCGAACAGCAGGTCGCCGGTGGCGTCGAACGCGAGGCCGAGCACCCCGCGGCGCCCGCTGACGAGCCGGGTGCGGATCTCCTCCGCGTCGACGTCGATGACCTGTACGATCCCCGTGGCGTCGGCCGAGGCGAGCCACGATCGGGACGGATGCCAGGCCAGGGCCTGCACCGCGTCGCCGTGGCCGGCCTGGGGGACCACTCGGGGGATCGCGGTGACGGCCGAGGTGTCGGCCAGCGGAAACTCCGGCGGCAGGCGCGTGGCTGCGAAGGGCGGAGGGTACCCGCGCAGCGCCTGGGCGAGGAGCACCCAGGTGGCCTCGAGCCGCCCGTCGGACGTGCGCAGCGCATCGAGCAGGGCGTCGGTGAACGCGCCCTGGGGTTGGCCCCGGGCCTCCTGCGCGGGCGCGTCGAGGGTGCCGCTCGCGAGCCAGGTGAGCCCGGGCCCCGCCAGGCGCTCGAGATCCGGGCGTACGTCGGGGGAGGGGGGCGGCAGCGCCTCGCCGCGGCCCCCGAAGGAGGTGTCGAGCCAGACGACAGGCGTGCCGGGCAGCTCGGCCCGCAGCCGCGCGGCCAGGAGGCCGGTGTCGGCGGGCAGGGCGCGTCGCGCGTCGCGGGGCAGCAGCACGGGCGCGCCCTGCGCGTCGACCATGCCTTGGCCCGCGAAGTAGAAGAACACGGTGTCGTCGGCCGCGGCGCGCTCCGGCAGCCACCGCGCGACCACGTCGAGCAGGTTCGCCCGGCTCGCCCGGATCGGCTGCCCCGCGTCGGCCTCGACCACGCTGGGCGCGCCCTCGTCGAGCAGCAGCTGCAGGTTGGCCGCGGGGACCCCGCCCACGGTGGTGAGCCAGTCCCGGATCGCCTCCGCATCGGCCCGGGCGTGGGCCACGTCGGGCAGCGCGGGATCCTCGTAGTCGCCCACGCCGACGACGACGGCCCAGCGGGCGGCGAGCGCCACCGAGGGGTGCAGCAGCAGCAACGCGAGCATCAGGCGCAGCATCGGCGGGACAGTGGACCGCGCTCAGCCGGAAGTCAACCTGTAGTAGGGTGCCGCGCCGAGGAGGTTCGTTGCGATTCGCACAATTGGCCCTGCTGGCCCTCGCCCTGGCTCTCCCCGCGACGTCCGCGGCGAGCGGGCGCGCCCTGCTGATCGGGGCGCCGGCGTCGCCCGGGGGTCCCTCCCTGCCCGCCACGGTGCGCGACGTCGAGGCGGTGACGGAGCTGCTGGTAGACACCTACGGGTTCCCCGACACCGCCGTGGTGAGGCTCACTGGCCGCGCGGCGTCGCTCCAGGGCGTCGCGGGGGCGCTGTCGCAGATGCGGGAGGCGGTGTCGCGCGAGGAGCCCGTGGTCGTGTACTTCGCGGGCGCAGGCGTGCTCGTGAGCGATGCGAACCACGACGAGCCCGACCCTTGGGACGAGGCGTGGGCGCTGTCCGACGGCCTCATGCTCGACGACGACCTGCACCTGCACCTGCAGGATCTCAGCCGGCGGGCGTCGCACGTCACGCTGATCGTCGACGCGGGCACCGAGCCCGACCACGGGGAGTCCAAGTTCGTCGGCCGGTTCGCGGGCCGCCGCATCTCCGAGCATCCCGACGTGCCGGCGAGCTCCCTCGGTCTCGGGGACGGCGCGCCGCGGTGGGCCCGCACGGGGCCCCCGAACCTCGTCGTCCTCGACGGGGCTCGGCTCGGCGCGGCCCTCGAGAACAAGCGCCACGGGGTGTTCACCCACGCGCTCACCTCGATCCTCCCCGCGCGCCCGACCTACGAGGCGCTCTCCGACCGCCTGCACACCAAGGTCGCGGCCCGGTCGATCCAGGTCCCGGGGCTGTTCGGGGCGCGAGACACGCCGATCTTCGACAAGCCCGACAAGGCACGCCGCGGATCCCAGATGACGGAGTTCGTGATCCCCGAGGGGGGGATCTCGGTGCACTTCGAGGAAGGGGTGGGTCCCGAGGCGCTCATCCCCAAGCGGGTGCGCGCGCTCACCCGGCGGATCGGCAAGGACCCCGACGCGGGGCCCCGCCTCGACCTCCGGCCCGACGGCGACTGGATCGTGCGGCGCAACGCGGCGAGCACGGGGGAGGCCTACCAGATCGTGGGGCCCGAGGGCCGCGTGCGCAACAACGTCGAGGGCGAGAGCCTCGACGAGGTGGACGACGCGCTCGTCGACCGGCTGCTGCGCCACGGCCAGCAGGCCGCGTTGCTCGCCATGGACGTGCCGACCGGGCCGCTGCAGGTGCAGATGGTCCCCGTCGACGAGGATCTGCAGAGCCCCTGCGCCGAGGGCGAGTGGGTGCAGTCTCCGCCCAACGTCGAGCAGGTCGTGCCCATGTGCTGGCGCTGGCAGATCGAGGTCGCGCTGCCCGCGTCGGCCGAGGGGCCCGTCGAGGTCGGCGGGGTGATCCTCGGCAACGACGGCACGCTGCTCGGCTTCCCGTTCGACGGCCAGCCGGTCGTGCTGCGGCCCGGCAAGTCCCATCGCTTCCCGCTGCAGCGGCCCGGGCGGGATCCGGGCCTGCGGTCCACGCCGCCCCTCGACATCACCGAGCACGTGCTGGTCTACGGGGCGCCGAAGGGCTCGGGGGTCCACTTCGCGGAGCTGATGAGCTGGTCGTCCTCCTCGCGCAGCCTCGGGGGGCGGTCCGGCGGGAGCGCCCCCGCCGAGGGCGAGTGGACCCGCGTGCACCTGCCCTTCCGGGTGCAGGCGAACCGGTCGCGGCCCACGTCGCTGTCGCGGGATCCGTCCGAGCGCCGGCGCGAGCTCACCCTCAACGGCTTCGACATCACCCCGTACCTGCCCGCGAATCCCAACGCCCTGCTGTACAAGGTCCTGCAGAACGCCGAGCGGCTCGTCGACTACGAGCGGACCGACGGTCTGCCCTATGCCCAGTGCTGGGCGCACGGCAGCGAGGCGATCAACGGCACGAGCCGCCGCTCGGAGCGGGAGTGGCCGGGCAAGACCTGCTGGGAGCGGCCGTTCGACTTCGACCGGGACACCGCCGAGCTGTCCGAGGGGCCGGGGATCGACTGCTCCACGTCGATGTGGTTCGTCTACACCCGGGCCTGCAACGGCGACGAGCGGCTGCCGCTGCCCCCGCGCTTGCGGGGGGAGTCCCATGCCGACTACCAGGCCCGGCTGCGCGCGTTCCACGACGAGGAGCGCGGCTGCATGCTGTTCACCGACGGGGACTTTCGGGCCGGCTTCGCCACCACCCGCACGCTGGCCAACAAGCCCCACCTGATGACCGCGCACTGGAAGAGCTGCCTCGGGGAGCCGCTGCAGACGGGCGACATGCTCGTCACGCGCAACGCCGGCGACACGAGCGGGCACACCTACATGGTGATCGATCCCGATCGCTACGTCGTCTTCGGGAGCCACGGGGGCGACGCCGACTGGGAGTCCCTGTCGGCCGCGGAGCGGGCCCAGTGGGACGAGTTTGCACAGGTGGATGCTGGCGAACGCGACTCCGGCGTCGAGTACCAGTTCCTCACCTGGTACAACAAGGGCGACCTCGCCGGCACGAGTCTCGAGAAGTGGGCCGGCTTCGCTACCCAGCGCGTGCGCGCGTGCTGGCGGCACAGGAAGATCATCGAGGAGTGGGAGACCCTGCCGGGCTCCCGTCCGGGAACCCGCGATCTGTCCCGCATCTGTCATCTGGAGAACTGCCAATGATCCTCTGGGCGCTGGCCTCCGCGGCCTTCGGTTTCTCGGACTGCGACGCGCTCGCGAAGTCCGCCCCGCTCGTCGGCTCGGCCGGGGAGCGCAAGATCGCCCTGCTGGTGGGGGTGGGGGACTACCTCGCCAAGCCCGGGGGCAAGTCGATCGACCTCGTCGGTCCGCCGAACGACGCGAAGCGCATCCGCCAGCTTCTCCTCGAGCAGTACGGGTTCCCCGAGGACAACGTGTGCATGCTCCTCGACAAGGGGGCCACGCGCGAGAACTACCTCCGGGCGTGGCGGGAGCACCTCCACCGGGCGAAGGCGGGCGACACGGTGGTCTACTTCTTCGCCGGCCATGGCTCGCAGGTGAAGGATCAGACCGGCAGCACGGACGAGACCGACGGGATGGACGAGACCATCCTGCTGCACGACAGCCGCGCCCCCAAGGGCACCCCCGACATCCTGGACGACGAGTTCAACCAGCTGTTGTCGGAGCTGCACAAGCGCACGAAGAACGTCACGGTGCTGGTCGACGCCTGCAACTCGGGCACCACCACCCGCGGCGTGCCCGGGGAGGACACTCCCGACGACGATGCGCGGGAGCGTCGGGTGGAAGCGGTCGAGCGCCTGGCGCCTTCCGGGGACTTCGAGATCGCGTCGCCGGCGGACTACCAGCCCGACGCGCTCGACGGGTTCGTGGTGGTCACCGCCGCGCAGGACGGCACCTCGGCCCTCGAGCGCAACGGGCAGGGGATCTTCACCGACGCGCTGATCCGCTCGATCCAGGCTCGGCCCGACGGGTCGTGGGAGCAGCTCACGCAGAGCATCCCGAAGTGGATCGCGGCGCAGCGGAGCTTCCAGGTCGCGACCTTCGAGGGCCAGCTCGACCGCAAGGTGTTCGGCACGAGCGTGGTGCAGCGTGAGCTGTCGTGGACCGTCACCAACGTCTCGCGCAACAAGGTCGACTTCAAGGGCCCGGCCATGCCGGGCTGGAACAAGGATGCGGTCGTGCGCGTGTTCGAAGACGACGCGAAGAAGCCGAAGGCGCGGGTCCGCCTGTCGCAGGCCAGCGCGCTGTCGGCTTCGGGCACCCTGATCGGCAACGTCAAGGATCCGATCCGCGAGGGAGACTTCGCGGTGCTCGAGTCCCCGGGCACCGAGTCCACGAGCGTGCGGGTGCAGATCAACAAGAACGTGCCGCTCGCCAAGCAGATCGAGAAGCAGATCGAGGGGGACCGGATCCTCTCGCGCACGGTGCAGCTGGTCGACAATGGCGCGGCGGACTTCTACGTGCGGCCGGGGCCCCAGGGCACGGTCGACATCTGGGGAAGCGAGGGCGTGCGCCGCAACCGGCTCGCGGGCAACAACAACGACGATGCGCTCAACGTGGCCTACCAGATCGGGCTGCACGCCCGGCAGACGAGCCTCATCGCCTTGTCGGGGGAGGCGAACGACGTCTACCCGCAGCCGATGCTCGAGGTGAAGATCTCCCGGATCGAGGGTCGGTCGGGGTGCGAGCGCACGAAGTACGAGACGCCGAAGCGGGCGCAGCCCTACGTCGAGGTGCCGATGTGCAACCCGGTGCAGGTGGATGTCGAGCTGATCCGGAAGCCGCGCCGGAAGCTGTACCTGGGAGCGCTGTTCCTGGCGAACAACGGCAGCATCCTGGCGTGGCCGAGGGCAGGGCGCACCGAGGTGCTCGAGAACGTGGGCGACAAGTGGACGCAGCAGCTCGGCTACCTCACGCCGCCGCTGAACACGCCGGATCGGATCCTGGTGTTCGGCACGCACGACCAGGTGGCGTGGAGCAAGCTGGCGGCGCCGGCGCTGAAGGACGTGAAGACGCGCGGGGGCGGCTTCAGCGAGTTCATCAAGGACCACGTGGGCGGCACCCGCGGGATCGACGACGAGGTGCCGGCGGGCGGGGCTGACGCGGCGTTCACGGCGGCGTTCGTGCAGGTGATGGCGGTGGGCGACGAGACGAAGTGGACGCAGCAGGAGCGCGAGACCTCCTCGATCTGCACGGACCTGCGGAAGGCGGGCTGCAAGTAGCGGTCGCGCAAGCCCGCGCGTCAGCGGGCGGGCAAGAAGCTGGCCTGTAACTGGTCACCGGGGCGAGGAACCACCGTCAGCAGCTCCAGGGTGTTGCTGATGGGATGGTAGACATAGTCGTCGCCTGTGCCGCCCGGTGGCGCGGGCTCGAGGGAGTGGACCACCCACCACGGGTCGTCCCACTGGAGGTAGGACTCGTGCAGGGTCGGCAGCACCGGTCGGTTCGCGAGGGCGAAGGTGGTCCTCAGGCCCCGGTAGGTCTCTCCGAGGCGATCGAGGGCGGCGG
Source organism: uncultured Enterobacteriaceae bacterium (assembly GCA_964393165.1). Taxonomy (GTDB): domain Bacteria; phylum Myxococcota_A; class UBA796; order UBA796; genus DRPG01. Next base: position 8,723 of record CAYMSU010000213.1, read on the forward strand.
CCCAGCCGGCCTCGTCCTCGACCAAGGCGTGTCCGCCGGACGCTCGGGCGGCAAGCAAGTGTGCGGCTGGCAGGTCTCGGCCGACGACGGAGAACGAGCGACGGCGTGGCGGCGCCGCGGCGGGCCCCGCGACGAGGGTGTCGAGCGCCTCGAGCAGCTCGTCTGGCGTCGACGCCTCGTCGTCGACGGGCCCGTCGCCTACGGCGAGCACGTGGACCGAGCTGTCTGGCCGTAGAAAGCCGGGTGCTCGGTCGGGATCCTCGAGGACGGCCAAGGCGGCCTCGACGGGTGCGTACCGCCCGGCCTCGGGCAGCACGGCATCGGCGAGCTCACGCGCGGCCTGCGGTTCGTCGAGCGGCACCCAGGTCACGGCGGTGAGCTCGCTTCCGAGGGTCCCGCCCGAGAGCGCCACGTGTACGTCGCTCCCTCCGTCGGTCAAGATCCGGGCGAGGGCCGGCAGCTTCGCGAGGAAGTCCTTCACTTGCTCGCCAGGCCGCGTGTCGACGACGACAACCAGGTCAATCCGGGGATCGACGCCCTGAACGAGGACCTCGACGGTTTCGTGCCCGCGAAAGCGCGGTGCCGGATGGTCGTGGCGGACGGCCTCTCCCTGGGGAGCGCACGCCAGCACGGTGAGGAAGAGCGCGGAGATCGGGCCGCTTGCGTCGTTCACGTCTCCTCCGAGGCTTCTGTCGGTCGCGAGCGATGCAGGATACCCGCCGATCCGTCAAGGTGGGGGACGGGGGTGGCACTGCGCTCGGCGCTCGGCCCGCGCAACCGACGGGCAGCTGGCCTCAGCCGGGGGCCGCGGAACAGCGGCGCCTCCGAGCGGGACGGCGACGGACCGAGGGGCGGGCGGGGGCAGCCCTCTGGCGTGATCTGGCCCCTTCCTGGTCGCCTGCTGGGCTACGCCGCCATCGGGTCGCCGAGCCTGCCGCCCTTCTCGATCCGCCGGCCCGACGTGCCCGAGCTGCTCGCCCTGCCGTGGATGTCGGAGCTCGTGCGCTGCCGCTCGCCCACTGGCGGCGGCTCCCGAACGTGGTCTTCGGCCGCAGCCGTCTGCAGGCCTACGGGGAGCCGCCCTCGAATGTGGTCTTCGGCCGCACCCGTCTGCGGGCGTACAGGGGCGCGCTCCCGAACGTGGTCTTCGGCCGCAGCCGTCTGCAGGCCCACAGGTGGCGGCTCCCGAACGTGGTCTTCGGCCGCAGCCGTCTGCAGGCCCATACGCGGCCGGTCCCGAACGTGGGGTTCGGCCGAAGACGTCTGCTGGCCCACAGGCGCGCGCCACCGAACGTGGGGTTCGGCCGCACCCGTCTGCAGGCCCACGGGCGCGCACCACCGAACGTGGCCTTCGGCCGCGGCCGTCTGCGGGCGTACAGGGGCGCGCTCCCGAACGAGGCGTTCGGCCGCAGCCGTCTGCAGGCCCACAGGTGGCGGCTCCCGAACGTGGTCTTCGGCCGCAGCCGTCTGCGGGCGTACAGGCGGCCGCCCCCGAACGTGGTCTTCGGCCGCAGCCGTCTGCAGGCCCACAGGTGGCGGCTCCCGAACGTGGTCTTCG